>NZ_JBSFDD010000029.1:0-119047 GCF_053593715.1 Streptomyces sp. NPDC002125 | reverse complement strand
CCCCCCCCCCCCTCCCCCCCACACCGTGCCCCGCACCGCGCACGACCCGGTCCGCACCGCCGGGTCGTGCGCGCGCGGGACGGCTGTCAGCCGGCGTCGCCCACCGGGTCCGGCGGTACGACGCCGAGGGCCTCCGCCCGCTCCAGGAGATCCCGCCACACCTTCGGCGCCACGGGCACGCCCGACCGCCCGCGCTCCGCCGAGAGGGCGGCCGAACGCTCGCCCGGGTAGAAGACGCCCGAGGCGCCCTCCGCGGCCGGAAGGTCCTTGAGCGTGCTCAGCGTGGCGTCCACCGCCTCGGTGAAGTCGCCCGGGTCTCCGAAGGCCGACGGGTCCACCGCGATGAGGAGGGCGTTCTGACGGTGCTTGCGGCCCTGCGGGTCGTCCGAGTGGAAGGACGAGAAGATGGGCGCGCCGACCAGCACGCTGGTGAGCAGCTCGAAGGCGAGCGACATCCCCGAGCCCTTGACGCCGCCGAGCGGCAGCGGCATGACCGCCTTCTCCGGGTCGGTCGTCGGGGTGCCGTCCTCCGTCGCGGCGGCCCCTGCGGGCAGCGGGGTCCCGCTCGCCCTGGCCTGGCGGATCCTGCCCAGGGCGATGGTGGCGGTGGCCATGTCCAGGAGCAGCGGCGCATGGCTCCGGGCGGGCACGGCCACGGCGAGCGGAGCGGTGGCGACGGCAGCGCCCTTGACCCCGGTGTAGCCCATGTTGGGCATGCCCGAGACGAAGCCGATGCCGACCAGGCCCGCTTCGGCGATCTTGGACACGTAGTAGCCGATCGCGCCGGTGTGGACCGTGCGGCGCACGCCCACGGTGGCGATGCCGTTCGTCCTGGCCCGGCTCACCGCCTCCTTCGCGGCCGCGGTGAGGGCCACCGGGCCCGGTGCGCGGTCGGCGTCCAGGACGGCGGCGGCCGGGGTCGTGGACTCGACGGTGATCTCGGGCCTGGCGTTCGCCACGCCCTTGGCCAGCAGGTCGAGATAGGCGGGGACGCGCGCGGTGCCGTGCGAGTCGACTCCGCGCTGGGCGGCCCACACGAAGACGTCCGCGGTGGTGCGGGCGTCCTCGGCACCGAGGCCTCCCTTCTCCAGGAGGGCCGCGGCGAAGTCCAGCAGGTCGCCGGCGGCGACCAGGGTCCTGCCCGGCTGGGGTGCGGGGGTGTCGGTCATGGTGGCTGATGCCTCCTGGTTCAGCGGGTGACGAGTACGTCGACCACGGCGGTGGTGCCCTCCGCGACCGCCTTGAGCGCGCGTTCGAGGGCGGAGGTGAGGACGTCGGGGGTGTCCACGGTCTCGGTGTGCATCCCGAACGGCTCGGCGAACGCGGCGAGCCGGGGCAGCCGGTGCAGGTCCGTGCCGAGCCATTCGCCGGTCTCGGCGGCCGCGCCCTCGGGGTAGAAGCGCCGGTGGTTGAGATTCATCGACTTGTAGACACGGTTGTTGAAGACGACGATCAGCACGGGCAGTCCGTACGCCTTGGAGGCGTCGTAGGACTGGATCACCGGGTTGTAGGTGAAGGCGCCGTCCCCGACGGTGAACACCACCGGGCGGTCCGGGGCGGCGAGTCTGGCGCCGAGGGCCACCGCGATGCCCTGTCCGAGCCCGCCCTGCACGTAGAAGTACGAGTCGGGGGCAGAGGTCTTCAGATGGCGCTTGACGACCCGGCTGTGCGTGATGGTCTCGTCGACGACGATGGGGTCCTTGCCGTCCAGCAGCGTACGCAGCGTCGCGGCGACCAGCACCGGGTCGATGCCCTCGGCCCGTTCCGCCGCGGCCTCGGCCTCGGCGACGGCCGTCTGCTCGGCGGCGTACCGCTCTTCCTGGGCCGCGCGGCGCACGGCGACGGCCGCCTGGTGGGCTTCGTCGAAGTCCTGCGCGCGCTTGGCCAGTTGGCGAAGGGTGTTGGCGACGTTGCCTTCGAGGTACCTGTCGGCGAAGAGCACCTGGTAGGCGATGTGGGGCCGCTGCGGCACCTCGTCGATCACGACGACCGTCGCCCGGGAGGGGCGCCGGCTCGGCGGGTAGAACGGGACGCGGCAGTTGACCAGGAGGATCAGGTCCGCCTCGTCCATCCACGGCCCGATGTCGCTGCCCGCGTGCAGCGGGTGGTTGCGCGGGAAGTTGCCGCACACCGCCGAGTCGGGCTCGACGACCGGGATGTCCCAGGCCTCGGCGAAGGCCACGAGCGCCTCGAAGCCGCCCGCCTCCCGGCCCGCGGTCTCCGTGACGATCACGGGGTTCTCCGCCTCGCGGATCATCCGGGCGACGGGGTCGACCTCTTCGGGTGAGCTGTGCGTGGAGCCCGGTGCCACGACGGGCTTGGCCTCCCGGCCGTCCCAGTCCTCCAGGAGGATCTCCAGGGGGATGTTGAGATAGGCCGGGCCCGCCGGTGCCCGCCACGCGAGTTCGGCGGCCCTGGTGATCATGGTGGGGAGGGTGTGGGCGCTGGCGGCCTCGTTGGCCCACTTGGTGAACGGCTGGGCGACGCCGTGCGGTCCGCCCACGATGGAGAGGTTGCGGTACCACTGACCGCCCGGGTCCTGCCCGGGACCGTCGCCGTAGGTGCTCGACTCCGAGGAGGTGACCACCATGGGTACGCCCGCGAGCAGCGCTCCGTGGATCGCCATCGAGCCCTGCAGCAGCCCGGGGGCCGCGTGCAGGAGGACGCCCTGCGGGCGGCGGGTGACCAGGCCGTAGCCGGTCGCCATGCCGACAGCGACGGTCTCGTGGGTGAGGTCGAGGTAGGCGGGGGCCGGTTCGCCGTCGCGGTGACGGCGGGCCAGGGACTCCCACACCGGGGCCCATTCGGACCCGGATGAGCAGAAGATGTAGTCGGCGCCGACGGCGTTGAAGGCGGATACGACAGCATCACCGCCGTCACCGCCGTCGGCGCCTGGTGTGTTCCTGCTGTCAGTCATCTCTGCGGTGTCCTCAGCCCTCGACCGGCCAGCCGAGGACCTCGCTGATGCCGCGGCCCATCATCCACTCGAGCTCTTCGGGGGTGAAGTCCCAGTGCTTGGTGAACTGCTCGATGGTGTCGGTGTAGGTGATGCCGTGACCGAGCAGCCGGGTGATGTCGGTGCCGTAGAAGCAGCGCTGCGGGCCCATCTTGTCGACCATCTCGCGGACGTACTTCTCGATGTTCCTGTTCGGGAAGGCCTCGGTCGAGTAGCCGGGCAGGGCCGAGACCTTGACGTAGATGTTGGGGTGCCTGGCGAGGTCGGCTGTCTCGGAGACCCAGTAGCCGATGGCGTCGTCGACACAGCGGGCCATGATGCCCATGTGGTCGATGATGATCTTCAGTTCGGGGTGCTTGGCGGCGATCTCGCCGAGCTCCCGCTTCCAGATCGGCGCGTGCACCATGGTCGGGATGCGCAGCTCCTCGGCGATCGGCCAGTACCAGTCGTTGGTGCCGTCGATCATCCAGTTGCGGTCCTGCGGCCGGTGGAAGGTGAGGCGCGTTCCCTTGATGTGCGGGTTCTGCGCGAAGTCCTTCAGCAGGGCCGTGCCCTCGGCCTCGTCGTCCTGCGGGACGCGGGCCATGATGCCGAAGCGGTCCGGGTGGGCCTCGCACGCCTCCAGGGCGTAGTCGATGCGGTTGCCCTCCCAGGACGGCGGGAGGATGAGGGCGCGGTTGACGCCGGCCTCGTCCATCAGTTCCAGTGCCTCCTCGTAGGAGAAGGCTTCCTCGCGGTGGCCGTTGAGGCGGATCCGCTCGCGGGCTCCGGGGACCCAGGGACGATCCGGGGTCTCTTCCTTCCAGATGTGGATCTGGGTGTCGACCACGAACATGATGTGCCTCTTTCGTTTCGGGGTGGTGGGGTGTCGGCGGTGGTGCGCGTCAGACGTTAGAGCTGGTGGGTGCCGTTTGCGGAGAGCCCGGCGTGCAAGCAGTTGTTGCGCGGACAGCCAGGTCGCGGCACGTCATGCCGGGTCGCCGGCGCTCGCGAAGACGGCGTCGTGGATGTGCTCCGCGATCGCCATGGAGGCGGTGGCCGCGGGCGAGGGGGCGTTGCGTACGGCGGTCACGCGGCCCCTGCGGTGGATGCGGAAGTCGTCCACCAGCGAGCCGTCGGGATCGAGGGCCTGGGCCCGTACGCCGGCCCCGCCCCGGATCACGTCCGAGGTGCCGACGCCGGGCACGTAGTCGCCCGCGTCCCGCATGAAGGCCGCGACGGACAGGGCTCCCCGGTACTCCTTGATCCCCGTCCGCCAGTGCTGGGCGGCCATCCTCCAGACACCCGGGTACAGGGCGAGCCCGGCGAGGTCCCGCAGGGACACGTCGGACAGCTTGTAGCCCTCCCTGGCGAGTGCCAGGACGGCGTTCGGGCCGATCTCCACCGAGCCGTCGACCCGGGGCGTGAAGTGCACCCCGAGGAAGGGGTAGCGCGGGTCGGGGACGGGATAGACCAGGCCGCGGACCAGGTCGGTCCTGTCAGGCTTGAGGAGCATGTACTCGCCCCGGAAGGGGACGATCCGCGGGTCCTTCCGGTCCCGCGCCATCCTGGCCACGGAGTCGGACTGGAGTCCCGCGCACAGGATCAGCCGGTCGACCCTGACCCGCTCCTCGCCGGAGGCCACGTCGACGCCCCCGGACACCTCGGTGAGGCCGGTCACGGGGAAGCCGAGTCTCACCTCGCCGCCCGAGGACTCGATGTCCCCGGCGAACTGCCGGGCGATCGCCGGGTAGTCCGTGATCGCGGTCCGGGGCGAGTGCAGTGCCGCGATGCCGCCCGCGTTGGGTTCGATCTCCCTGATCTCGTCCTTGGAGATCTTCCGCAGGTCGGGCACGTGGTTGTTCCTGGCCCGCTCGTAGAGGGCCTCCATCCGGCCCAGTTCGTCCTCGCGTACGGCGACGACCAGCTTGCCGATCTCCTCGTACGGGACGCCGCGTTCCTGGCAGTACTCCTTCAGCAGGGACACGCCCCGCACACACAGGTCTGCCTTCAGGCTGCCCGGCGCGTAGTAGATGCCGGCGTGCACGACTCCCGAGTTGTGTCCGGTCTGGTGGGCCGCGACGCGCTGTTCCTTCTCGAACACCACGACCCGGGTGCCCGGACGGCGCCGGGCGATCTCACGGCCCGTCGCCAGACCCACGATGCCTGCGCCGACGATGCCGACCGTTTCGTCCGCCATCGGCATCCTCCTTTCTTGCTGTGACCCGCGCTTCAGCGACCGAAGTTGAAGGCGACGGTCTTGACGCGGGTGTAGAAGCGCAGGGCTTCGGTGCCCTGCTCCTTGAAGGCCGAGCCGGAGTCGCGGAAGCCACCGAAGGGGTGGTGCACGTCCCAGCCGGTCGTCGCGGTGTTGATGGCGACCTGGCCGCAGTCGGCCTCGTCGGCGAAGCGGTGCGCGGAGCGCAGGTCGCGGGTGAAGAGGGCCGCGGCGAGCCCGAAGTCCGAGTCGTTGACCTCGGCGACGGCCTCGTCGAAGCCGTCCACGGGGCGCACGACGACGACCGGTCCGAAGACCTCCTCGCGCCAGACGGCCATCTCCCGGGTGACGTCGCCCAGGACGGTCGGGCGGACGTAGCAGCCGTGGGCGTACTCCTCGTCCTGCGGGGCCGCGCCGCCGGTCAGTACGGTCGCGCCCTCCTTCACGGCGCGCTCGATGTCCCTGAGGACGCTGTCGCGCTGGCCGGTGCTGACGAGCGGGCCGACACCGGTGGTGCCGGAGGCGCCGGGCCCCAGCCTGAGCGCGGCGACGGCGCCCAGGAGCAGGCGGGTGAACTCCTCGTACACCGGGCGCTCGACGAGGACCCGGCTGGTGGCGGTGCACCGCTGGCCCGCCTGTCCGAATCCCGCGGTCATCAGCGCCTTCACAGCGGCGCCGAGGTCGGCGTCGGCGAGCACGACGGTGGCGTTCTTGCCGCCCAGCTCGCCCTGGAAGCGGACGTTGCGGTCGGCCAGGGAGGAGCGGAGCCCCTCGCCGACGGAGTTGGAGCCGGTGAAGGTGACCGCGGCGACGCGCGGGTCGCCGAGCAGCGGGGCGGAGATCTGTCCGCCGCGTCCGGTGACGACTCCCAGCACACCGGCGGGCAGACCCGCGTCGTGCAGGGCGCGGGCCAGGTGGAGGGCGGACATCGGGGTCTCGGACGCGGGCTTGAGGACGACGGCGTTGCCGGTGGCCAGCGCCGGAGCCAGCTTGCGGGCGGGCGTGAGGAGCGGGTCGTTCCACGGCGTGATGGCCAGGACGATCCCGACGGGCTCGTGGTGGAAGCTCGTACGGGTGTCGGGGCGGGCGTCGTGGATGAGGGTGCCGTAGCCGTTGCGGGCCAGCCCGGCGTAGTACTCGAAGAAGTCGGCGGACTTCTGGACCTCGCCGCCCGCCTCCTGGAGGGTCTTGCCGTTCTCGGTGACCACGGCCTCCGCGATCGTCGCGGCCCGTTCCCTGAGCAGCCGGGCCGTCTCGTGGAAGATCCTGGCCCGGTCGAAGGGGCTGGTGCGGCGCCAGACGGCGAAGCCCTTCTCCGCCTCGTCGTAGGCCCGGGTCACCTCGCCGGCTCCCAGCGCGGGGACCCGGGCGACGGGGGTGCGCGTGTCGGACGGGTCGTGGACGTGCAGCCATGTGTCGGCCGCCACCCACTGTCCGCCGAGGAGGGTTTCCATGGTGCGCATCTGGATCATTGCTCCCGTTCGACCGCGGCGGTCCGCGGTGTGCAGAGGGGTCGGTGTGTGGTCGTGACGACAACACAGGAAGTACGGAGAGGTGACCAGGGCCGCGGCGGCAGACATTGCTTGCACGTCACGCACGGCCCTTCGGGCGTGCGTTGTGCTGGAATCGGCACGCTCGACGCCGTATCCGACAAGGAGAACGACCCATGGCTTTCGCCGTCATCGCCCACTACCGCTGTGAACCCGCCGACGAGGGCACGGTGCGCGCCGCGCTCCTCTCGATGCGGGAGCACACCCTGAAGGAGCCGGGGAACCTGGGGTACGAGGTGCACGCGGAGGTGGACAGCCCGGGCGCCTTCGTCCTGTACGAGCGGTACGCCGACCGGGCCGGTTTCGACGCGCACGCCGGGGCCGGCTACTTCGACGAACTGATCGTGCGGACGGTGCGCCCGCTGCTGACCGAGCGGGCCGTCACGTTCGCCGACGTCCTGTAGGACGGGGCCGGCGCTCCGGCTGCCGGGGCCGGCCTCCCGTGGGCGGCCCCGGCAGCCGTGTGTCAGAACTCGTTGCCCCAGCAGTAGCGGGCGAGCGTCTCCACCTGGATCAGCTTGCGGTTCTGGTCCTCGGCGTTCAGGAGCGGGCGGCCCGCGACGTCCTCGAAGCCGCGGGAGGGCGCGAGGGCCATGTCCTCCAGGTCCTTGACCTCGGCGGCGGCGTCGATCCGCGCCATCACCGTGTCGATCTCCTCGATCTCGGGGCTGGTCGCGTCGACCGCCCCCAGACAGGCGTCACGGTCCTCGGGCAGGGCCCGCAGCAGATCGAGTTCGGCGGCGGTTCCCTTGTCGTACGGCAGGATCCACCGGTCCACGGGGACGGCGGAGTACAGGCGCTCGGCCCTGGCCGTGTCCACCGCCTCGGGGGCGGCCCAGCCGGGCGCGAGGCCCATCCGGACACCCTCGGGGCGCTCCCCCGGCGGGACGGCCAGGGCTTCGACGGCGAGGGCGTCCTCGAAGGAGAGCGCGCTCTCCCCACCGCGATCGGCCGCCGTGTGGGCGAGCAGAAGCGGGTTGTTCAGCTGGATCAGCCGGACGCCCCGGGAGATGAGCAGCTGGATCTCGGCGCGGATGATCTCCGCCAGCGCCTCACCGAGCTCGCGGGCCGAGGCGGGGCCGCCCCGGCCCGCCGCGTCGGGGTCGAAGCAGGTGGCGGCGAGGTAGGCCGGCGAGGGCAGGGACGCCTTGGGGGCGATCAGCGTGAGCTCACCGATCCGGGCCGCCCAGTCCGCGAGCAGCGGGCCGTCGGCCTTGGGCAGGGACTCCGCGACCCAGCGGGCCAGACCGTCCGTCTCCTCGCCGGTGCGCCGGAAGCCGGACACCCCGTCGAGCACCGCGCTGCGGAAGTCCGCGCGTGGCATGTCTCCGTCGGTGACGACCGTGGAGCGCAGCCTGCGCTGGAAGACGACGGCTTCCTTGACCGCGGCGAGCTCGGCCTCGCGCAGCTCGGTGTCCGGTCCGCCGGCGGCGGCCCGGTCGCGGGCGGCCAGCAGAGCGGCCGGCCGGACCAGGCTGCCGTGGTGGTCAATGCGGTAGTTGAACGTGTCGGCCATGGCTCAGGCGTCCTTTCCGGCGGGCTTGCCGGAGACGCCCCAGGCGGCGAACTCCAGTTCGTAGCCGAGCGATTCGAGAACGTCGTCGGCGATCTTCTGGTCCTCGTCCGCGGTGCCGCCCGCGATGCCGAGGCCGCCGATGATCTCGCCGTCCTTCTTGATGGTCATGCTGCCCTCGGTGGCGAGGATGGGCAGCGCCGCGCCGGGCAGCTGGGAGAGCTGGGAGAAGAAGACGGGCTGGCTCTCCTGCCACTTCTTCAGCATCGTGCCGGGGCGCTGCATGACGGCGGCGGTGTACGCCTTGGCCCTGGCGATGTCCGGGGTGAGCGGGCGGGCCCCGTCCGGGCGGCGGATGGCCACCGGGAAGCCTCCGGCGTCCACGACGGCGACGCTCACGGCCTTCCCGAGCTCCTGGGCGCGCTTGTGGGCGGCGTCGATGATCTCTTCGGCGGCGGCCAGGGTGATGTTGCTCATGCTGCTTCCTTCGGGGCGGTGAGGGTGCGGCGCAGGTGGGCGAGGGCGGTGTTGTAGCGCTGCGGCGTCTCCCAGTACATGGAGTGCGGGGCACCGGGGACGATCTCCAGGTGGGAGCCCTCCACGAGTTCGTGGGCACGGGTCACCGTCTTCACGCTGAGCACCGCGTCCTTCTCCCCGGCGAGGAAGGCGACCTTGACGCCCGCCTCGCGGATCTCGTCCAGGCCGGGGCCGTCGGTGTCGAGGTTGCGCAGGTCCTGCATCGTGGCGACGTTGAACGTGCCCATCTGCTGGAAGAGGAAGGTGAGGTCGGCCCGCTCCCGCTGGAAGTCCCTGGTGAGCAGCCGGTCGATGACGGGCAGCTTGACGGCCTCGGCGCGGTCGGCCGCGGCCAGTTCCCTCAGCTCCGGGTGGCTGATCCCGCCGAGGGAGTGGCCGAGCACCACGGAACTCACCCGCTCGGGGCGCACCAGCCCGGCGCGGAGGGCGGCGACGGAGCCGATGGACTGTCCCACCAGCATGGCGTCGGTCAGGTCCTCCTCGTCGAGTACGGCGACGACGTCGCCGTAGAAGGCCTGGCCGTCGAACACGGTCTGCGGTGCGGACAGCTCCGTCCTGCCGAAGCCGCGCAGGTCGAGGGTGACGACGGTGAACTCGTCGCGCAGCGCGGCCACCTGCTGCCACCAGGCCGCGTGATGACCTCCCGAGCCGTGCACGAGGACGATCGCGGGGCCGCTGCCGTGGCGTTCGTAGTAGAGGGAAGCGCCGTCGGAATCGACGTAGGGCATGGAATGGATCTCCTTAGCGAGCGCTGCGGCTCAGTTGGGGCGCCTGCCGTGGAAGACCAGCTCGATCATGGTGTGGTCGGGGTCGTGGATGTAGCAGAACTTCGACTGGTTCTCGGGGCGTTCGATCGGGCGGGTGTGGCGGATGCCCAGCTCGGCGAGGTGTTCCATGAAGTCGTCCCAGTCGTCGACCTCGACGGCGAAGTGGTAGGGCGCCATCCGGTCCATCTCCTCGACCGGGGTGAAGTGCAGGTCGAAGTTGCCGCGGGTCATCAGCACGACGCGGGTGTTGGACTTCGGCATGATCCTCTTCATCCCGAAGACCTTGGTGTACCACTCGGCGGTGCGGTCGGGGTCGGTGGTGGGGAAGTTGACGTGGTGGATGTAGCGGGGTTCCTTGCTCACGGCGTGCTGCCTTTCGGGGGTGCGGTGGTCAGGGGCGGGTGCTCTCGGCGCGTACGGGATTCGACAGGACGCCGATCCCGCTGATCTCGACGTCGACGGTGTCGCCGGCCTCGATCTGGCAGGTGGACTCGGCGCCCATCCACAGGACGTCACCGGGGTGCAGGGTGAGGTGTCTGCTCATCTCGGCCATGTGGTCGAAGGGGTCGAAGACCATGTCGCCGGTCGGGAACGTGGCGCGGACCTCGCCGTTGACCCGCAGGGTCGTGGTCTGTGCGAGGGCGTCGACATCGGTCTCGATCCAGGGACCCATGGGTTTGAAGGTGTCGCTGTTCTTGCTGCGCCAGAACGAGCGGTCCTCGTGCTGCCAGGTGCGGGCGCTGACGTCGTTGCCGATCGTCCAGCCGAAGACGGCGTCCCGCGCCTCCTCGTACGTGGCGTGCCGCAGGGTCCGGCCGATGACGGCGACCAGCTCCGGTTCGGCCTCGAACCTGCCGCGGACCCCGGCGGGCTTCACGATCGCCGTGCCGTGGCCGGTGAGCGCGTTGTTGGCCCGGTAGCCGGGTTCCGGGCGTACCGGCACGACCCCGGCCTTGTCGCCCAGCAGCCGGGCGTGATCGATGTGGCGCGGGTAGTTCATGCCGACGGCGTAGAAGACGGGCGGGACGACGGGGGGCAGCCAGGACGCCTCGGCGAGCGGGATCGTGCCGATGACCGTGGGGTCGCCCTCCAGGGGCGAGTCGGAGAGCAGGCGCACCGCGTCCTCCTCGACACGGCCCCACACCGCCCGTCCGCCGATGGAGACTCGGGTGTACCGCACGGCGGTTCAGCCGGCCAGCAGGTGGGAGACGCGCTTGGTGACCAGGTAGGCGTCCAGTCCCTCGGGGCCGCCCTCACGGCCGTAACCGCTGGCCTTGACTCCCCCGGACGGCGCCTCGTGGACCGATCCGCCGCAGTGGTTGAGGGAGAGGATGCCCGCCTCGAACTCCCGGGTGAGGCGCTCGGCGGTTGCGGTGGAGCGGGTGAATCCGTAGGCGGCGAGTCCGTAGGAAAGCGCGTTGGCGATCCGCAGCGCCTCGCCGAGGTCGCTGAACGGGACGATCGGCGCGATCGGGCCGAAGGGTTCCTCGGACATCAGCGTCGCGTCGTCCGGTACGCCGGTGAGCACGGTGGGGGCGTAGAAGTAGCCCGCACGGTCCAGGCGTTCGCCTCCGGTGCGCACCTTGGCTCCCTTGGCCACGGCGTCGGCCGTGAGCGCCTCGACGGCCTTCAGCCTGCGCTCGTTGGCGAGCGGGCCCATGGTGACGCCCTCGTCGAGCCCGTCGCCGACGACGACCGCCTCGGCCGCACGGACGAACTCCTCGGTGAAATCCTCCAGGAGGCTCTCGTGCACCAGGAAGCGGCTCGGCGAGGTGCAGACCTGTCCGGCGTTGGCGAACTTCGCGGCGGCGGCGCGGCGGGCGGCGGCGACGGGGTCGGCGTCCTCGCAGACGATGACCGGGGCGTGACCGCCGAGCTCCATGAGGGAGGGCTTCATCTCGGCGCCGGCCGCGGCCGACAGGAGCTTGCCGACGGGCACGGAGCCGGTGAAGGCGATCAGCCGGGTCGCCGGGTGCTTGATGAGGTGGCCGGAGACCTCGGCGGGCTCGCCGAACACCAGGTTGAGCGCACCGGCGGGGACGCCCGCGTCCTCGAAGCAGCGGACCAGCTGCACGGCGGTGCCCGGGGTCTCCTCGGAGGCCTTGATGATGATCGAGCATCCGGCCGAGAGGGCGGCGGCGATCTTGCGCATCGGGCCGCCCGCGGGGAAGTTCCACGGGGTGAAGGCGGCGACCGGGCCGACGGGCTGGCGGCGCACGGTGAGCAGGGTGCCCTGCTCGGAGGGGATGACCCTGCCGTAGGCGCGGCGGGCGTCGTCGGCGTCCCAGCGCAGCGCGCCCGCG
This sequence comes from Streptomyces sp. NPDC002125, assembly GCF_053593715.1. NCBI lineage: Bacteria > Bacillati > Actinomycetota > Actinomycetes > Kitasatosporales > Streptomycetaceae > Streptomyces > Streptomyces sp. NPDC002125. Next base: position 107,224 of record NZ_JBSFDD010000029.1, on the reverse strand, counting down.
ACGCGCTCGGCCTCGCCGCTGGCCTCGCGCAGCGGCTTGCCCTGCTCCAGGGTCATGATCCGGCCGACCTCGTCGCTGCGGGAGACCAGCAGGTCGGCGGCCTTGTGCAGGATCGCCGTACGCTCGGCGACCGGTGTGTCGCGCCAGGCGGCGAAGCCGGCGGTGGCCGCGTCGGCCGCGCGGTCGAGGTCCGCGGCGGTGGCCAGCGGTACGTGCCCGATCACCTCTTCGGTGGCCGGGTTGAGCACCGGCGCGGTGCGTCCGGTCTCTCCCTCGCACCATTCGCCTGCTATGTACATATGGATGGCGGGGTAGTCGTGATGCGTCGTCATGGGTGCGTCAGCCCTCTCACGCTCGGCGGGTGGGTGGTCAGGAGGCGGGGTCCCCGGGTGTGTCACGGGAACTGCGCAGGGTCCAGATGTGGTGCGGCGGCGTGGTCTCGTGGACGCGTGTCCCGTAGGAGTCGTCGACCCGGTCCATGTCCGCCGCGTACTCCACGCGGCCTCCGCACGGTGCGTGGATGAACCGGAAGACGTTGGACCCGACGGTGTGCCTGCCGAGCCTGCGGGCTTCCGTCCACCCCTGGGCGATCATGTGGTTGCCGCCCTCGATGACGTCGTCGAAGCCGGGTACCTCGTAGGACACGTGGTTGACCCCGGCCCGGTCGGGACGGTGGCACAGCAGGAAGTTGTGCTGGTCGTCGTCGCCCTCGCACTGCATGAAGGTGCCCATGGGCTTGACGATGTCGGTCGCCCGGAAGCCCAGCCGGTCGGTGTAGAAGGCGACGGCCCGCTCCTGGCCCTCCTTGGGGATGTTCAGGGCGACATGGCACATGCGCAGCGGCCGCACCTGGCCCACGGGGCCGAGCGACTCGTTCCAGCGGCGCACGCTGCCCGACACGTTCGGCCGGCGTACCTCGGGCACGGGGAGTTCGCGGGGTCTGGCCAGGGTGAGGCCCAGGCCGAAGCCCGTCTCGTCCACGCTGTGGTGGGTCCCGTCATCGGTGGTCACGACCTCCCGGTCGGCCGCGACGGCGGTCACCAGCGTCTCCAGCCGCTCCGGGGTGTCGACGCCCCAGACGACCTCGCGGATGGTCGGCGACGCCTCCAGCGGCTGCGGCAGCGACGGGTCGGGGACCGTGTCGAGGTGCAGGGTCTGCCCGACGAGCGTCTCGAACGTGGCACGCTCACCGGTCCGCCGCACGAGTGCGAGACCGAAGTCCTCGAAGAAGCGCACGCACCGGTCGAGATCGTCGACGCCGTAAGTCACCGATTCGATTCTCTGGATTCCCATGAACTCCTCATTTCGCGGACAGCGTCCGTTAAATCTGCGCGGACGCCGGCTCAGCTGATCGTAATTTCCCGTTCCGGGCGCCTCAACGGCCCCTGATCACGGATGCCGCAATCGTTTGTTGCGCAGCCGGTCGCATGCGCGGGCGGCGCGCTCCCTCTTCATCCGGTGATCGCGGCGATGGGATTGCTGGAGAACCACTGGGTGAGAAAGTCCAGGAAGACGGTGACCTTGCGCGGGGTGTCCTGCCCCGGGCCGTAGATCGCGTAGAGGGGCCGGTCGGGCACGGCCAGTTCGGGGAGGAGTACCTGGAGCGCCCCGGAGATGAGGTCGTCGTACGCCGGCCTCTGCGGCAGCAGCGCGATGCCGCGGCCGTGCAGGGCAGCCTTCTGGAGCGCGATGTAGGAGTTGGACGAGAACGCGACGTTACGGATCTTGTGCAGGGTGCTCGCGTGTCCGTGCCCGATCCGCCAGACCGGGTCGTTCACATGGACGAGGCAGTCGTGCGCCGCGATGTCGTTCGGGTGGGAGAGCGTGCCGTGCTTCTCCAGGTACTCCTCTGACGCGCACAGCACGAACGGGAGCGAGGATACCTTCTTGAGACGGACGCTCGAATCCCGTAGATCCCGGGTGTGAAAGGCAACGTCGAATCCGCTGTCGAGGAAATCGTAGGTCCGGTCCGACATTCCGCCGAGTTCGAACCGCACGAGTATTTTCGGATGCGCGGCGGAGAATGCCGCGATGGCGTCCCCGAGGTCCAGGCTGCCGATCCATTTGGGGCAGATGATGCTGAGGGAACCCTCCGCCCTGTCGTGCCGCTGGGCGATCGTGGAGTCCTCCGCCTCGATCTCCTCGAGTATGCGTGCGGAGAACTCGGCGTAGCGCAGGCCCGGTTCGGTGAGGCTCACGGAGCGGGCCGTGCGGTTGACCAGCCGGACGCCGATCTGCCGCTCGAGTTCGGCCACATGGCGCGAGACGAGCGATCCCGAGGAGCTCAGCAGCTTGGCGGCTCCGCTGAAGCTGCCTACGTTGGCGACGGTCACGAAGCTTCGCATCAGAAGCAGACGGTCCATGTTTCCTCCGGCCCCGTCACGGCCGGAGGCGCCTCCGGCCGTGTCAGGTGTGATGGGTGCGGTCGAGCGTGGGGGCCCTTGTGCGGTTCGTACGGATGGGCGTGGGGCTCCAGGTGCGGGTGGTGCGGCCGAGCGGGGCGCGGGTGTCCTGAATCACCGGCGCCGTGGGCCAGGGGTCAGGACTTCTTCTCCTCGGCGGAGCAGTACTGCGGGGCGCTGCCGGCGTTGTCGGCGGTGATGAGGCTGATCGGCGTCATCGCGATCTTGTCCGTCTTCTTCTTGTCGAGCAGCGCGATGGCGTTGGTGATGGCGATGCGGCCGGTCGTCATCGCGGAGTTGGCGACGGTCGCGGCGAAGCGTCCGTCCTTGACGGCGGCCACACCGCGGTCCGTTCCGTTGACCGTCACGATCTTCACATCCGCCTTGGCGGCCTGGAACGCCTTGAGGGCCCCGAAGGCCATCTCCTCGTTCGCCACGAAGGCGTACGCGAGGTCCGGGTGGGCCTGGATCATGTTCTCGGCCACGTCCTGTGCCTTGGCCGCGTTGAACATGCCCGGCTGGTTGGCGACCACCTCGACGTTGTCGGGCAGCGCCTTGGTGAAGCCGTTGACCAGCAGATCGGACGCGGCACCGGGAGCGCCGGCGATCACTCCGGCCTCGGCGGGCTTGCCCGCCGCGTCCTTCTCGACCCAGCCGGCGTCCAGTTCGCCGACCTGCTTGAGGTCGACGACCACCGCCCCGAGGATGTCGGTGGGGTCGTCGGTCACCACGGACGTCAGGAAGATGGGTATGTTCGCGCTCTTGGCCTTGGCTATGTCCCCCTTGAGCGCGTCGACGTTGACCGTCTGCACGATGAGCGCGTCGACGTTGCGCGAGATCATGTCCTCGATGTTGGACAGCTCCGTACCCGGGTTCTGGTGGGAGTTGGCCGTGTAGAGCTTGGCGTCCTTCGCCTCGGCGGTGTCCTTGATGGACGCCTGGAGACAGGTGTGGAACTCGGTGTCACCACCGTTGACGAAACCCAGCGATACCGCTCCGTCGTCGGAGGCACCGGCGCCGCAGCCGCTCAGGACGAGAGCGAGTCCGGCGGCAGAGGCGGCAGTGGCTCTGCGTGAACGAGCAGAAAGGGTCATGGGTCGGGCCTTTCGATGCGTACGGGAAGAGGGTCAGTGCGGTGAGGACTTCTTGTGGAGCTGGTTGGCGATCGCGGCGATGAGCAGCACGGTGCCGACGGAGATCTGCTGGAAGTAGCTGGACACCTGGAGGAGGTTCAGCGCGTTGGCGACGACGCCGAGCAGCACGACTCCCAGGCAGGTGCCGATGATCGTTCCGTAGCCGCCGGCGAGCATGGTGCCGCCGATCACGACCGACGCGACCGCGGTGAGCTGGAGCTGGAGGCCGCCGGTTCCCGGGCTGCTCGCTCCGAGCCGGGACAGCAGCATCAGCCCGGCAAGGCCCGAGAGGGCGCCGGCCAGACCGTAGAGGACCAGCTTCTGCCGGTTGACGTTGATGCCGCTGAGGCGGGCGACGTGTTCGTTGCCGCCGATCGCGAAGGCGTCCCGGCCGAAGACCGTGAACTTCATGACCAGACCGACGGCCACCAGGACCAGGATCGCCACGATCAGCAGGTTGGGCAGGCCGAGGGTCTTCTCCGAGCCCAGCGCGGACAGATGGTCCCCGATGGAGACGCTGAGTCCGTTGAGCACCAGGAGCGCGACACCGTCCAGGAGTGTGGCGGTGGCGAGGGTCGCCACGAAGGGTGCCACGTTGGTGTAGGTCACGACGATGCCGTTGACGAGCCCGATCGCCGTGGCCAGGATCAGCGCGACGACCACGGTGAAGACGGTCGACCTGCCGTCCGCCAGGAACTGCGCGGCGACGGCGGTGGTGACGGCGGCGTTGCTGCCCATCGAGAAGTCCATGCCTCCCGCCGTCATCAGCAGCGTGAGCCCGGCGGCCAGCACGGCGACGACGCTGACCTGCCGGAGGACGTTCACCAGGTTGACCGACGTGGCGAAGGAATCGGTCTCCACCCCGGCGAACACGATGACGACGACGAGTACGGCGATCAGACCGGCGTGCGGGATGCCGCCGAGCGTACGGAAGGGGCCGGGTTTCCGGGCGTCGCCCTTGGCCGTGGTCCTGGTGCCGGGTGACTCCGGCGGAGCGGTGAGGCTCATCGGGGTTGTCCTCCGAGGGCGGTGGCGACGAGTTCGTCGTGGGTGATGGCGTTGACGTCGTGCTCGGCGACCACACGGCCGGCGCTGACGACGATCACGCGGTCGGACAGGCGCATGACCTCCTCGGCGGACGAGGAGGCGAGCAGGACGGCCACACCCCGGGAGGCGAGTTCGTCGATAGTTGCGTGGATGTCGGCTATGGCTGCCACGTCGACACCGTTGGTGGGGTCTTCGAGGAAGCAGGCGACGGGCGAGGTCTCCAGCCACTTGGCCAGCAGGACCTTCTGCTGGTTGCCGCCGGAGAGGCTGCCGACCGCGGGGTTACGGGTCAGTGAGACGACCCCGTAGCTCTGCCTGCGCGGTGCGGCGCGGCGGGTCATGTCGGACCAGCGCTGGAGCCGGCGCCTGCTCAGCCGGTCGGTGGCGAGCATGAGGTTCTCGTCCAGGGACAGACCCGGGATCAGCCCGAGGGCACGGCGGTCGCCCGTGACACAGCGCAGGCCGCTGGCGAGGGAGCGCGAGACACGGCCGAACGGAACTCCGGTTCCGCCCACCTCCAGCTCTCCGGCGTCGGGCCGGCGGCGGCCGGACAGCAGGTCGAACAACCGGGACTGCGCGTCGCCCGCCGGGCCGAGAACACCCACGATCTCGCCCTTGCGCACCCGAACACCGAAGTCGCGGATGTCCCTGCCGTGGGAGAGACCACGCACCGTCAGGGCCACCGTCGGTGCGGGCGCGGGCCGTTCGGGGCGCCGGGACACCACGTCGCGGCCCACCATGTGGCGGACGAGTCCGGCCGAGTCGGTCTTCGACGCGGGTCCGCCGTGCACCACGGCCCCGTCGCGGAGCACGGTGACGTGGTCCGCGAGGGAGAGGACCTCGTCGATGTAGTGCGAGATGTAGACGACGGCCACGCCCTCGTCGCGCAGGGTCCGCACCAGGTTCCTGATCCGGTCCGCCGCCGCCGCTCCCAGGCACGCCGTCGGCTCGTCCAGGATCAGCACCTTGCCGCCACGCCGCACCTCACGGGCGACCTCGACCATCGTCTGTTCGGCGACGGTCAGTTCGCCCGCGGTCCGGTTCACGTCGATGTCGATGTTCAGATCGAGCAGGGCTTGGCGGGCCTGCCGTTCGACCGACTTCCACGACACGACGGAACGCGAGGCCGGGAGGTCACCGAGGAGGATGTTCTCGGCGACCGTCAGCGCCATGACCAGCTCACGGCGCTGCGGGACCGTGGAGATGCCGAGCCTGCGGGCCGCGCGCGGGGTCAGCCCCGACTGGCTCGTACCGCCGATCTCGATGGTGCCGCTGTCCCCCTGGTGTGCCCCGGAGAGGAGCTGGACGAGGGTGGACTTCCCGGCACCGTTCATACCCATCAGGGCGTGGACCTCGCCGGCGTGGATGTCCAGCGAGACACCCTTGAGAGCCACGGCCCCGCCGAAGCTCTTCGTGAGGTCGCGGATGCGGACCACCGGCTCGGAGACCGGCCGGACCGTGGTGTCCGGGGACCCAAGAGCAGTCGTGGCAGACACGTCCTCGCTCCCTTTCGTACGTGGCTCGGGACGGGCTGTCACGGCTGGGACCGGTCCCCGCCGCCGGTGACGCGCCCGAAGCCGCGGATGTCGGGGAACGGGGGCTCCCGGTCGGCCTGGAGGTCGACCTGGAAGGCGTTCAGGCACATGCCGAGCATGGTGAAGTTGCCCAGGGAGCCGATGGTGTCGACCAGGCCCTGCGAACCGAAGTGCTTGTGGGCGCGGGCGAAGGTGTCGTCCGAGACGAAGTGGGTCTCCAGCAGCTCCTGGCAGAACGCGTGGAAGGCGGCGTCCCCCTCGTCCTCGAAGACCGGCTCCCGGTGCTCGGCGATGGCCTGGACGGCCTCCGCCGGAATGCCGGCCTCGACGGCGGCGGCCACGTGCGCGTTCCAGGAATACTGCGCGTCGAAGTGGCGCGCGGCCATCAGCAGGGTCAGTTCACGCAGATGCTTCGGCAGGCTCGAATCGAATCGTACGAAGGCACCGAGCGATTCCACCCGCTCGCACAGTTCGGGACTCTGCAGCCACACCCGGAAAGGCCCGCGGACGCCGCCCCGGCGCGCAGTGATCCTGGCGTGAAGTTCCTGCTGATGCTCGTTCATTTCTTCGGCGGCGAGTACGGGGATTCTCATGGGAGTCGAATGCCTTTCTTTCGGTGACACGAGCGGTTCGACCGTGTAACGGGAGCCGACCGTACCCCCGTGTCGCCGAGGCTCACCCTCCTCGGAATGCAAGGTAAAGCTGCACGCCGGATGCCTCTCATCCACCGGTCCGGCACCTAACGTCGGACGACGCACCGACTTCGAGAGGGATTCCGCATGACAGTCATCATCAAGACCGCTTCCGTCCGGCTTCTGGACCGAGGGGGTTCGATCGTGACGACCCCGCTGGTCACGACTCCTGCGTCGGACGGCAAGAATCTGATCACCAGCGGAATGAGCGTGTATCCGGTGGGTTCCGGGGCCCCGATGCACTCGCACAACTGCGACGAGCACGTGACGGTCCTCGAAGGCGAGGCCGAGGTGCTGGTGGAGGGAGAGGTGACCCGGCTCGAACGGTTCGACACCACGTACATCCCCTCCCCGATACCGCACCTCTTCCGGAACGTCGGTGACACTCCCCTGCGCATCCTGTGGGTCTACACGTCGGGAACGGTCACACGGACGTTCACCGAGACGGGCGTGACCGTGGAGCACCTTTCGGCCGCGGACCAGATGGCGTGACGGCGGGGCGGGGCCGCCCACGGCAGGACTGCCGGCCAGGCATGACGTGTACGGCGCCGCCACTGCCACCGGAAGGACGTGCGGGCCTATGAGGGGCGCCGTTCCCCCGCACTCGACGGTCCGTCATGCGATGGGCGGGACGAGGCAGCGGGCCGGTGAGTCGTACATGTCCTGCTCCTCGATCATGCGGCCGGTCGGCCTGCTTCACGGCACCGGCCGCCGCCGGCCCCGTACCGTCCGCACAGCGGTGCGCCACACCTGCCGTCGGCACACCACGGCCCCGGCAGGGTTTCGGAGCGTGCACGACGGGCGTCGGCTTCTTGGCGGGACCGTAATCCCGGACAGCGGATGTCGGCAAGATGTTTTGCGAGATTGTTGATGTGAGGCGGGTGCCGGACCGGCCCCCTCGTGCCGCCGGAACATCCCTGGTCAGAGGATGGGAGCCGCCGACGAGGCCCCGCGGCGCCCGGACAGGCCACCGGCGGCACCCGAAGTCCTCGGGTGCCGCCGGTGGCGGGTTGTGCGGTGCTCGCCGGTCAGAGCGTGGCGGGAAAGCGCTCCCAGACCCGGTGTCCGCCCAGGAGTTGCCCGACCTGCTCCAGCACCTCGGTGCCGGAGCCGCCGCTCACCACGCCCGGCGCGTCCTGCGGCACGCCCGCCGCCGAGAGGACCGCGTCGCCGCCGGCCCAGGCGCCGATCGCCTTGGCGTGACGGTACGCCTCGTCCAGCAGGAGGAGCAGCCGCGGGTCGGTGGCCCTGCCGCCGGCCCCGGCCTTCGCGTCCCGGGCGCCGATGGCGTCGGCGCCGGCCGCGGGGGCGCCGGCGAGGAGGACGGCGTCGAACTCGACCGAGCGCGCGGTGGCGAAGGTGCGCTGGACGGTGATGGGGTCGCCCCCCGCGTCGAGGACACCTCCGGCGGGGGCGATGACCAGGGGCACCATGCCGGCTTCCTGCACGGCGTCGCGTACGGCGCGGACACCGTCCAGGTCGGCGTCCTTGTCCGCGACGATGCCGATGATCCGGCCGTCGACCGGCCAGACGCCGCCGACCTGCGACAGAGCGGGGCTCGGGTCCGGGTCGGCGAGCGCCCCGTCCGCCTGCGGGGCGGGGAGGCCCAGGCCGGTGGCGACCTGCTCGCACAGCTGGGTGTCGATCCGTGCGAGCACCTTCAGGGCACGCTCCTTGATCGCCTGCTCGTAGCACTTGCCGAGCTCGAAGGTGTAAGCGGCGACGATGTGTTCGCGCTCCACGGGCGTCATGCTCAGCCAGAAGAGGCGGGGCTGGCTGAAGTGGTCGTCGAAGGACTCGGGGGCCTCACGCACCTTCCGGCTCGCGGCCACCTCCGCCGGCACCTCGACGAAGGCACCGGTGTCCGCGCCCGCCACGAACGGGCAGCCGCCGTCGAGGGAGTTGGGCCGGAACGGTGCGACGCCACGGTGGACGGCCGTCTGGTGCATGCCGTCCCGCAGCATGTCGTTGACCGGAGCGTGGGTCCGGTTGATGGGCAGCTGCGGGAAGTTGGGGCCGCCGAGCCGGGTCAGCTGGGTGTCGACGTAGCTGAACAGCCGCCCCTGGAGCAGCGGGTCGTTCGTGACGTCGATGCCCGGCACCATGTTGCCGAGGTGGAAGGCCACCTGCTCCGTCTCGGCGAAGAAGTTCGACGGGTTGGCGTTGAGCGTCATCAAGCCGATCGGCTGTACGGGTGCGAGTTCCTCGGGGACGATCTTCGTCGGGTCCAGCAGATCGATACCCTGGAACATCTGCTCGGGGGTGTCCGGGAAGGTCTGCACGCCCAGCTCCCACTGGGGGAAAGCGCCGGCCTCGATGGCGTCCGCCAGGTCCCTGCGGTGGAAGTCCGGGTCGACGCCTCCCGCGATCTGGGCCTCCTCCCAGACCTGGGAGTGGACGCCCAGCTTCGGCTTCCAGTGGAACTTGACCAGGGTGGAGGCACCTTCGGCGTCGACGAGCCGGAAGGTGTGGACGCCGAAGCCCTCCATCATCCGGTACGAGCGCGGGATGCCCCGGTCGGACATGTTCCACAGCGTGTGGTGCGTCGCCTCGGAGTGCAGCGTCACGAAGTCCCAGAACGTGTCGTGGGCGCTCTGTGCCTGCGGGATCTCGCGGTCGGGGTGGGGCTTCCCCGCGTGGATGATGTCGGGGAACTTGATGGCGTCCTGGATGAAGAAGACCGGGATGTTGTTCCCGACCAGGTCGAAGACGCCCTCCTCGGTGTAGAACTTCGTCGCGAAGCCACGCGTGTCGCGCACGGTGTCGGCCGAGCCCCGCGAGCCCAGCACCGTGGAGAACCGCACGAAGACCGGAGTCTCCACGTCCTTGGCCAGGAAGGCGGCCTTCGAGACCTGCGCGGCCGTCCCGTATCCACGGAACACACCGTGGGCGGCGGCACCGCGCGCGTGGACCACGCGCTCGGGGATGCGCTCGTGGTCGAAGTGGGTGATCTTCTCCCGCAGGTGATGGTCCTGGAGAAGGACGGGTCCGCGGGGCCCCGCCTTCAGGGAGTGATCGGTGTCGTAAAGCCGCGCGCCCTGCGCGGTGGTGAGGTAGGCACCGCTCTGTGCGGTGCGTGCGGGGTCCGCACCGGTGGGCTGGCCCGTGGGGCTGACCGTCTCGGGGCCGCTCTGGTCGGGCTTGGGCGGGAGCGGTTCGCGCGGTTCCGTCGGCTCCTCCGCCGACGGGGGGAGGCTTGCGGGTGCGCCCGGGATGGGCTGATTCCCTTGCTTGTCCGTCACTTCTCGTCCTCCTGGATGTGGAGCCCGTCACCGGACCGGCGTACGGATTCGTCCGACGCGCCGCTCGGCCGGGCACAGGTCATACCTGCCGCGCCCCGGCTGCCTGCCACGGCGAGTCCCCGGCCGTCACTCGTTCGGCAGCGTCCGTCGGGGTCCGTGGCGTCCTAGGCGGGGGCGGGGCGGTCAGACGTTCTCGCGCGGGATGCGTTCGTTCCACGTCCGGGAGAAGACCCTCCGGCCGTCCTCGTATCCGTCGAGCGTGGCGTCCACCTGGAAGGTGTCCTTGTCGGAGCTGAGTACGGTGCGTGTCTCGACCCGGACGTCCCAGTCGGTGCGGCTGAAGCGCATCTCCCAGGCCGACTCGCCGCGTAGGGAACCGAAGTCCTCGCCGGTCCAGCTGTACGTCTCGTGGGCGCGCAGACCGGTCTCGATCCCCGTGTCCTCGTGCCGCTGCCGTCCCCTGTCCTTCACGATGTCGAGCACCGACCGGTAGTCGACCAGATCCCTGGCCACGGTCCATGCCTGCTCCGGCTCACTGAGCCGGGTGACGGCGGGCGGCGCGCACCCCTCGGGCTCCCCGAAGGGGCGCAGGGCCATGTCCTCCGGTACGTCGGAAGGCCGCACCGGCAGGGTCAGCGTGCTGCCCTTCTCGTACACGCTGAGCAGGACCGGTTCCGGAGCGGGCCAGACGAGCGGCCAGTACGAGGTCGACAGCGAGAGCCGGATGCGGTGTCCGGGCGGGAACGCCTGCGCCACGCTGTGGAGCGGTACGCGCACCCGGTACCGCCGGCCGGGTTCCAGAGCCTGCGGGGACTCCTCGCTGTCGCGGTGCGTGAGGTTGAGCACCCCGTAGGTCACCCGCGTGGAGCGCCCGTCGGGTGCGACGTCGGACACCCTGGCGTTCAGCTGGGCGACCGGCGCGTCCGCGGCCACCTCCACCTCGACGACGGGGGCGCCGAGGATCTCGACGCGCTCGGCCAGGGGCTCGGTCTGGAAGACGAGGGAACCGCCGTCCTCCTCGCGCTGGTCGTAGGGCAGGTCCGGCGGGGCGTTGTAGGAGGCCCATTTGCCGGCGAACTGCCCGACGGACAAGGGTGACTGCACCGTGTGGACCCGGTCCTCCCGCTCCTCCGCCGGCTCCCCCGGATTCCCCAGTGCCCCTGCGCGGAGCGGGAAGACCGTCTCTGCGACGTCCGGCGAAGGCCAGGACGGCGCGCCGATCCAACGGCCGGGCCGTTCCTCGTACGAGGTGGAGGGCGGGACGCTCTCCTGCATCCAGGCGCGGAGCATGGGGCCGTCCATGACGCCGTTGTCGACGCCCTTGAGCCAGTGGTCCCACCAGCGCACCACTTCCTGGAGGTATCCGATGGCGGGTCCCGGCTCACCGAGGTGCGGCAGCTTGTGCGACCAGGGCCCGATGAGGCCCTTGCGCGGCACGTCGACCCGGCTGAGCAGCCTGGCCACGGCGTTGGAGTAGCCGTCCGCCCAGCCGCTGGAGGCGAGCACGGGGCAGCGCAGGGCCGAGTAGTCCTCGCTGAGGCTCGCGTGGCGCCAGTAGTCGTCACGCTGCTGGTGACGCAGCCACTCCAGGACCCAGGGGCGGGCCGCCTCCAGGCGTTCCCGCCACATCTCGCGCCAGCGTTCCCCGACCACCGCCGGGTCCGGCGGACAGGTGGCGTAGGCGAACATGGTTCCCGCCTCGGCCAGGTTGTCGGACAGCATCGCGCCGCCGAGGTAGTGCATGTCGTCCGCGTACCTGTCGTCCGTGAACGAGGCGATGCAGATGGCGCGCAGGCTCGGTGGCCTGCGGGCGGCCGCCTGGAGTGCGGCGAAGGCTCCCCAGGAGATGCCCATCATCCCGGTGTTCCCGTCGCACCAAGGCTGCTCGGCGATCCACGCGAGCACCGACTCGGCGTCCGCCTGCTCCTGTTCGAGGTATTCGTCGAGCAGCACGCCCTCCGACTCCCCGGTCCCCCGCAGGTCGACGCGGACGCACGCGTATCCGTGTCCGGCGATGTACGGGTGGTGGATGGCGTCGCGGGAGGCGGTGAGGTCGTTCTTGCGGTACGGGATGTACTCCAGAACGGCCGGTACGGGTTCCGCGTCCGACGCGGTGGGACGCCAGATCCGGGCGGAGAGTTCGATCCCGTCCGCCATGGGGATGGTGACGTGCTTCTCTTCCTGGATCGCGCAGGGCAGTTGATCGACGTGACGCATGCCTGGGCGACCTCCTTTCGTGGTGCTGTGCGGTTCACCGGGTCTTCGTGCCGCGGCCTCCCGGTTCCGTCTCGTCGAAGGTGAGCCCGAGGGCGGCCACGCTCCGGTCGAACTTGCGGCGGAGGTCCTCCTCGTCGTCCCCTCCGGTGAAGATGTGTGCCACCTCGTAGCTGTAGCTGTCCTGCTGGGAGACGGTGGAGAGCTTCTGGCCCTCTTCCGGTACGACGTCGATGCGCACGCCGGGTATCTCGCGTTCGATGGCGGCGATCCGCTCCGGGGTGGGCACCTCGTGCACCTTTCCGTCGCCGAACCAGCGGTAGTACCACTTCGCGGCCATCGCGTACCGGCCCAGACCGCCGGGCAGCGCGGGGTCGCGGCCCAGGGCGAGGCTGATCATCCGGTGGTGGTTGGGCGCCCCGTCGACGTAGTCGAAGAGTTCGGCGTGGGACTGGGAGTGCCGGGGGTTGATCTCCAGCAGGCTGATGTCACCGGTCTTCGGGTCGTAGAAGTACTCGATGCTGAAGGTGGCCGACTCCATGCCGATCTGCCGCATGGTCCGTTCGCTGACCTCGTGCAGCTTGCGGATCACCGGCGGGGGAAGGGTGCTCGGGTACTGGTGGCGCAGGAAACAGGGCGACGAGGGGTAGTTGATCGAGTCCAGCACGCCGTAGACGTGTGCCTGGCCCTTGTAGACGTAGCCTTCGACGGCCACCTGGATGCCGGTCATCGCCTCCTCGGCGAGACAGACCTGGCCGCCGACGCCCCGCATCTCCGGCGGGAGTTCGAGCAGGTCGAGTACGGAGTCGAAGGGCCTGCCGACCCGGCCGATCCCCGCCTTGATCTCGTCGACGGCAGCGCGGAACTCGGTCATGTCCGAGACTCCGAAGGCCAGTTCGGACGAGTAGGCGAGGGCCGGCTTGAGCCACATGGGGAAGTTCACGCCCTCAGGGGGCTTCGGGTCGTCCGCGTCCAGGTCCACCCTGCCGAAACGGGGGCAGGCATCGATGACCTTGCGCTGTTCGAGCCTGCTCCAGTACTTGTGCTCGCACTTGACGACGGATTCGAGGCTGGTCGTCCGGACGCCGTACTCCTTGCCCAGCATCGGGACCAGGGTGCTCACCGGGAAGTCCCAGTAGCCGACGATCGCGTCGATGCCGCCCTCGTGCGCGTCGAGCACGGCCCGGGCGCGGTCCATCAGGGCGGGCACGGACACCTCGCCCTCCTGCAGTTCCTCGACGGTCAGCAGCCGGTGGAACTCGTACGAGCCGGCGTCGGGGACCGCTTCCAGTGTCCGCAGGTTGGCCTCGTCGAGTCCGACGACGAAGATGTTCTTGCGCTGCCCTTGGGGCATGGGGATGTCCCTCCGGTAGGAAGTGTTGCCTGCCACCACACCGCCTGCCCGGAGCAGCTTGCGGCATGCGGGGCGCCGTCGCGGAGCGGGGTGCGGACCGGCGATCTCCCTGGTCAGCGCACTCCGCGGGGCCGGAACTGGACGCTGATCCGCGGCCCCCGGGCGTGCGCCGTCTTGGGGATCGCGTGCTGCCACGTGCGCTGGCAGGACCCGCCCATGACGATGAGGTCCCCGTGGCCGAGCGGCGTGCGCACGGTGTCGCCGCCACGGCACGGGCGCAGGAGCAGGTCGCGCGGGGCACCGAGCGAGAGGATCGCCACCATCGTGTCCTCGTGGGAGCTGCGGCCGTGCAGGTCGCCGTGCCAGGCGACGCTGTCGCGGCCGTCCCGGTAGTAGCAGAGCCCTGCCGTGACGAAGGGCTCGCCGAGCTCGTCGGCGTAGTGGGAGGAGAGCGCCTCTCGGGCCTCGCGCAGCACGGGGCTCGGCAGCGGGTCCCCTTCGCCGTAGAAGGCGAGCAGCCGGGGCACGTCGACCGTCCGGTCGTACATCTGGCGGCGCTCGGCCCTCCAGGGGACCTCCGCCGCGAGTTCCGCGAAGAGCTCGTCGCCGCCGCCGAGCCAGCCGGGCAGCAGGTCCGTCCACGCGCCGTCACCGAGGACCGTCCGGCGCAGCCCGGTCAGGGGGCCGAGGCACGGGCCGTCGGCCTGGTCGAAGAGCGAACCCTGGAGATGAACAGACATGACGACAAGTCTACCCACTGATTAGAACAAACGTTCCCTTAGCTCACGGGGACGGACCTGTGCGTGCCGTCAGCCGGCGCCGGGGTCCTCCGGGTCGTCGTCGCCGCTCAGCTCCGGTTCCAGTCCCTCGGCCACCTCGCTGCGGCCGAGGCCCGCGTCCGCGCGCCACGCCTCGAAGGACCAGCCGGTCAGGGCGACCACGGCCAGCCCGAGGGTCCAGCCGCCGATCACATCGCTGAACCAGTGCACGCCCAGCGCGACGCGGGTGAATCCGACACCCAGCACCGAGACCACGGCCACCGTCCAGAACAGGGGTCGCAGTCTGCGGTGCACCATCGGCAGCAGGACGAGCAGCAGGATCGCGAACGAGGTCATGCCGGTCATCGCGTGACCGGAGGGGAACGAGAAGCCGGGAGCGTGCGCCACCGGTTCCGGCAGGGCGGGCCTCGCCCGCTCCACGACGACCTTCACCAGCAGCCCGGTCAGGCCTCCGGCCACGGCGGTCACGGCCGACCACGCGGCGAGCCGCCAGGCACGGCGGTACAGCAGCCACAGGGTGAGCACCGCGACCGCGGCGCGCAGGGTCACGGGGTCCCAGACCACGTCCGAGAGGAAGCGCAGGGTGCCGGTCCACGCCGGGTGGTCCAGGGCGGCCCGGTTCAGCCACCGCGCGGCGCCCGCGTCCAGGCGCCGCAGCGGGTGCCATCCGCTCTCGACCAGGACGAGCAGGAGGCCGAAGAGGACGGCGGCCACGGCGGCGACGGCGGCGGAACCGAACAGCCGGATCCCGAATCGCCGGTCGGCGTCACGGCGCCTCGGTCGCAGGGCGGGGGCAGGGGACCGTGCGGGCATTCAGGCTCCAGGGTCGGGTTGTACGGGTCCGGGCCGCTTGGCCCGGACAGCCTCCAGCTGGGCCGCGAAGGAGAGGGCCAGGAAGAGGGCGATGGAAGTGAGATAGGCCCAGAGCAGCAGGGACATGAAGGCCGTGAGCGGCCCGTAGACGGTGTCGAAGGACCCACTGACCTGAAGGTAGAGGCTGAGCAGCCAGGTCAGCGTGGTCCAGAGCACGAGGTAGACGGCGGCGCCGAAGGCGAGCCAGGTGTAGCCGGGCTGCCGCCGCCGTGGCGAGCGGCGGAATATCGCGCTCGCGGAAAGGAGCACGAGGGCGACGCCCACGGGCCAGCGCAGCAGGTCCCAGGCGGACCGGGCGCCGGGACCCAGGTCGTACACCTCGACCACCGCTGCCACCAGGTCGCGTCCGGCCACCATGGTGACGAACCCGAGGCCGAGCGGAATGCCGGCGGTCAGCGACATCACCAGCCCTCGCAGGTACTTCAGGTGGAAGACCCGGTCGCGCTCGACCCCGTAGATCCGGTTGGCTCCGCGCTCTATCTGGCACATGGCCGTCGTCGTGTTGGCCAGCGAGAAGACGAGCCCGAACCAGAGCGCCACCTGGGCTCCCTCGTCGGCGTTCCGGCGGCTGCGGTCCAGAGCGTCGTCGACCACTTCGGCGCTCGGCCCGGCCGTGATCCGCTGGATCGTCAGTTCCGCGACCCGCCCCAGGTCCTCGGTGTGCAGGGCCGTCGACAGCCCGACGAAGGCGATGACGAGCGGCACCACGGCCAGCACGGTCTGCAGGGCGAGGGCGCGGGAGTGGCTGAAGCCGTCGGCGTAGCGGAAGCGCACGAAGGAGTCCCGCAGCAGCGGCCAGCGGCCGTATCGCCTCAGGGTGGCCAGCGCCTCGTCACCGGAGAGCTCGCTGCCGATCATGTCCCGTGTCTGCGGGACGCGAGTGGCGGTTCCCATGTCACTCCCCCCGCACGGGCAGCAGGACCGTCAGCGCGCCGGGCACGACCCGGGCGGTGAACTGCCGGCCGGGTGGCACCGGGTCCCCGTCCAGCTCGCGCGGCTGGGGCGCGTCGAAGCGGATGTCCGCGCGGCGGAACGTGAAGTACTCCACGGAACGGGAACCCTCGCCGCCCTTCCTGTCCGCGTCGCGGCGCAGCAGCGAGACGACGGCGCCGAGCCAGCCCGCCGGTCCGCGCGGATCGAGGATCAGCAGGTCCAGCAGACCGTCGTCCGGCCGGGCCGCCGGTACGAGCGCCGCCCCGCCCTGCACCTTGCCGGTGTTGGCGATGAGCACCATCCGCGCGCCACGGCGCAGGGGCCGCCCACCGTCCAGACTCACTGTCAGGCGCATCCGTGGGGCGCGCAGCTCGCGCAGGCCGCCGACCACGTACGCGGGCCAGCCGAGCACGGCCTTGGCGCGGTCGCTGGTGCTCTCCAGCATCGCGGCGTCGAGCCCCGCCCCCGACATCACGGTGAAGTGCGCCGGGGCGATGCCGTCGCCCTCGATCAGGCCGAGGTCGATCCGGCGCGGGGCTCCGCCCAGCGCGGCGGCCAGCGCCTCGGCGGGCTTGACCGGCAGGCCCAGGTTGCGGGCGAGGAGGTTGCCCGTGCCGCAGGGCACCACCACGAGCGGTACGCCGGTGCCGGCCAGGGCCTCGGAGACCGCCCGCACCGTCCCGTCGCCGCCGCAGACGACAAGCAGTGTGGCCCCCGCGCGTACCGCGCCGGCCGCCTGGCCCGCGCCCGGGTCGTCGGCCGTGGTCGGGAGGAACTCCGCGGCCCGGTGGCCGTGACGCTCCAGGACCTCGCGCAGGGCGGCGCGGTCGCTCTCGTCGGTGACGGTGGGGTTGAAGACCACCGCGGTACGGCCGGGCGCCTCGCCCTGCGGCGCTTCGGCTGCGGGCCCCGTGAGCGGCGCCTCACCGGACGGGGCGGGCGCGGGCACGTGCGGGCCCGCCAGGAGGGCCCTGCCGACGATCAGCAGGGACAGCCCGCCGTTGAGCAGGCCTCCCGCGATGTCCGTCGGATGGTGCATCCCCCGGTAGGCCCTGGCGATCCCCACCAGGACCGGCACGATCAGCAGCAGTACGGCCACGGGCCGGCGCCACGGCCCCTTGGCCCGGCGCAGGACCAGGACGGCGAGACCGGCGTAGAGCGCCGTCGCCGCGCCGGTGTGGCCTGAGGTGTAGCTGGAGGTGGGGGGCGAGGCGTCGAGGCGCTCGACGTCGGGCCGGGTGCGGTCCACGGCCTCGGTGATGAGCAGGAAGACCAGGGACTGGAGCGACACGGCGACGGCGAGGAAGACCGCTTCCCTCCACCGGGGCAGCCTCGGGACCACGAGGAGCACGAGACAGCTGAGGAGGGTGCCGGCGACGACGGTGGCCGTGTTGCCCGCCTCGGACACGACGAGGGAGAGCGTGTCGAGGGTGCCGGTGCGTGCTCGCTCCAGGGTCCGCGCGACCGCGTCCTCGGACGTCATGGGCCACACATGGGCCCCGGGCCCGGTGACGAGGAGGCCGAGGCCGACCATCAACGCCGCCTGGCACGTCGCCGCCGAGGCGATGATTCCGGCAGCTCGCCCCATGCCCCCGGCTGTCCCGGGTGCGGGGCGAGAGGCTTCCGCCGTGGGGCGAGAGGCTTCCGCTTCGTGCGGCTCGGCGGAGCCGTGAGGCAGCACCACTTCGGGTGCCCCGGGGAGGGCTGTGCGTCTTTCCGGTATGCCGGTGGGCATGGCGTTCCCCTCGTTCCTGCGGTCTCGGCCGCGAGTGGGACCGGGGCGGCCCGCCCCGGCGTTCGCCGTCTGCCCCCTCTGCGCGCGGGCAGACCTGTCGCCGCGCACCGCCTCCGCGCCTCCTCGCCGCGGCGGCCGTCGTCGCCCGGTCGCACCGGCCGGATATCGGTCATAAGCTGCCGGGGCCGACCGGTGGCGGCCCGCACCGGTCTGACCAGGCCGTCTGCCCGGCTCCCCGCCTGCGGGCGACGGAGCGTGCGCGGCGGACGAGCGGAATGAGCACGGGCGAAATCCGGCCGGTCCGGATCAATGACCCGGGCTCGGGTGGGCAGGAGAGCGGCGACGCCGTACGACCCGGGAGTACGGGCGACGGCGTATGCGGCATACCTCGACGGAAGGAGCAGCCGGTGTCGGACGCAGGACGCGGAGACGACGTCTACCAGCCGGAAGGATCGGACGCGGACAACCGGCCGACGGACGAACTCGATCCGGAGAACGTGATCGACGAGCCCGGTCTCGACGACATGCTGGACACGGGGTACTCCCCGCCGGAGAAGCCCCTCGGCGTGTCGAAGTACGGCACGACCGGTGAGGAGCAGCGCGAGGGCGAGTCCCTCGACCAGCGCCTCGCGCAGGAGCGGCCCGAGGAGGATCCCTTCCTCGCGGACCGGACCGAGGACGAGCCCGAGGACAACGGCCCGGAGGAGGACGACGCGGGGGACGAACGAGCCGGACGCGTCGCGGCGGCCGAGGACTCTCTCGCCGCCCGCAACAACAGGGTGCTGGGCCGTGACGTGGGCATCGACGGGGGCGCGGCCTCCGCAGAGGAGGCTGCGGTGCACATCCAGGAGGACGGGACCGGGTCCTGACCCGGGCCCTGCGGCCGAGCTCCGGGCGCCCCTGACCTGCGCGTCCGGTGCGCCGGATGCATATACCCGCTGATCAGGGGAACGTCACGGACGCGGGCCACGACCCGGTGGCCCCCGGAGGAAAGGTGACAGGCGATGACCGACAACGACGTGAAGAACCGGAAGGTGCTGGCCGTGGTCACCAACTACGGCGTGGAGCAGGACGAGCTGGTGGTGCCGGTCGAACACCTCCGCGGGGCGGGAGCCCAGGTGGACGTCGCGGCGGTTTCGACGGACGACATCGTCACGCTGGTCGGTGACAAGGATCCCGGCAAGACGGTCCGCCCCGACCTCACCCTGGCCGACGCCGTCCCCGGCGACTACGATCTGCTGCTCGTCCCGGGCGGCACCCTGAACGCCGACACCCTGCGTCTCCAGGACGGCGCGAGCGGGATCATCCGCTCCTTCACGGAGTCCGGACGCCCGGTGGCGGCCATCTGCCACGGTCCCTGGGCCCTGGTCGAAGCGGGTGTCGTCCCCGGCAAGCGGCTGACCTCGTACGCCTCGCTGCGCACCGACATCCGCAACGCCGGCGGCGAGTGGACCGACGAGCCGGTGGTGACCGACGGCGCGGGCGGCTGGACGCTGATCACCTCGCGCAATCCGGGCGACCTGGAAGCCTTCCTCGGCGAGATCGACAAGGCACTCGCCGCCCGCTCCTGAGGAAGTGCGCGGCGACGGCCGGTGGCCCGTGCCGTCGGCACCCTCTCTGATGCCGTGGATCCGAAGGCCGGGGCGCAGCCGCGCGGGCGCCCCGGCTTCCGGCTGCCCCCACACGGGCCGGACGGCCCCTCACACACGCCGGACGGCCCCCTGACCGTCCGGTGTCGAGCGGTCCGCCCCGCTCCCGGCTCCTCCCGGAGTACCGGTCCCGGCGACGTGGGTGCCGGAGGGATGGGGCTAGTCTGTTCGTCGTACCGGACACGGGGTGCCCCATCCGAGGGCTGAGATCACACCCGTCGAACCTGAACCAGTTCGTACTGGCGGAGGGATGTCTCCATGCCTTTGACGCATGTTTCCGGCGGGCTGCCCGCCGACAGCCGCCCGGCCGTCTTCGACGGCCGCATGCCGGCGGCCCCCGGCGACCTCCGTGTCGAGTCGCACGGCATCGAGCCGGTCCCCGAGAGCAACCGTTACGGCGGTGCGGGGCGCCTGTTCACCGTGTGGTTCGCCCCCAACCTGACCATGACCGGCGTGTTCACCGGCACCGTCGGCATCGCCCTCGGACTGGACTTCACGGCCGCGCTCACCGCCGTCGTGCTGGGCACCGTGATCGGCGCGGTGCCGACCGCCTACCTCGGCACCTGGGGCAGCCTGACCGGCGCCGGTCAACTTCCGCTGGCCAGGCTCGCCTTCGGGCGGACCGTGGCGGTGCCCGGCGTCCTGCAGTGGCTGTCCTCGGTCGCCTGGGACGCACTGATCGGGCTGTTCGGCGGGGACGCGCTCGCGCGGCTGTGCGGCTGGCCCTTCTGGCTCGGCGTCCTGGTCATGATGGTGGCTCAGGGCGCTCTCGGCGTCCTGGGCTACGAGGCGATCCACCGGCTCCAGATCATCATGACCTTTGTGCTCGCCACCGCGTTCGCCCTGATCGCCTGGCGGCTGCTCGACGGCGTCCCGGTGGCCGGCAGCGGTACGGCGCACGGCGCCGACAAGGCGGGCGCGTTCGTCCTGACCAGCACCATCGCCCTGAGCCTGTCGCTGTCCTGGGCTCCGTACGCCAGCGACTTCAGCCGCTATCTGCCCCGCACCACCTCCCGTACCCGCATGTTCTGGTGCACGCTGCTCGGCCTCGTGGTGTCCTTCGTGGCCGTCCAGGCGATCGGTCTGTGGGGCGCTTCGGTGCTGACCGACCAGACGGCTGCGGGCGTCGACGAACTGCTGGGCGGTGGTGCGCTGGGCGCGTTCGGGCTGCTGGCCGTGGCCCTGGCCGCGCTGTGCAGCAACGCCATGAACGACTACAGCGGTTCCCTGGCCCTGCAGACCGTCGGAGTCCGCATTCCCCGGCCGGCCGCCGCCGCCCTCGCCGCCGTGCTCGGCTTCCCCCTGGTGCTGTGGATGCACGCCGCCGACACCACGGCCCGCTTCCAGAACGTGCTGCTGTTCGTCGGCTACTGGATTCCCGGTTTCGTGGCGATCGTCGTCGTGGACTGGCTCGCACGGGCCCGGGCACGCGGCGGCGCGGCGGTCGACCTGGCCGCCGAGACGGCGCGGCCGCAGCCGGGATGGCCCCCGTTGCTGGCGTTCGCCGTCGCCTTCGCCGCGGCGGTGCCCTTCATGGACACCAGCCTGTACGTGGGCCCGGTGGCGGCGGCTCTGCACGGCGCCGACCTCTCGTACTACGTGGCCTTCCTCGTGGCGCTCGCCGTCTACGCGCCGCTGCGGCTGCGCGCCCGCGCGCGGGCCTGACCTGACGGCCGCCGAACACCTTCTCCTCGTCCTCTCTCCTCTCCCCCGACGGAGCGACAACGCATGCCCCCGACATCCGCCGATCACCCCTTCCTCGCCCCGCGCTCCCTCGCCCGTGTGCGGGCCGACTCCCCGCTCGTCCAGTGCCTCACCAACACGGTGGTCACGGGCTTCACCGCCAACGTCCTGCTGGCGCTGGGCGCTTCACCTGCCATGGTCGACATCCCGGAGGAGGCCGGCCCCTTCGCCCGGATCGCCTCGGGTGTCCTCGTCAATCTCGGCACCCCGCACGCGGAGCAGCGCGTCGCCATGGCCGAGGCGGCGCACGCGGCGGCCTCGGCGGGTACGCCGTGGGTCCTCGACCCGGTCGCGACAGGCGCGCTGCCGGTGCGGACCGCACTGGCACGGGAACTGCTGGAGCTGCGGCCGACCGTGATCCGGGGCAACGCCTCCGAGATCGTCGCGCTCGCGGGCGCGGGCGGTGGCGGACGCGGTGTGGACGCGTCCGACAGTGTCGAGGCCGCCGAGGACTCGGCGCGCGAACTGGCGCGTACGGCGGGCTCGGTGGTCGCCGTCTCCGGGCCCGTGGACTTCGTCACCGACGGGGTGCGCGATGCCCGGACAGCCAACGGCGACGCCCTGCTGACCCGGGTGACCGGGGGCGGCTGCGCGCTGGGGGCGGTGATGGCGGCCTTCGCGGCCGTCGAGGAGGACCGTTTCGCCGCGGTGGTGACCGCCACCACCGCGTACACGGTCGCCGCCGAGCTCGCCGCGGGGACCGCGTCGGGGCCCGGCGGGTTCGCCGTCGCGTTCCTGGACGCCCTCGACGCGCTCGACGAGGCGGAGCTCACCGCGAGGGCGGCGCTCTCATGACCCGGACCCCCGTGGATCTGTCGGTCTACCTCGTCACGGACGCGGCGCAGTGCGCGGCCCGTGGCCGGAGCGTGGCCGAGACCGTCGCCCTGGCCGTGGCCGGTGGCGTCACCGCCGTGCAGGTCCGGGAGAAGTACGCCGCGGGGCGGGAGTTCCTGCGTACGGTCCTGGAAGTGGAGGCCGTCCTGCCCGAAGGGGTGGCGCTGATCGTCAACGACCGGGTGGACGTGTTCCTCGCCGCCCGGGCGGCGGGCGCACGTGTGACGGGCGTACACGTCGGCCAGTCGGACCTGCCGCCGGCCGCCGTACGCGAACTGATCGGGGAGCACACGGTACTGGGCCTGAGCGCCGCCACCCCGGGGCAGCTGCGCGCCGCCGCCGAGGACGCGGCACGCGTCGACCACGTCGGCATCGGCGCGCTGCACACGACCCGTACGAAGGCGGACGCCCCCGCCGCGCTCGGTCATGCGGGCTTCACCCGTCTGGCCCGGATCAGCGCGCTGCCCGCCGTGGCCATCGGCGGGGTCACCCCGGCCGACCTGCCGGTCCTGCGGGCCGCCGGGGCGGTGGGGGCCGCCGTCGTCTCAGGGATCTGCGCCGCCGAGGACCCCCTCGCGTCGGCACGCGCGTACTCCGGTGCCTGGAACCACGAACGAGAGGAGAGCCGCGCATGACCGCGCCGCCCCGCGTACTCACCATCGCCGGATCGGACTCCGGCGGAGGAGCCGGAATCCAGGCCGACCTCAAGACCATGCTGGCGCTCGGGGCCCACGGGATGAGCGTGCTCACCGCCGTCACCGCCCAGAACTCCCTGGGCGTGCAGGGTGCGTGGGAGATCCCCGTCGAGGCGGTGCGCGCCCAGTACCGCAGCGTGGTCGACGACATCGGCGTCCAGGCGGTGAAGACGGGGATGCTCGCCTCGCCCGCCCTGGTCACGGAGGTCGCCGAGCTGCTGGCGGACTCGGCGGCCCCCGTCGTCGTGGACCCCGTGAGCGTCTCCAAGCACGGCGACAAGCTGCTCGCCGACGAGGCGCTGGACGCCGTACGGAACGAGCTCCTGCCGGTCGCGACCGTGGCCACGCCGAATCTCGACGAGGTCGCACAGCTGACCGGCATCGTCGTGACGGACGAGGCGGGGATGCGCCGGGCCGCGGCGCGACTCCTCTCCTACGGCCCGCGCTGGGTGCTGGTGAAGGGCGGTCATCTGCCGGGCGAGGCGGTGGACCTGCTGACGGACGGCGCGGAGGAGCACTGGCTGCGCGCCCCCCGCCACGACAACCGCCACACCCACGGCACGGGCTGCACCCTCGCGTCGGCCGTAGCGGTGGGCCTGGCGCAGGGCCGCCCCGCCCCCGACGCGGTGCGCCGGGCGAAGGACTACGTCACCGCCGCGATCGCGGCGGGTTTCGCACTGGGCGCCGGCATCGGGCCGGTGGACCACGGCTGGGGCATCCGCGGCCGGAACTGACGCTCGGAGGCCTGGCTCGCCCAGATGATCGGCCAGCAGAACCCCTGCTCGCCGTCGAGAACGACTCCACCGCGCCGGGCGCCTTCGCGGTCCAGGCCCCGGACGACGGCACGGCCCGACAACCGGCGGCGGAGCGTGCGCGGCCAGGGCCTTGCGCCGGCTCCCGCCGAGGGACGGACGACGGCTCACCGGCGCCTGACGGCCCCGGGCACACTGGTGATTTCACCGATGGCCCCCCGCGCCCCGCCCCACGACTCTGGTCGGGTCAAGCACCCGCATCCCCGCATCCTCGTCTGGAGGGCTCCATGCGCCGTCGTTCCCCTCGCCGGCTTCTCGGCGTTCTCGCGGCCGTCACGGTCGCGTTCACCCTCTTCTCCTCAGCGACGACGGCCGGCGCGGCCGACACCGCGACCTCGGCTTCCCCGGGCACCTCCACCGCGGCCGTACAGCCGCTGTCGACCAGCACTCCGGTCGTCTTCGTGCACGGCTACACCGGGAACGCCTCCAACTGGGTCACCGGCATGAGTGTCTTCCAGCTCAACGGCTGGTCCAGCTCCAGCCTGTTCGCCTACGAGTACAACTCGTACGGCAACAACGTCACCAACGCGCAGGGCCTCGCGACCTTCGTGAACAACGTGAAGGCGCGGACGGGCGCGAGCAAGGTCGCCATCGTCAACCACTCGATGGGCGGCCTCGTCAGCCAGTACTACCTGAAGGTGCTGGGCGGCAACACGAGCGTGAGCCACCTCGCCTCGATCGCCGGCGCCAACCACGGGACCACGTTCGCGAGCGCCTGTCTCGTCTACGTGACCTGTCAGCAGATGTACCCGGGCTCCTCGTTCATCTCCCAGATCACCTCGGGCGACGAGACACCGGGCGACACCAAGTACGCCACCTGGTACTCGGCCTGCGACGGCGTCATCATCCCGTACACCAGCACCCGGCTGACCGGCGCGACGAACAACAACGTGCTCTGCCAGACCCACATCGGCTTCCTGGCCGACACGGTCGTGCTGGGCCAGATCGCCCGCTTCGTCGCCTCCTGAACCGGCGCGCCCCCGAGACCCCGGGCCCCTGCGGCCCGGGGTCTCGGTGCGTCCGGCCTCCGGTCACCCGTACAGCCAGCGTGCTCCCGGGCTGTCGCCCCTGAAGCGCTGACCGGCGGCGATCTCGTCGCCGACGACCGACCAGACGGTCTCGTCGTCCTGGAAGGGAAGCGGGTCGACGCGGCCCGTCTCCTGACGGATGCGCCCGACCTCACGCTCCAGACGCTCGAACCCGGCTTCCTCGTCGGCGTCGTCGCCACCGAAGGTGAACTCGTCGAGCAGTCGCTGGAACCGCAGGGCGACCTGGACGAGCGAGGAGACGTCCGAGTGGAGTTCCCGCGCGGTCTCCTCGTCGGGGTCGAAGGCGTACACCTGCCCGGAACCGGGGTCGAGGGCGAGATGGGCGTTGAGCAGCCAGCCGATGACGGGCCATTCACCCGCGCCCTCCGGCGCGTCCTCGAAGTCCTCCACGTCGACGAGGTCCCTGACGAGGGACAGCCACCCGGATTCCTCGTCGGGCTCACGCAGCAGGACGGTCCCGCCGGGGACGCCGACGGTCTGGAGCAGGCGGGCGCCCTCGGTGTCCGCGGTGGAGGGCGGAAAGGCACCGCCGGGCAGGACCATGAGCCGGGCCTTGCCGAAGATGCCTGCGAGTCCGTCGCGGGTGACGTCGAAAAGCACTGCCTGAACTCCGAACTGTGTGGCGGCACGGGCGCCGTGGGACCTTGAATGGAAACGGACGCCGCAACGGCGTCGCGGACCGAGGCTCTTCACCGCTCCGGCCGCATCCCCGGTGTCCGTGTGGGCCCGGGCAACGTCCAGCAACAGCCACGTACGCCACGACGGCGGGGTGTCCTTGCTCAGCCGCATTCCCTTGGCGAGCGCCAGGGCGTCGTCCGGGTGCCCGTACTGCACGGCGAGACGGACGCGTTCGATGCGCACGGAGGACGGGCTGAAGACGCTCACCATGCGATTGTCACTGCCCGCGGGCAGCTTGGAGACGCGGGCGGCCTCTTTCTCCGCTCCCGCCATCAGCTCCGCCGCACGCTCGTATTCGCCGCTCCGTGCGGCAGAGGTGGCGGCGCTCATGGTCAGCGCACCCCCCACCTTCAGCCCGTCGGCTGTGTCCGTGCGCCCCGCTCTTCGATCGCCTCAGCCGAGCGAAGAGCGATTCCCAGGGCGTCCTCCAGACGGCCTTGCCGCTGGTAGGTCCACGCGACAGAGTTCACGACCATGGGGACCAGGAGCGGGTCCCCGGACTGCTCCGCCGCGCCTATGGCCCGCTCCAGGCTCGTCAGGGCAAGGTCTGTCTTGCCCATACGCACGGCGACGTGTCCGGCGAGTTGGAGCGCCTTGCTCAGGGCTGCAAAACCGGCGTTTCGGTCGTCACCGTCCCCGGACACAGTGGCGGAACGCGCGTCGGTGATCAGGCCAGGGAGGCTCTTCATCACGGAGTCGAATTCAGCTGCGTGATACTGCGACCACCCGTCTGCGATCTGCTCGCGCAGCCGGTCCAGAGAGAAGTCCGGGCCGGTCGGTTCCGGCGGTGGCCCCCACAGCACGGGCATGACGGCCCGGCGTACGGCGACGAAGCGCGGGCCGTCGCTCTCTCCGCCTGCCGTGACCGCCGGAGGATCACCCAGCAGTGTCGTCAGCTCCACGCCCAAGCCGTCGGCGAGAGCGTGAAGCGTGGGCAGGCGTGCCGAGTGCTTCCGCCGTTGTTCGAGCTGACGGATCACATCGACGGACACACCGGAGCGCCCGGCCAGCTCTTCCTGCGTCAGGGAGGCCAGCCGACGCAGTCGGCGCAGCGTCTTCCCCAGGTCTTCGTCTGCCACGCTGCCACGCTGCCACGCTGCCACGCTGCCACGCTGCCACGGTACGCTGCCGTTCTTCGCAGGTGGTTGAAGTGTCTGCCGATTCAGCTCCCCTGCGGCTCGATCGCGTGACGCACCCTCAGGTGGTCGCCCGACCTTCCGTCAAGGCCGCGTGCGCGGCTGCCAGGATCTCCCCTGAGAGCGGGGAGCCGTTGGTGGCCCTGGACAGGACCAGCGCACCGAACAGGGTGCAGAGGCGGACAATACCGTCCTGGTCGTCACTGGCGAGGAAATCGGCGAAGTCGGCCACCCCCTCCGCGTAGACGCGACGAGCCTCGCTCCCCCCACCCTCGCGCGCGATGTCGGTGGCGAGCGCGGCGACCGGGCAGCCGTGCGCCGGGTCGTCGCGGTGCTCAACGGAGAGGTAGGTGTCCACCAGCGCCTGCTGGGCGGCCTCTCGTTGCCCGTCATGCCGCTCGAGCCCGGCGCCGTGGCGCTGGGTGAGCTCGGCGAAGGCGTGGGCGGTGGCCTCGTCGACGAGCGCCTCCTTGGAGGCGAACTGCTTGTAGAACGCGCCGTGGGTCAGACCGGCGGCCTTCATCAGGTCGGCGACGCTGACCTGCGTGCCCTGCTCCCGGAACAGCCGGGAGGCGGTGTCCACTACCCGCCTGCGATTCTCCTCCGCCTGCGCCTGCGATACCCGGCCCATGAGCACCTCCCATTTGGATGTCGACTGGCATCTATCGTAGACCCATGTTTAGATTGGATTCATAATCTAATCTGTTGCGGGCGGCCGACGGCACCCGCCAGAACCGGGAGCGGGCATGGAACTGAAGAACACGGTCGCGGTCGTCACCGGCGCCAACCGAGGGCTCGGGCGACACCTCGCGGCGCAGCTCGTCGAGCGCGGCGCGAAGGTCTACGCGGCGGCCCGACGCCCCGAGACGGTCGACCTGCCGGGCGTCACCCCGCTGCGCCTCGACGTCACGGACCAGGAGTCGATACGGGAGGCCGCCCGCGTGGCGTCCGACACGACTCTGCTGATCAACAACGCGGGCATCTCCACCGGCGCGAGGCTGGTGGGCAGCAGCCTGGACGAGGTACGTCGCGAGATGGAGACCAACTTCTTCGGCCCGCTCGCCGCGACCCGCGCCTTCACCCCCGTCATCGAGGGCAACGGCGGCGGCGCCGTACTCAACGTCCTGTCCGCCCTGTCCTGGTTCCACCCGGCAGGACTTGGCTCCTATGCGGCTTCCAAGGCGGCCGCCTGGGCGCTGAGCGACGCGACCCGGGAGGAGCTGGCACCGCGCGGGATCACCGTCTCGGCGCTGCACGTCGGCTACATGGACACCGACATGGCCGCAGGTGTGCCCGCAGGTCAGAAGGTCGCCGCCGCCGATGTCGCGGCCCAGGCCCTTCACGGCATCGAGAACGGCCTGCCCGAGATCCTCGCCGACGAGACCAGCCGGAACGTCAAGCAGAGCCTGTCCGCAGCACCCCAGCCGACCGCGGGCTGACGCCCGCCCCTCCCCCGGATCGCGCCGGTGGCCTGATCGCCGGACGCGGCCGGGGGCACCGTACGCCCGCAGCGCCCCCGGAGAGACAACTCAAAATGGTTCTTACCGGGATGATCCCTGACCGAACGCAGACCTCGTCCCCATGGACGGGACAGGAACGGAGACGACGATGAGGGCTCTCATGGTCGAGAAGTACGGCAGCGAAGCCGGGATGCGTGCCGCCGAACTGCCCGACCCCCGGGTAGGGGCCCACGACGTCCTGGTCAAGATCCACGCGGCGGGCGTCAACCCGCTGGACTTCAGGATCCGCAACGGGGACTTCAAAGCGTTCATGCCTTACCGTCTCCCGCTCGTTCTGGGCAACGACCTCGCCGGTACGGTCGTGCGGGTCGGCCCGTCCGTCACCCGCTTCGCGGTGGGAGACGAGGTCTACGCCCGGCCCGACAAGGACCGCATCGGCACCTTCGCCGAACTCATCGCCGTCCATCAGGACGACCTGGCAGCCAAGCCGGCCACCGTCACCATGGCCGAGGCCGCCTCCCTGCCCCTGGTCGCACTGACCGCATGGCAGGCACTGGTCGAGCGGGCCCACGTACAGCCGGGCCACAAGGTCCTCGTCCACGCGGGCGCTGGCGGCCTCGGCTCCATCGCCGTCCAGCTCGCCAAGGCGCTGGGCGCGCACGTGGCCACCACCGCCAGCACCGCCAAGGTCGACCTGGCCAAGGACCTCGGCGCGGATGTCGTCATCGACTACCGCACCCAGGACTTCGAAGAGGTCCTCGACGGCTACGACGTCGTACTCGACAGCCTCGGCGGTGAGAACCTCGCTAAGTCCCTGCGTGTACTGAAGCCCGGGGGCACGGCCATCAGCGTCGCGGGCCCGCCCGACCCGGCCTTCGCCCGTGAACTCGGCCTGAATCCGTTCCTCCGCCTGGCCATGACCGCCCTCAGCTACAAGACCCGGCGCGACGCGAAGCGCCACGGCGTGACGTACTCCTTCCTGTTCATGAAGGCCAGCGGCGACCAACTGCGAGAACTCACCCCCCTCATCGACGCCGGAAAGGTCCGCCCCGTCGTCGACCGCGTTTTCCCGTTCGACGAAACCCTCCAGGCCATGGAGCACGTCGAAAAGGGCCGCGCGAAGGCCGGGAAAGTCGTCGTCTCCATGACATGAGCGCGGGCACAGCCCAGCCGGACGCCGAGGCAGCCCGTCACAGAGAAGCCCGGCCCCCACACCGGGCGGCCCTCGATGGTGACCGGAAAAATGCCCTGGAGAGGGATCGGGCCGGTCGCCGCCCGGCTGATGCTGTCCCGTGGCTGTGGATCGTGGGGGCACTAGGGTCCTGATCCGGGGCGCGGACGTTGCGCCTCTCCTGCGGCTGCGGCGAGTCCCTGCCGCAGGTGTGTGAGGCGGGCGATCTCGGCGTCCAGGACGGCCAGACGATCGGCGACCACGTCGCTGAACTCGCCAGGACGGCCATCGCAGGACGCCGACGGCCCATCCTGGACGAGGACGTCCAGGCGGTGGGCGCGGCGACGGATGTCTTCCAGTGTGAGGCCCAGATTCAGAAGGGTGCGGATGACTTTCACACGGGCCACCGCGGTGGAGTCGTACTCACGTTGCCCGGACGTGGTGCGGGGCGGCGACGGCAGGAGGCCGCGGGCCTCGTACAGGCGCAGGGCACGTGGTGTGGTCCCCGCCGCCGCCGCTGCCTCGCCGATCCGCATGACCACGCCGTCCCGTCCTACAACTCCACGACGGACGCCCCGAAGGAGCGCCCGGCCATCAGTGCGGGCAACGCCCCTGGGGCGCTCTCCATTCCGCGGACCGGGGTGTACGGGAAACGGATGTCGCCCGCCCGCAGCCAGGCTCCGAAGCGGGCCTCCCACTCCGCCTCGACATCCGGGTGGTCCACGCCGCTGTATCCGGCGATCGTGATGCCCCGGGTCAGCAACCGGTAGCTGTCGAGCTCGGTCGGCGCGCTCCCGCCGGCCCGGTCCGGGGACAGCTGACCGTCCAAGGCACCGACGAGGGCGATCCGGGCGCCCCGGTTCGCCGCGTTCACGGCAGCCGTCAGCTGTTCGCCACCCACGGTGTCCAGGACGACGTCGACGCCGTCCGGTGCCGCCTCGGCGAGTTGGCCGGCGAGCGAGGTGGCCCCGCGCAGCACGACGGCGTCGTAGCCGAGTTCCTTCTCCAGGCGCTCGGCCTTGTCCCGTGAGCCGGTGCTCCCGACGACCCGGGCAGCGCCCAGCAGCCGTGCGATCTGGCCCGCCATGGTGCCCACGGCACCCGCGGCTCCGGTGACGAAGACGGTATCGCCCTCCCGGACCCCTGCCAGCCGGGTCAGCGCACCGTACGCCGCTGAGCCCTGGGCGAGATGAGCCACCGGGCTGGGCAGGATGCCGTCCAGCAGCCGGCACTCGGCAGCGGCAGGCGTCGCGTATTCGCGCCAGCCCTGGAGGTGCAGGACCAGCCGCCCCTTCTCCAGGGCCCCATCGACCACCTCGCCGATCGCGGGCCCGAACAAGGTGTCGCCGGCCTTCAGCGGCGGCAGCGGAACGTCACGCGTCTCGCCCCCGATGAGGGTACGCAGACCGGGAAAGACGAGGAAGTGGGTGTTGCGCACGAGCACATGGCCGGCCTGGGGCAGCGGAACAGGCGCCTCCGCCAAGGCGAAGTCGTCCGCGGTCGGCAGTCCGTCCCGGCGGCGGACCAGGCGTACCAGGCGATGAGTTGCGTTCATGGCCGGACGCTAAACCCTGACCCACGGGTCAAGGGCAAGGCTCAGCGCCAGGAAAGTCGCCGAACGGCTCGGACCACGCCTCACACCGGTAACCGTCCGACAAGAGCAGCGCTGCGGCCGCTGGTAACCATCGCAGGTCAAGGGCACCAAGCGAGCGGGCCGCCAGGTTTCTGCTGTTGAGGAGATCCGCTCCCTCGTCGCCGCGCGTGTCCCGGCCGCCGACGATCGCGCCTGCCGCATCGGCCCGAGCCAAGGACGACGTGCGCGATGGCCGACCGGCGGCGACCGCGAAAGCGCTGTCCACCACCGGAGCACGGTGGTAGACATCCGGCGTGGAGAAGAATCTTGAGTTTCCCGACCTGTTGCCACTGATCGATGAACGGTCGGCCGCCTTCCGCGCCGTGGTCGCCACCGCGCCCCGTCTCGACGTAGAGGTGCCGACCTGCCCCGGGTGGACGTTGTTCGATCTGGTGAAGCACCTGGGCGGAGGAGACCGCTTCTGGGCCGCCATCGTCGGCGCGGGGCCCGCCGACGCTCCCCCGGCCGAGGCCGTCGCGGCGCGCGCCGCGCTGGAAGTGCCGCAGGAGCGTGAGGCCCTGCTGGCCTGGCTGGACGCGTCGACGCAGCTTCTGCTGGGCGCCCTGCGCGCGGCGGGACCGGAGAGCGGTTGCTGGACGTGGTGGCCCGCGTCGCAGTCACCGCGGACCGCCGGCGGCACCGCCCGGCACCGGGTCCAGGAGACCGCGGTGCACACCTACGACGCCCAGCTCGCAGTGGGCGCCCCGCAGCCGCTGCCGGCCGGGTCGGCACTCGACGGTGTGGAGGAGTTCCTGTTCACCGTCTGCGGAACGCCCAGTGCCTGGCCGCACAAGGCCACGGCATTCGACTTCCACGCCGCCGAGGGCCGCTCCTGGCGCCTCACCGTCGACGGCGATGGCGCACGCACCACCCGCATACCCGCGCCCGCCGCCGCGACCGGCGAGGACGCGAACGCGGCCGGCGCCTCCGTCCACGGCACGGCCGGTGAGCTGGTCCTCTACCTGTACGACCGGATCCAGGCCCACTCCTTGCAGGTTGACGGGGACGCAGGGCTGCTCGATCTGCTCCGCGCCTGGGAGCCGGAGGAGAAGTAGGACGTGGCGGGGGCGGTCGGCCGCGCCTCGAGCCGGCGGGGTCCGGCCGGTGGCGCAAGGTTCCCGATGACCAGCTGACCGGTCGAGGACGCCGGTCCCCATGGAGCCTGGCAACAGGAGGGGTCTTCGGCCGCCGTATCCTGTCGATCATGCAGGGAGAGGCAGCGGCATGATCGACGGTCTTGAGCGGGCCATGAAGATCCTGGATCTTTTCTCCTCTGACGCTCCCGAGCGCACGGTCAGCGAGGTGTGCCGCACGCTCGACCTGCCCAAGACGACGACCTGGGACCACATGCAGGCCATGGTCGAGCTCGGCCTGCTGCGGCGCACGGGCCGTGGCCGCTACCGGCTCGGCTGGCGTGCCTTCCAGCTGGGGCTGCGCGCGCGGATGACCTCGGAGATCTCCGAGCCGGCCTGGGTGGAGATGCGGGCCCTGGCCGCCGCCCACCACCAGACAGTTCAGCTGTCGTCGCGGCACCACGGCGAGGTCGTCTACCTGGAGAAACTCGCGCCGCACGACGGGGTCCGGCTCAACGCGACCCGGGTCGGCGAACGCCTCCCGGCGTACTGCACGGCACCCGGAAAGATGCTGCTGGCCTATCTGTCGGCCCGCGAGCTGCGCACCGTCTACGGCGAGGGCCCGCTGACCCCTCTCACGGACCGCTCCCTCACCACGCTCCCGGCGCTGGAAGCGGAGCTGTCCACGGTGCGTGAGCACGGATACGCCCTCGACGCGGAGGAAGCCGTCGAGGGCGTGTGCTGTGTCGCGGCGCCGGTCGGCAACCGGCACGGGGACATCACCTGGGCGCTCAGCATGAGCTTCCTCGCCCATCGCCTGCCCACCCATGGGGACGTCTACGCCCGCGCCGTGGTCGAGGCTGCTCAGCGGCTCTCCGAGCGCGCTCCGTGACCTGCCGACGGTTGTTCGGCTGAGCCGAACAGTTCGTTGTCGGCGCCTGTACGAGGGGCTACGGTCCTGGAAACACCGCGCCTTCCTGTAGGTCCCGAATTCGGTTCGCGCCGGCCGCGCCCTTCGCGCGATTCCCTTTCGCGTCGATGTGCGGCCTCTCCGGCGTGCCCATTCGGTTCACAGCAATGGAGTTTCCTCGATGACGAACGCAAGCAAAAAGTCGAGCCGGCGGATCGGAATTGACATCGGCGGCACCTTCACCGACCTCTTCGTTGTCGAAGAGAATGGCGAGTCCCGCATCTACAAGTCGCCGACCACCCCGCACGATCCGTCCGTCGGTCTGCTGAACGGTCTGACCAAGGCCGCCGACAGTTTCGGGGAGTCGCTGGAGGACTTCCTCGGGGCAGTGTCGACGATCGTGCACGGCACGACGATCGCCACCAACGCCGTGCTGACGCACCAGGGGGCGAAGACCGGTTTCGTGACGACACACGGCTTCCGCGACCTGCTGAACATGCGCCGCGGCATCCGTGAGCGGCAGAACGACTCCAAGTACGGGCCGCCGCTCCCGCTCGTCCCCCGCCAGCTCATCGCGACGGTCCGTGAGCGCGTCGACGTGTCGGGCAACGAGGTCGTGGCCCTCAACGAGGACGATGTCCGCGCGGCGGCGCGGTATTTCCGTGAGCAGGGCGTCGAGGCGGTCGCCGTCTCCTATTTGTGGTCCTTCGTGGACGCCACGCACGAACAGCGCACCGCGGAAATTCTGCGCGAGGAACTCCCCGGCGTGTTCGTCACGATATCAAGCGACGTGGTGCCCCAGATCCGCGCCTACGAGCGGCACAGCACGACCGTGCTGAATGCTTTTGTCGGACCCAAGCTGCAGAATTACCTGGCGAACATCGAACGGCAGTTGGCGGACCGGGGATTTTCCGGGACGCTGCTCATCGTGCAGTCCAATGGTGGTGTGATGTCGCCGGAGATCGCCAGCAATTCTGCGGTCAACGCGCTCATGTCCGGTCCCGCGGCGGCGCCCGGGGCGGCCCTCCAGTACGCCCGTCGGCACGGCGCGGAGGATGTCATCGCCGTGGACATGGGTGGCACCAGCTTCGACGTCGCCCTGGTGCGCGGCGGCGAGTCGCTGCTGACCGGTGACAGCGAGATCGCCGGGTACCGGGTCGCGCTGCCCATGCTGGACATACACACGGTGGGCGCGGGCGGCGGTTCGCTGGTGTGGGTGGACTCCGGGGGCATCCTGCGGGTCGGCCCGCAGAGCGCCACCGCCAACCCGGGCCCCGCCTGCTACGGCCGCGGCGGCGAGAACCCCACGACCACCGACGCCGACCTCCTCATGGGCTACCTGAACCCGGACATGTTCGGCGACGGTGCCTTCACCCTGGACGTCGATGCGGCGCGCAAGGCCGTCGAGGAGAAGGTCGCCAAGCCGCTCGGCCTGTCCGTCTCCGAGGCGGTCGAGGGCATCTACCGCGTGGTGAACGCGACCATGGCCGAGGCCGTCAGCGCGGTGTCGGTCAAGCGCGGCGTCGACCCCCGCGAGTTCACCGTGGTGGTCGCGGGCGGCGCCGGCCCGATCCACGCCGTGCCGATCGCGCAGGAACTCGGCATCACCCGCATCATCGTGCCCCGCGAGTCGTCGGTGTTCTGCGCCGTCGGCACCCTCCTCACCGACCTCAAGCACCTGTACGCCCGCACCTTCGTCTCCGACATGGACACCCTCGACCTGGACCGTGTCGGCGAGCTGTACCGGGAGATGCGCGACGAGGCCGTCGAGACATTGCGCTCGGAGAACGTGGCGGACGACGCGATCGACCTCGTCTTCAGCGCCGACGTGCGCTACATCGGCCAGTTCACCGAGATCGAGGTCCCTCTGGCGTTCGACGGCGAGCTGACCCAGGAGTCGGTCAAGCAGCTGGTCAGCGACTTCGAGGCGAAGCACGAGGCCCTCAACGGGTACGCCATGCCCGGCGAGCCCACCGAACTGATCAACGTACGCCTCACCTCCCTGGGACGCACCGCCAAGCCCGCGCTCGCCGACGAGCTCTCCGCCGGCGCGGACCCGAGCGCAGCCCGCAAGGGTGCCCGCGAGGCGATCTTCTCCGGCCGGACCGTGCGCACCGACGTCTACGACGGCCTCGCGCTGCGCCGCGACAACCGCGTCGTCGGCCCCGCCATCATCGAGCAGCCCACGACCACCGTCGTCCTCATCGAGGGCTACGCCATGACGGTGGACGCGCAGGGCAACTACGTCATCGAACCGGCGCAGCAGCCGGCCTGAAGGGAATCGAGCAGATGACACAGACACAGACACCTTCCGCGTCCAACCCCATCCTCGTGGCCGTGATCGGCAGTGCCCTCGACGGCATCACCAGCGAGATGGGCCAGACGATGCTGCGCACCTCGCGTTCGCCGATCTTCGTGGAGGCTCGCGACTTCGCAACCTCTCTTTTCAGCTCGGACTGCCGGCTGCTCGCCCAGACCCACTACATCCCGGTCATCGGCGGGGCGACGCCGTTCGCCCTGCGCGCCATCGCGGAGTTCTTCGGCGACGACGTGCACGACGGTGACGTCTTCATCCACAACGACCCGTTCAACGGCGGCTCGCACCTGCCCGACATCACCATCGCCCGCCCGGTCTTCTGGGACGGTGAACTCGTCTTCTGGGCCACGACCAAGGGGCACAACGTCGACGTCGGCGGTGGCGGTGTCGTCGGGTTCAACCCCGGCGCGCGGGACGTCCAGGAGGAGGGCATCGTCATCCCGCCCACCCGGGTCGTCGCCAAGGGCGAACTGCGCCGCGATGCCTGGGAGTTGATTCTCTCAAACGTCCGGATGCGGGCATTGGTGGAGAGCGTTCTGAACTGCCAGATCGGTGCCACCGCCATCGGCGAACGCCGACTGAAGGGCCTGCTGGAGAAGTACGGGCCCCGGACCATCGGCGCCGCCACCGACGAGCTGCTGCTGGCGAGCGCGCGCCAGGTCCGCGCCGAGATCGCCAAGATCCCCGACGGCGAGTACAGCGCCGACGCGCTGCTCGACAACGACGGCATCGACCGGGACCGCTCGTACCGGGTGGCCCTGACGATCAAGGTCGAGGGCGAGCACCTCACGTTCGACTTCAGCGACAGCGACGAGCAGGCCAAGGGCTTCATCAACAGCACGATCGCCAATACGGTCGCCTCGGCCCACCTGGCTCTCTTCGGCTGCATCGACCCGGACATCCGCTACAACGCCGGTGCCATCGAGCCGATCGAGGTCATCGCCCCGGCGGGTACGCTCACCAACCCGCACGCCCCCGCGCCCGTCGCGGCCTGCACCGTCCCGACGTGCGAGGCCATCGCCTCGGCGGTGTGGGTGGCCCTGTCGAAGGCCGTTCCGAGCCGGGCGCACGCCGGTTGGGCGCGCTGGTGCACGCCCGCCACGATGGGCATGAACCCCCGAACGGGCCGTCCTTTCGGCGATCTCCACTTCCTGGGCAAGGGCGGCAGCGGCGCCACGGAGGGCTTCGACGGCTGGGACCACCTCTCCCCGTCGAACACGCTGGGCGGGCTGCGCGCCCCGGACCCCGAGCTGCACGAGCTGGACACCCCGTACCTCCTGGAGGAGCTCGAATACCTCCCTGACAGCGCGGGCGGCGGCCAGTGGCGCGGTGGTCTCGGCGTGCGCTACCGCTGGCGGGTCCTGGCCGACGGCATCACCTGTGCCACGTACGGCAGCGGCTTCATGCCAGAGACCGCGCCCGTGGGGCTGCTCGGCGGGCGCTCCGGGATCGTCCAGCGGCTGACGCTCACCCGGCCCGGCGCCGAACCCGTCGAGGTCGACTCCAACTCCTTCTACACCCTCAACAAGGGCGATGTGTTCGAGGTGATCGCGAGCGGTGGCGGCGGGTTCGGTGACCCGCGACTGCGCCCCGCCGAGCTGGTACTGCACGACGTACGCGAAGGCGTCGTCTCGCTCGACGCCGCGCGCACCGTCTACGGCGTCGCCATCGACGCGGACACCCTCGACGTACGCGAGGACGAGACCCGGAGTCTGCGCGCCGCGGTCTGACCGGCACACCCCCGCCCGCTTTCGACCAGCAGAGGAACCCCCACCATGGCCCACATCAGCCTCGCCGTGGCCGCGAGCCACGCCCCCGGCCTGATCGGCATGTTCGATCAGGCGCCCGAAGCATCGCAGAAGATGGTCACCTCCGCCTACGGCTCCCTGGCCCGGCAGATCCGCGAGACCGAACTCGACGTGATCCTCATGGTGGCCAACGACCACATGGCCAACAACCGCATCCGCGAGTACCCGGACTTCGTCGTCGGGATGGCGCCCGAGCACCGCGGGCCGGCCGAGTTCTTCAAGGACTGGCTGGGCTGCGGCGAGTACCGGATCCCGGGGCGCCCGGACATCGCGGAGAAGGTCCTCAACGGGCTGAACCGGCGCGGCGTTCCGGTCACGGCGACCCGCGAGAACCTCAACTTCGACGACAACATCTCAGTGCCGGTGGTCAAGACCGGGATCGAGGCCAGCGGCGTCCCGATCATCCCGATCCTCCAGAACGTCACGGTCCCGCCCTTTCCCGACCAGCACCGGTGTTACGAGATCGGGCAGCACCTCGCCGACCTCGTCGAGCACGACCTGCCGTCCGATCTGCGGGTCGGCCTCTTCGCCACCGGCGGCATGAGCCACGAGCCGGGCGGCGTGCGGGACTTCTGGATCGACGAGGAGTTCGACAACTGGTTCCTCGGCCTGCTCGCCGACGGCGACCACGAGAAGGTGCTGTCCGAAGTCACCCTGGAGCGCCTCGACCAGGCCGGCATCGGCGGGACCGGGGAGCTGCTGAGCTGGATCCTCGTCATGGGCGCGATCGGCGAGCGGCCCTGCGACGTCCTCGGCTACACCGCCTGGGACAAGTGGCGCTGCGGCATCGGCGCGGTCAGCTGGGACATGACGTCGGCGCCGGCCGGTCGCTGAGAAGGGATCGAATCACCATGAGTCTGGAAAGCATCAACCGCGCCCTGGTCTC
This sequence comes from Streptomyces sp. NPDC002125, assembly GCF_053593715.1. Classification (NCBI taxonomy): domain Bacteria; kingdom Bacillati; phylum Actinomycetota; class Actinomycetes; order Kitasatosporales; family Streptomycetaceae; genus Streptomyces; species Streptomyces sp. NPDC002125. The sequence goes on along the minus strand of NZ_JBSFDD010000029.1, from coordinate 69,431 downwards.
GCACGATCTGGTGCAGGATCTGAAGTGGAACGCCGTCCTGCGCGACGAGTTCGTGCGGGACGAGGCGGCCGTGCTCGACCGCTACGAACTGACCGGGACGGAACGCACGGCGATCGAGGAGCGGGACTTCCGCACCCTGTACGACCTGGGTTTCCACCCGTACCTCGGGGCGCAGTTCGCCCGGATCCTGTTCGCCAACAACAAGTCCGGAGCCACCAGCGCGGTGCAGCACCTGTTGGCGTCGATCCGCCGTGAACCGCTGGCGGGCCCCGCCGAAGCGGGTGGCGCGTGACGCGGGAGGCCGCCGCGTCCACCGCCCGGGGAGGTCGTGTCCACGACCTCCCCGCCGGTCCCGGCACCGTACGGGTCGGGGTGATCGACCCCGCCGCCCCGCCGGTGCTCTCGGTCGACTCCGGCGACGAGGTCACCCTGTCCACCTGGGGGCACTGGGGCAACCGGGTCACCCCGGACACGGTCATGGCGGACTTCCCGGCGATCAAGGCGGCGTTCCCCGACGCCCTGGGGCCGCACTCCCTCACCGGCCCCATCGAGGTACGCGGGGCCCTGCCCGGTGACACCTTGGTGGTGGACGTGCTGGCGCTCACGCCCGCGGCCCACGGCTTCAACCTGGTGGTGGCCCACCCCCGGGGCCGGGGTGTGCTGCGCGACCGGTTCCCCGAGGGGACGATCCGGCACTTCGAGCTGGACCGCGCCACCATGACCACCACGCTCGGCGGCAAGGTGCGTGTGCCCCTTAAGCCGTTCCTGGGCATCATGGGGGTGGCCCCGGCCGAGGACGGTCCGCGGAGCACGGTGGAACCCGGTTGCTTCGGTGGCAACATGGACCTGTCCGCACTCGTCGTCGGCGCCCGGCTGCGCCTGCCCGTCTTCCGTGAGGGCGCCGGTTTCTACTGCGGTGACGGTCACGCGGTCCAGGGCGACGGCGAGGTGAACCAGACCGCCATCGAGACCGGCATGGACCATGTCCGGCTGCGATTCACGGTGGAGCGCGGTGCACGGCTGCGTACGCCGCGGGCCGAGACGGAGAGCCACCTCATCTCCACCGGTTTCGGCGAGAACCTGGAGGACGCCGCCCATGACGCGGTGGACGACCTCGTGAACTGGCTGACCGACGAGGGCCTCGACGAGGACGAGGCGTACAGCCTCTGCTCCATCGCCGCGGATGTCCGCGTGACCCAGATGGTGAACAACGTCGTGGGCGTGCACGCGGTCGTCGAGAAGCTCAGCCGGTGCCCGTGAACCGGTGCCCCGCCCGCTGCGGGACACCCCGAGGAAAGGAACAGCCATGACCACCGGCGAGATCCCGGAGTACACCACCGACGCCTTCTTCGGCCTCGAAGACCGGTGGCTGCCCACCGCCGACGGCGAACTCACCCACTACCACGAGGCCGGCGAAGGCACTCCGATCCTCTTCCTGCACGGCTCCGGGACCGGCGTCACCGCCGCCGCCAACTGGTGGCTCAACCTGCCCGACCTCGCGCGCCACGGACGCTGCGTGGCCGTCGACTCGATCGGTTACGGCCAGACCGTCGTGGCGCCGGGCACCGCGTACGGGATCCGGGAGTGGGGGCGGCACGCGCTGCGCGTCCTCGACGCGCTGGGCATCGGCAAGACGTGGATCGTCGGGAACTCGATCGGCGGCTGGGTCGCCCTGCAACTCGCCCTCGACGCCCCGGAGCGCATCCTGGGCATCGTGTCGATGGGCACCGGAGGCGCGAAGAAGACCGCGGCGCTGGCGGGCCACGCCAAGCCCGAACTGTCACCAGCCGGCATCCGCCGCACCCTCGAGCAGTTCGTCGTGGACAAGGAACTGGTCACGGACGAGCTGGTCGAACTCCGCTATCAGGCGGCGATGAACGACAGCGCATCGAGCCGCTTGGAGGAGGTCGTGACAGCCCGGGACCGCGACCGCGACGCACTGCCGCTCGACCTGGCCGCCCTCGCCCACGTCGACATCCCCGTGATGTTGATCCACGGGACGCAGGACGTGGTCATCCCGGTCTCGCGGACGTGGGAACTCCTGCACGCCTTGCCGAACGCCGACGCACACCTCTTCAGCCGGTGCGGCCACTGGTCCCAGGTCGAACGCGCCGAGGAGTTCAACGAGCTGGTGGGCCAGTACCTCCGCAGACACTCGGGTCGCTGATCGGGCGCTGCCGGAACACAAGCACGAATGGTCCCCAAAAATGATCAGGGGCCGTTTCAGATCTCTCTGAAACGGCCCCTGATCTGCGACTCTCTCGAGTCGGGACGACAGGATTTGAACCTGCGACCCCTTGACCCCCAGTCAAGTGCGCTACCAAGCTGCGCCACGTCCCGCTGCGTTTCCTCCCGGTGTTCCCGGGTGGCCGCGCAGGACAAACATTACCTCACTCCGAGGACCGCATCGACGCCCCCACCTGCTGGGCGCGCGTCGCCAGGCCCTCCGCGCCGCAGGCGGTGGCGAGCTTCATGGCTCGGGCGAGCTCGCGTCGGGAGCGGATCGCCTGGCCGTACTCGAAGCGGGCCAGGGCGTGCTCGTAGGCGGACGGGGATGCCTCCAGGTGGCGTACGGCCTCGGCCCGCAGGTGGTTGGCCTCCTCCTCGTCGGGCGCGAAGAGGGCGACGCAGCGCAGGGCCTCACCGATGGCCGTGTTCGTGCCGAGGCGTTCCGCGTGGACGCGGGCCCGGGTGGCCAGCTGGGCGGCGCGGACCGGGTCGGTGTCGGCCAGGGCGCGAGCGAGGTCGCCCGCCCAGGGTGCCCAGATGTTGTTGAAGCGGCCGCGAGGTTCCAGTGCGGCTCCCGCCGACTCCAGCTCGGCCACGGCCTCCTCGGTGCGGCCCTCGGCCAGGAGCAGCCGTCCGCGTACGCACGGGGCGTCCGGCAGGACCATGGCCGTGGGGTACGGCGGGCCGAAGGCGTAGCGGTCGGCGACCAGCCGGGCCTCCGCCGTCCTGCCCCGGGAGAGCAGGGTGTCGACGAGCAGACAGGTGGCGTCCCAGTGGATGGGCAGGCCGCTGCCCGCGCGGTCGGCGAGGCGCAGCCCCTCCCGCAGGAAACCCTCGGCCTCGGCGAGACGGCCGCGCCTGCGGTGGACGAGGCCGAGGAGGGTGTGGGCGAACGCGAGGTGCGCGCCGCTCCAGCCGGAGATCTCGAAGGCGCGTACGGCTTCGCTGAAGAGGGCTTCGGCGCGGTCGAGGCGGTCGGTGAAGGCGTAGGTGATGCCGACCATGGCGGGGAGTTCGAAGCCCCATTCGGAGTCGGTCCAGCCCAGCCCGCGTGCGGGGCGCCCGTCCACGAGGGCGCGTTCGCAGAAGTCCGCGATGAGCTGTGCGTCCTCGCCGCGCAGCATCGCGTCGAACGCGCGGAGGGTGAGCATGGCGCGCTCGGCGTTGTCGCGGCCCTTGAGGTGGTCGGCCGGGCGAGCCGGGCCGAACGGCCGGGACCGTCGTCCTCGGACTCCTGCATGCCCTCCCAGAGGAAGTGCGCGGCCTGGAGTCGCATCAGCCCGGGGCCGGGTGGCGTGCGGGACGCTTCGGCCGCCAGCGAGAGCGCCGCGTCCTTGAGCTGGTTGTTGTGGGACAGGGCGGAGGCGAGCCGGAAGGTGGCGTCGATCCGCAGCGCCTCGTCGAGTCCCGGCGTGTCGAGTGCGGCGCGCAGATGCTGCACCGTGGTGGCGGGCGAGGAGAGCAGCGTGGCGCAGCCCAGTTCGTACAGAAGTTCCGCCCGGTCGTGCGGACGCGGAGGCTCCTCCAGGGCTCGTTCGAGACAGCGCCTGGCGGCTTCCGGGGCGCCGACCGCGAGGTGCTGGCGTGCCGCCTCGCGCAGCTGCGCGACCAGCTCCTGGTCGTCGTCCGGGTGGACTTCGAGCAGATGGCGCGAGGCCGCCGCCGCACCGAGTCCGGCCTGGGTGATGGCCCAGGCGGCCCGTCCGTGCATGGCGGTACGGGTCGCCGGCGGGATGGAGCGGTAGACGGCGGTCGCGATGAGCGGGTGGACGAACTCCAGCGGGTCGAATCCGCTGACGATACGGGCGTCACGCAGCCGTGCCGTGCAGTCGGCGGCCTCCGCCGAGCTCATCCCGGCCAGGTTCGCGGCGAGCTCCTGGGAGATCTCGGTGCCGAGGACGGCCGCCGCCCACGCGAAGCGGTTGGCGTTCGTGCCCAGGCGTTCGAGGCGGGCGACGAGACCGCTGCCGCGTGCCGACGCGCCGAGCTCACGGAGCAGTCCCGCGGATTCCTCGACCGGGGCGAGCTCGCGGTCCTGTGCCTTGGCGACGAGCTCGACCGCCTCGTACGGGTTGCCGCCGGTGACGGCCCAGACCTCGCGGCAGAAGGGGTCGTCGGCGTGGTCGCCCAGCCCCGCGCGGACCAGCTCGGCCGTGGCGTCGGGCGTGAGGGCGCGCAGGGCCACCCTGATCAGCGCGGGGTGCCCCTCGGCGGCGGCGGCGCCGCCCGGGGTGCGGGCCATGGCCCAGTCGGCGTTGCGGTCGGCGAACTCCTGCGGGCGGTGGGCCTGGACGATCAGGACGGGCAGCTCGGAGAGCCGCGCGGTGAACCCGGCGAGCCAGGCGAGGGACTCGCCGTCCGCCCAGTGGGCATCGTCGATTATGAGGAGGAGCGGCCTGTGGCTGAGGCGGGAGGCGAGCCGCGCCACGACGAAGTCGAGGCCGTCCCTGACGCCCTGCGGGTCGGCCTGCGGGCCGCTCGGCTCGGCGAGGCCCAGTGCGGGCGCGGTGACCTCGAACCAGTCACCGAACAGGGCGCGGGTCTCGTCGGCGGGGAACCGGTCCAGCGCGGGCTGGAGGAGCTGGCGTACGACGTGGAACGGCACCGAGGTCACGGTCTCGCCGCCGCGCGCCGACCAGACGGTGCAGCGGTCGGCGGCCATCGCGTGGATCTCTGCGAGCAGGGCGGTCTTTCCGATGCCTGCTTCGCCGCTGAAGACGAGCAGCCCGCCGGCTGCTTGTCCGCCGCAGAGCCCGTCCACCGCCTGTGCGGCGGCGGCGAGTTCCGGTTCGCGCTCGTACAACGGCCGGGACGGCTTCATGCCTCCCCTTCCCAGGGTGTGTGCGGAGGGTTCCGAGCCTAGTCGCGCGCGGGTGCCCAGGGACAGCGTTCACAAGGTTCTCCGCAGGTGCGAGGCACAATCGCAGGGTGGACGAATCTCGCAGGGACCGCGACGAGGAAGGACGGGCGCGCAATGCGCGCCCCCGTGACGGGCTCGGGCGCCCCCTGCCCTACGGCGCTCCGGGGGTGGAGCGCCAGCCCGAGGGTGTGGTGCGCTCCCCCGGCGAGACCGTGCGTGAGGCGCAGCGGCTCCTGGACGCGGGGATGCCCTTCCACGCGCACGAGGTCCTGGAGGACGCCTGGAAATCGGGGCCGGACGCGGAGCGCGAGCTGTGGCGGGGTCTCGCCCAGATGGCGGTGGGGCTGACCCATGCCGCCCGGGGCAACGCGGCGGGCGGGGCACGGCTGTTGAGGAGGGGAGCCGCCGCCGTCGAGGCGTTCGGCGGGACGGATCCGCACGGGATCGGTGTGGGCGGACTGATCGGCTGGGCCCGGGAGTTGGCGGGCCGCGTCGACGCCCTGGGGCAGGAGAGCGCGGGTTCGGGGCACGGGGGCAGGTCCGTCGTGGACGCCGCGACGGAGGCCCCTTGGCTTCTGCGTGGGGACCGGCCCCGGAAGTAGGCACGTGCGTGCGATAGGTTTTGCTCCTTCCTGACAGCGTGTTCATCGCGCCTGTCACCGCACGTTCCCTTTTCCGAACCACTCGCTCAGGAGACGGACGCCCCGATGACCGACATCATCAACGGCCTCGGCCGTGCCACCGCATACGGGGCCCTCGGCGTCGTACTGCTCGTTCTCGGCATATTTCTGATAGACGCCCTGACGCCGGGCAAGCTCGGCCGCCAGATATGGGAGGAGCGCAACCGCAACGCGGCGCTGCTCCTGAGCTCGGCTCTGCTGGGCATCGGCGGCATCGTGTTCACGTCGATCTGGACGACGTACGAGGACTTCGGCAAGGGGCTCGCCTCTACGGCCTCGTTCGGGCTGCTCGGCCTGATCATGATGGCCGTCGCCTTCCTCGTCGTGGACCTGGTCACGCCCGGAAAGCTCGGCGCCACGCTGGTCGAGCGGGAGCCGCACCCGGCGGTCTGGGTGACGGCGTCCTGCAATCTGGCGGTCTCCGCCATCGTGTCCGCGTCGATCGCCTGATCGCGCCGGCCGATCCCTCGGTCCGGCGAACAACACCGTGCGCAGCCATTACGATCCGGCGTCATGAGCACTTCTGACCAGGACCAGGACACACGGCGGGACACACGGCCGGACGCGCGGCGGGACCCCCGGGACGAGAAGCAGGACACCCGGCCGGACGCCGGGCAGGCTCCCGAGCCCGGCACCGGACGGGACACACCGGACGAGGCACCCGACGAGGCACCGGGGAACGCGCCGGAGGAACCGGCGCGGGAGCCGGGCGCCGACGAGGTCTCCGAGCCCGCCGCGCACGACGAGAGACTCACGCCCCGTCAGGCGCGGCGGCTCCGTATCGTCCTCTCCTCGGTGGGCATGGCGGCCATGGCCGTCGTCCTCGCCCTCCGGATAGCCAGCCGCTCCTCCGTGCTCGTCGTCGGTGTCTACGGCCTCGCGCTCATCCTCTGCGGCGTGGTGATCGAGCTCAGCAGGAACGGCCGGACCCGGCTCGGCAGCTGGCTGCTGGGGATCGGTCTGGTGGCCGCGATCGGCGCCGACTGGCTGCTCATCCCCTGAACCCGGACCGCGTCCGGCTCGCGCAGGTCACAGCACGGTGATCCGCACGGACGCCCCGTCGGGGTCGACCTGGTCGAGCCAGCCCGCCGCCAGATGGAAGGGCCTGCCGGGAACCACGGGCAACAGCATTCGGCTGCGGTGGAGTTCGCGCCCGTCCTGGGTGACGACGAGCACCGGCCGGGACAGCCGTCGCGCGGTGCGCAGCACGAACCGGTCCCCCTGCGGTCGCGCGCCGTCCGGTCCCGTCACATTGGGGGCGATCCATCGCAGCGGCGCGTCCACGAGCAGAGGCCGTCTGCTTCCGGCCGGCTCCCCGGTGCCGGCCAGGTGGTGCAGCACGGGCACCGCCACGGCCCGGCCCTCCTGGGCCGCGGCTCCCGCGCGCTCGACGGCGTGCAGCAGATTGCCTGCCGCGAAGACCCCCGGCCGCGACGTACGGTACGCGGCGTCGTACGCGGGTCCCCGGGTCCCGGGATCCAGTTCGATCCCGCCGCGTCTGGCGAGCTCGTGGTCGGGGATGAAGTCGCCGGTCAGGACCACGGTGTCGCAGCGCAGTGTGGTCCTACGTCCGTCCTCGTGGCGCAGTGCAACCCCGGACAGCCGGGACCTGCCGGTGAGGCCGGTGACCGTGGCGCCCGTGAGCAGGGGCACGCGGAGGCTCCGGGCGCGGACGGGACGGGGCGGCTGGTCGGTGACGACGGCGACGATCTCCACCCCGGCCGCGAGCAGGGTGGCGACGGCGGCGCGGCCGACGGGCTCGTCGCCGACGACGACCGCGCTGGTGCCGATCCGCTGTCCGTACAGATGGACGGCCTGCTGGAGCTCGCCGGTGGTGTACACGCCGGCCGGCCGGGTCCCGGGGATCAGCCGGGCGCTGCGCGGCCGTTCACGGGCTCCCGTGGCGAGCACGACGGCCCGGGCGGTGACGCGTTCGAGCCCGCCGGGTCCGGTCGTCTCCACGGTGCGCGGCCCCGCCCAGCCGGTGACGGTGACCCCGGTGCGCAGGGCGGCTCCCGCGCGGACGGCCGCCTCGGCACTCCGCGCGGCGTACGCGGGTCCGCTGAGCCCTCCCGGGATGTACTCCGGTTCGCCCGCCACGGACCGGCTGTACGCGAATGCGCCGGCCGTCGCCCATGCGTAGGCCGACCGGTCGAGGCGCCCGCCGAAGCCGCCGTGGTGGCAGTGGCGGGGCACCCCGCCCGGCTCCTGCTCGCGTTCCAGGATCTCCACCCGGCCCGCGCCCGCCGTGGCGAGTTCGGCTCCGGCCGACAGGCCGGCCGGGCCCGCCCCGACAATCAGGACGTCGACCTCCCGTGCGGTCACGGTCATGGTCGCGCCTCCTCGAAGAGGGCGCGGACGGCCGCGCCGCAGTAGAAGCCCTGGCACCGGCCGCCACGGGCGCGGGTGCGCCGCCGCAGGCCGTCGAGCGAGTGCGGCGGGACGGTCGCGGACAGGGCGTCCCGGATCTCCCCCAGGGTGACCTGCTCGCAGTGGCAGACGAGGGTGCCGTAGGCCGGGTCCTCGGCGATCAGCTCCGCTCTGCGGTAGGGCCGGGGGAACGCCTCGCCGATGTTGGGCATCGTGAGCGGCGGGAGGGAGCGCGGGACGCCGGGCTCCAGACCGGTGGCGGCGAGCAGCCCGGTCACGTGCCGGGCGATCGCCATGGACGCGGTGAGCCCGGTGGAGCGGATGCCGCCCACGGCGACGTACCGCAGTCCCGGGTACTCCTGGATGCGGTAGTCCTCCTGCCCGGTGGCCGCGCGCAGGCCCGCGTAGACCGCGGTGACCTCCTCGTCGAGGAGCCGGGGCACGATCCGGCGTCCCTTCTCGCGCAGCAGGCCGAGACCACCGGCCGTGGAGCCGGTGTCGGTCTTGTCGTCGAGCTCCTCGGCGGTGGGGCCGAGGAGGACGTTGCCGAACACGGTCGGCGCGACGAGGACGCCTTTGCCGCCGGGGCCGGGGACCGGCAGGAGGATGTGGCCGACGAGGTCGCGTGCGAGCTTGTCGAAGACGATGAGCTGGCCCCGGCGCGGGGTCACGGTGAAGACGTCGTGGCCGAGGAGCCGGTCGATCTCGTCGGCGTACAGCCCGGCGGCGTTGACCAGGTAGCGGGTGCGCAGCGGCCCCCGCGAGGTGGTGAGGAGATGGCCGTCGTCGTCGCGGGTGATGTCCTGCACCCGGCAGTTCAGATGCAGGTGGACGCCCGCCCTGACGGCCTGGGTGGCGAAGGCGAGCGGAGTGGTCCAGGGGCAGATGATGCTCTCGTCGGGGACTTCGAGCGCGCCGAGCGCGCCGGGCCCGAGGTTCGGTTCCCTCGCGCGCAGTTCGTCGGCGCCGATCAGGCGGGCCGCGTGGTAGCCGTTGCGCTCCGCCTTGGCGAGGAGCCGGGGCAGGGCGGCGAGCTGCTGCTCGTCCCAGGCGACGAGGAGGGCGCCGACCCGCTCGACGGGGATGCCTGTCTCGGCCGCGTAGGCGGTGAGGAGTTCCTTCCCCTCGCGTACGAGGCGGGCCTCCAGCGAATCGGGTACGGCGTCGAAACCGGTGTGCAGGATCGCCGTGTTGGCCTTGGACGTGGCGTTGCCGATGTCGTCGGACGCCTCGACCAGGGCGGTCCGCAGCTCGTACCGGGCCAGTTCGCGGGCGATGGCCGCGCCGACGACGCCCGCGCCGACGACCGTGACGTCGTACGCCGTCCCGTGGCCGTCGTCCGGCTGCGGCGGGCCCGTCGTGGTGACGGTGACGGTCATGCGCGCTCCAGGAGAAGGTCCACGGCGGCGCGGAAGCCCGCGAGGCGCTCGGCCGCCTCGTCCGCGCCGATCCGTGGTTCGTAGACGGCGGAGGGCTGCCATCGCGGGACCGCCTGCCGCACCGGAAGCGTGGGGTCGAGCCCGAGCCGGGCCATCGCGCCGGCGCCCAGCGCGGTCGCGTCGGGCAGGGCGGAGACCTCGACGGGCCGTTGCAGCAGGTCGGCCTGGGTCTGCATGAGCAGGGCGGAGCGGGTCAGGCCGCCGTCGACCCGGAGCGCGGTCAGCGGTGCGCCCAGCTCGGCCGTGACGGCGTCGGCGAGTGCGACGACCTGCGCGGCGATGCCCTCGCACAGGGCGCGGACCAGATGGCCCGCGGTGGTGTCGAGCCCGAGGCCGGTCACGGAGCCGCGCAGGTCGCTGCGCCACCAGGGTGCGGCGAGACCGGCGAGCGCGGGTACGAAGGTGACGCCGCCCGTGCCGGGGACGGTGGCGCCGACCGGGTCGAGGTCGGCGGCTCCGGAGATCACCCCGAGGTCGGTGAGCCAGCGCACGGCGGACGCGGCCGTGTAGACCTGTCCGTCCAGGCAGTAGTCGGTGCGCCCGCCGAGCCTCCAGGCGACACAGCTGACCAGGCCGGTGGAGCCGGTGCTCGGCCGGCTTCCGGTCTGGGCGAGCAGGAACGCCCCTGTCCCGTAGGTGCACTTGGCGTTGCCGGGGTCCAGCGCGTTCTGTGCCAGGAGTGCGGCCTGCTGGTCGACGACGAGGCCGGTCAGGGGGATCTCGCCGCCGAATGCCGTGGTGGTGCCGACGGGACCCGCGCAGTCGACGACGGCGGGCAGCCGTTCGCCGGACAGGCCGAAGATCTCCAGGGCGGCGGGCGACCAGCCCACGTCATGGAGTGCGAGCAGCTGGGTGCGTCCCGCGGTGGCGGCGTCGGTGACGAACGCGCCCGTCAGCCGGTGCACCAGCCAGGAGTCGCTGGTGGTCACGACGCCCTCGCGGGTCAGCTCGCGGCGTATCCACGCCATCTTGGGCGCGGCGAAGTACGGATCGAGCGGAAGCCCGGTGAGCTCGCGCAACTCGGCCGCGTGCGGGGCGAGTTCCTCACACAGGCCCGAGGCACGCCGGTCCTGCCAGACGACGGCCGGGGTGAGCGGCCGGCCGCTCGCGGGGTCCCAGGCCAGCACGGTCTCGCCCTGGTTGGCGAGGCCCACCGCGGTCACGGGTTCGCCCGCCTCCGCCACGGCCCGCCGGCCCGCGTCGACGACCGATCCGAGCAGCTCGGCGGGGTCGGCCTCCACGAGGCCGCCTTCCCCGTAGCGCGGACGTACGGGCGCCGAGGCGGAACCGATCACGCCGCGCTCGGGGCAGATCACCAGCGCTTTGGTTCCGGACGTCCCCTGGTCGAGGGCGAGTACCGGTCCGGTCAATCGACGCTCCAGCCGTGCGGGCCGCCCGCTTCCGGGCGGAATGGTGATCACCTGGTCCAGCGGACCACAGTCGTGCAGTCCACGCCCCGCGTCAACCCTCGCCAGGCCATCCGACCATGAGGCCGTTGGGCAGATCAATGTCCTTCAGAGGTAACGCAGTTGAGTAAGATCCGCAAAGTCGCGAAGGGCGGGCGCGGAACCCCTAAACTCACCGCGCGAACACAACTTGACGATCAACAAGAGCAGTTCACAAATGAGCAACTCAACCCCCCACATTCTGAGGATTCATGACGTTAAGAATCTGCGCCGCGCCGCCGTGCCCGGCACACCGCCCCGCCCTCTCCGTGAGTCCAGGGCCGGGGCGCACACATGGCTCCCGGTGATTTCCGTCCGGTCTACCATCCCGCCGGGCACGACCACGCGTTACGTGTGGCGTTGCAGGATCTGAGGACCGGCCGCTGGCTCGCGATGCGGGACCTGCTGGAGAGCACGCCGGACTGGTCGCTGTGGACCCAGCGCACCCAGGTCCTCGCGGCCGTGGCGGCGGGCTCGGACACCGTGCAGGCCTGGCGGGCCGAGGAGCCGAGGAGTGTGGCCGCGGCCGTGATGCACGCCCGGGTGGTGGTGGAGCGTGCGGTACGCGCCCATCGTGAGAAGCACCCGCGCGCACAGGAGTTGTGGAACTCCGCGTGGGAGGGGTGCCGCGCCGCCGCGTACGCCTCACCCGAGGACCCGGTGCCCTGGGTCTGCCTGCTGGCGCTCTCACAGCTCGACGAGGGGCAGCGCCTGGAGGAGCACCGGCTTCTTCCGCCCGGCCCGATGCTGTTCCCCGGGCCGTGGGGCCTGCTCGCGGAGGCGGACAAGCGCGACCCGTTCAACCGCGAGGCCTACCACCGGATGCTCCAGTTCGTCTACGCGAGGCAGACGGGCGGCACCCTCTCCGAGGCGGTCAACTTCGTCCAGTGGGCTGCCTCTTCGGCGCCGGGCGGCTCACCGCTGCATGTGCTCCCCCTGTACGTGAGGGTGGAGCGCTACCGGCGCGAGCACGGCAACGAGCGTGCGCTCGACCTGCACTGGGTCACCGAGGACGGGGAGCGCGACGCCCGGCGCGCCCTGCACATCTGGTTCGACGTGGCGGACCCGGCCACGCTGTCCCTGCTCGACCTCAACCATCTGGCGCACGCGCTGTGGGGTTCGCTCCGGTTCGCCGACGCGGCACCGGTGTTCCGGGCGATGGGCCCGTACTACACATCGGTCCCCTGGTCCCACCGCACGCGCACCCCGCAGGATCCGGCCGGGGCCGAGGACGTGTTCCTGCGGGCCCGCAGCCGCTGTCTGGGCTCGGAGCGCGAGCCCGGAACGGGCCCGCACGGCTGACCCGCCTGCGCCCGCCCGCCCCGCACTTCCTCCGTCATCCGTCCCCCCACCTGGAGGTCAACTCCGTGTCCATATCCGCCTCGACCCCGTCGAGCACAGAACCCGCGCCGCAGAAGGACGAGGAGCAGCGGCTGCGCGAACTCGGCTATCAGCCGGTGCTGGCCCGCCGCATGGGCGGCTTCGGGAACTTCGCGATCAGCTTCTCCGTCATCTCCATCCTCTCCGGCTGCATGACGCTGTACGGCTTCGGCATGTCGACGGGCGGCCCGTCCGTCATGCTCTGGGGCTGGGCGGGTGTCGGCCTGTTCGTGCTCTGCGTCGGCATGGCCCTGGCGGAGGTCACCAGCGCGTATCCGACGTCGGGCGCGCTGTACTACATGGCCGACCGGCTCGGCGGGCGCAAGTGGGGCTGGTACACCGGGTGGCTGAACCTGCTCGGGCTGCTGGGGGCGATCGCCGGGATCGACTACGGCGCCGCGTTGTTCACGGGCGCGCTGCTCAATCTGCAGTGGGGGTTCGATCCGACGCCCGGCTCCACCATGGTGATCTTCCTCTGCATCCTGCTGCTGCACGCCGTGCTGAACCTGTTCGGGGTGCGTCTGGTCAGTGTGCTCAACTCGATCAGCGTCTGGTGGCATCTGGCCGGTGTGGCCGTCATCGTGACGGTGCTGGCGGTCGTCCCCTCGAACCACCAGTCGCCGTCGTTCGTCTTCACCGAGTTCGTCAACGGCACCGGCTGGGAGAACCCGATCTATGTGGCGGCGATCGGGCTGCTGCTGGCGCAGTACACGTTCTGCGGTTACGACGCCTCCGCCCATCTGTCCGAGGAGACCTCCAACGCCTCGGTGACGGCGGCCAAGGGCATCGTCCGGGCGATCTGGGTCTCCTGGATCGCCGGTTTCGTCCTGCTGGCCGGGCTGACCTTCGCCATCCAGGACTACGCGGGCACCCAGGACAGCCCCACCGGGGTGCCGCCGGCGCAGATCCTGATCGACGCGCTGGGCACGTCGGGCGCCACCGCCATGCTGCTGATCGTCATCGCGGCGCAGCTGTTCTGCGGCAACGCCGAGGTCGCGGCGGCGAGCCGGATGGTCTTCGCGTTCAGCCGTGACAACGCGCTGCCGGGCTCCGCCCTGTGGCGCAGGGTGAGCGCGCGCACCCAGACGCCGGTGCCCGCCGTGTGGCTGTCGGTCTGTGTCGCCGCCCTGCTGGCCGTGCCCTCGCTGTACTCCGCGACCGCGTACGGGGCGGTGACCGCGATCAACGTCATCGGGATCACTCCGGCGTACGCCATTCCGATCTACCTCAAGCTGCGCGCCGGTGACCGCTTCCAGCGCGGCCCCTGGCATCTGGGCCGCTGGTCGAAGCCGATCGGCTGGATCGCGGTGGTGTGGGTCGCGATCGTGACCGTGATCTTCCTGCTCCCCCAGTCCTCCCCGGTGACCATCGACTCGATGAACTACGCGTCGATCGCCCTGGTCGTGGTACTGGCGCTGGCCACGGTCTGGTGGTTCGTCGCACGCCGCACGTACAGCACCCCGGCGGCGTACGGGAACGCCCGCGAGCAGGCCGAGATCGCCGAGGGCATCGTCTGAGGAAAGCCGAGGGCATCGTCTGAGGAAGGCCGAGGCGGAGAGGGGCCCGTCGGACGTGGGCGGGCCCCTCCCCCGGGCGGCCTTCAGATCACCAGCAGTTGGAGGCCGCCCAGCACGGTGGCACCGATCACGATCCGGTCGAAGACCTTCTGGTTGATCCGGCCGACGCAGGCACGGCCGATCCAGGCGCCCGGGACGACGAACAGCACCAGGGCGGCGTCCAGCAGCAGCGACTGCGCGTCGATGAGGCCGAGGCCCACGCTGAAGGGCACCTTCGAGGTGTTGACGATCAGGAAGAACCACGCCGAGGTCCCCAGGAAGCCCAGCTTCCGGAAGCCCGCCGACAGCAGGTAGAGCGACATCACGGGGCCGCCCGCGTTGGCGACCATGGTGGTGAATCCGCCGAGCACCCCGTACGAACGCGCCTTGATCCGCCCCCCGCGCGTGGACGTGTCGGTGCCGTCCTCCTCCGGCGGCGGCTGGGAGCCGGTGCGTCTGCGCCAGACTGTGACGCCCGCCATGAAGAGCAGGATCGCGCCGATCGAGGTGCGTACGGCGTCGTCGCCCGCCCACATCATGAAGAACGTGCCCGCCACCACCCCGGCCGCGACGGCGGGGAAGAGCCGCAGCAGGGTCGGCCAGTGTGCGTGGCGGCGGTAGACCAGCACGGCGAGGATGTCGCCCGCGATCAGGATCGGGAGCAGCACTCCGGTGGATTCGCGGGCCGGGAGGACGGCCGCGAAGACCGCGAGGCTGATCGTATTGGCACCGCTGACCGCCGTCTTGGAGAAGCCGACGAGGGTGGATGCCGCCGCGAGTGCGGCCAGTTGCCAGAGTGTGATGGTGTCCATGCCGGATCAGATGGTAGACACATCTTCCTTTCGGCGAATCATCGTTCCGTACGAGGACCGCCGGAAGGCGTTCCGCTGGCTATGCTGCGATCGCTCATGAAAACGTTCAAACGAACACGGCACAGCGGTAGGCAAGGGGGCCAGCATGCGGGAGCCGGTTGAGCTGAGGCGTAAGCGCATCCTTTCGGTGGTGCACGCGCGCGGCGCCGTGAAGGTGAGCTCGCTCGCCGATGAACTGGACGTGTCGGCGGTCACGCTCCGCCGGGACGTCGAGGAGCTGGCCAGGGCGGGGATGCTGCGGCGCGGCCACGGGGTGGTGCGTCCGATGGGCGGCGTCGAGCGCCCGGCAGCGGTGCCGGCGCCCCGGAGCGGTGGACCGGCCGCGGAGGGCGGGGCGATCGCCCTGGTGGTCCCGGAGCGCCATTCCTATCTGTACGAGACCCTGCACGGCGCCCGGACGGCCCTGGAGGAGGCGGGCGAGCGCATCACGCTGCGCATCGCGCCGCAGATGGCCGGCGCCGAACGGCCGCAGGTGGAACGGGCCCTGGCCGACGGGGTGCGCGGGCTGCTGATCGCACCCCGGTGGCGCAGCGCCGCCGGCGAGGAGGCGGACTACGGCTGGCTCTCCGAGCTGGGGGTGCCGACCGTGCTGATGGAGCGGCGGGCCCGGCGCGGCAGCGCGCTGCACGCCGTGGACTCGGTGTGCTCGGACCACTGGTACGGAATCCATCTGGCCGTGGACCACCTCGTCTCGCTGGGCCACCGGAGGATCGTGCTGGCCGCCAGGAACGACAGCCCGACCGCACGCGCCATCCGGGCGGCGTTCGCCGACATCGCGGCGGCGCGGCCCGAGGTGGAGGACTGGGCGGTGGTGCTCAGCTCGCCGACCGCGGGCCCCGGGGAGCCCGGCAGCCGGGAGGAGGCGCCGGACCTCGCGGCGCTGCTGCGCGAGCGGGGCTTCACGAGCGCGGTGCTGCACGGCGACGAGGACGCCCTGATGCTGGTCCAGAAGCTCGCGGAGAACGGGCTCCGGGTGCCCCGGGACTGCTCGGTGGTGGCCTACGACGACGTCGTCGCCGCCCTGGGCAGCACCTCGCTCACCGCGGTGGCCCCGCCGAGGGGCGAGATCGGCCGGGCGGCGGCCGAACTGCTGCTGCACCGGCTGGCGCATCCGGCGGACGCGACCGGTCCGGTGCGCCGGATCGAACTGCTGCCCGGCCTCGAAGTGCGGGGTTCGACACGCGCGTTGCCCGGCTCGGCGGACTCCGCGGGCGCCCCCTCGGCAATCTGATCGATTGAACACTTCGGTCTTCTTTTGATCGATCTATTGACCGCTATCGATCAGGCGATCAGTATTCCCGTGTCTCGAATCAGGAGCCGCGGGAGGCGCACATGCCTGGTCGACAGAGCCGTCGATCCGTGCTCGCCACGATCGCCGCACTTCCCCTGGCAGGCGCGCTCAGTGCCTGCAACGGAGGTGGCGGAGACACACGATCGGGCGGTACGAGCAGTACCGGCAAGACCGTAAGCAGCAGGACCGGCAGGAAGACGCGGATCACGTTCTGGTCCGCCCTGCGGGGCAGTCAGGAGGTCGTGGACGCGTTCAACCGCGGGCACGACACCCTTCAGGTCGATTTCCAGCAGGTCCCCTCGGGGGCCCAGGGCGGTTACGCCAAGCTCAGCAACGCGGCCCGGGCCGGCAACGCCCCGGACATCGCGACCATCGAATACCCGCAGGTCCCGGGCTTCGCGATCGACGGGGTCTGCCGGGACATCACGGACCTGGTGAGCGAAGGGCTGCGGGCCAAGCTGCTGCCGCAGGCGCTGGGGCTGACCACCTTCGAGAAGCGTGTGTTCAGCGTCCCGCTCGACATAGAGCCGATGGTCCTGCACTACCGCACCGACCTCTTCGAGCGGTACGGCCTCACCGTCCCGCGCACCTGGGAGGAGTTCGAGGAGGCGGCGAAGTCCGTGCACCGCAGGAGCGGTGAGCGCAGGATGGCGCTCTTCCCCACGGACGGCGACACCCATCTCGCCGCGTTCGCGTGGCAGGCGGGCGCGCAGTGGTTCGACACCTCGGGCGGCGCCTGGAACGTCTCGCTCGCCGACGCGCCGACCCGTCGTGTGTCCGCGTACTGGCAGCGGCTCACCGACCAGGACCTGGTCTTCATGAACGCGGTGGAGAGCCGGCACAGCGATGTCCAGATCGGCAACGGACTGGTGCTCAGCAGGCTCAGCGGTGCCTGGGACGCGGGTGCGCAGATGAAGGCACGGCCGGCCCAGAGGGGCCGGTGGGCGCTCGCGCCGCTCCCCCAGTGGGACACGGCAGATCCCGGTGTCGGGACCCACGGCGGCTCGACCTTCGCGGTCACCAAGGACAGCGCGAACCCCGAGGCCGCGATGGAGTTCATCGAGTGGCAGGTCTCGCACCCGGACGCGCTGCGGGCCCGGCTCTCCAGCGGGGCGAGCAGCCAGTACCCGGCCGCGCCCGGCCTGGTCGGGGTGGGCCGCGAGGCGTTCGACCGCGCCTACTACGGCGGGCAGGACATCTACACCCTCTTCGAGCAGGAGGCCCGGAAGATCCGTCCGGGCTGGGTCTGGGGCCCCCGGATGACGGCGACCGGAAAGATCATGAAGGACGGGCTGGCGCGGGCGAGCGGCGGCCAGGGCTCCATCCTCGGAGCCGTCAGAGCGGCCCAGGAGGGCACCATGCCCGACCTCAGGGCGCTCGGTCTCGCCACCACGCAGCGCTCCACATGACCGGCGTCCCGCATCCGTTCCCAGCAGCAGAGAGGCAGGTGACAGCATGACCAGCGCCACCCCCGTGTCCGTCGAGGCGGACGCCCCCGCGCGGCCGGCGACGAAGAGCCCGGCCGCCGCCACGCTCCCGTCCTCGGGCCGCAGATCCGCCCGACGGCGTGAACTGGGCCCCTGCGGCGTCCTGATGACGCCGTTCTTCGTCCTCCTGGTGACCGTCTTCCTGATCCCGGTCGCCACCGCCGTCTATCTGAGCTTCTTCAGCGACGACCAGCCCGGGCTCGGCTTCGGCCCCGAGCGCACGGTCTTCGCGGGAGTCCGCAACTACACCGCCGTACTGGCCGACCCGACCTTCCTCGCAGGTCTCGGGGTCGTCGCCCTGTACTGCCTGGTCTACATCCCGCTCATGGTGATCGGCGCCCTCGTGCTGGCCCTGCTGCTGGACTCCGGCGTGGTGCGCCTGAGGGGCACCGTCCAGCTCGCGCTGTTCCTGCCGCACGCCGTACCGGGCATCATCGCGGCCCTGATCTGGCTGTACCTGTACACCCCCGGCATCAGCCCGGTCATCGACCTGCTCGGCAAGGCCGACCTGACCATCGACTTCCTCGGGGTGCACATGGTGCTCCCGTCCATCGTGAACATCGCCCTGTGGAGCAACCTCGGCTACAACATGGTCGTGTTCTACGCCGCCCTCCAGGCGGTCCCCCGCGAGGTCATCGAGGCCTCGGTCGTCGACGGCGCGGGACCGGTCCGCACGGCGCTCCAGGTCAAGGCCCCGCTGGTCCGCTCGTCGATCGTGATGGTCGCGATGTTCACCCTCATCTTCGCGCTCCAGCTCTTCACCGAACCGATGCTGCTCAGCCAGTCGACCCCCATGATCAACTCGCGTTTCTCGCCCAGCATGTACATCTACGACGCCGCCTTCACCCGCAACAACTACGGTCTCGCGGCAGCCGCCTCGGTCATCCTGCTCATCTGCACGATCGCCCTCTCCTACGGCGTCACCCGCTGGACCAACCGCGCCAACGCTGCCGAGGAGGGCGCCCGATGAGCGCGTCAACCGTATCCCGCACCGCCTCGCCCCTGCGGCCCCGGCTCCTCGGACGCTCGGTCGTCAACCTCGTGGTGTTCGTGTCGGTGCTGTACACCCTGCTGCCGGTGCTGTGGCTGGTGCTCGCGTCGGCCAAGAACAGGGACGCCCTGTTCAGCAGCAACTTCCTGTCCCTGACCGACTTCTCCTTCGTGCAGAACATGAAGGACCTGTTCGCCATGGACGGCGGGCTGTACGGACGCTGGTACGGCAACAGCCTCCTGTACGCGGTCCTCGGCGCGGCACTCGGCGCGCTGGTGAGCATCGCGTGCGGCTACGCCTTCGACAAGTACCGCTTCGCGCACAAGGAGAAGCTGTTCGGCCTGGTGCTGGCCGCCGTGATGGTGCCTCAGACGGTGCTCGCCCTGCCCCTCTATCTGATGGCGTCGGGCGCCGGTCTGGTCAACACCTTCTGGGCGGTCTTCATCCCCGTCCTCTTCAACCCCTTCGGCGTGTACCTCGGCCGGATCTTCAGCCAGGGATACGTGCCCGACGAGGTGCTGGAGGCGGCACGGATGGACGGCGCGGGCGAACTCTCCGCCTACTTCCGGGTGGCGCTGCGGATGCTGGGGCCCGGACTGGTCACCGTCTTCCTCTTCCAGCTCACCGCCATCTGGAACAACTTCTTCCTGCCCATGGTCATGCTGTCCGACCAGGACCTCTACCCCGTCAGCCTCGGCCTCTACTCCTGGAACAGCGCCGCGTCCGTCTCTCCCGAGTACTACCCCGCCGTGATCATGGGCTCACTGCTCGCGGTGCTGCCTCTGATCCTCGCCTTCGCCATGCTCCAGCGATTCTGGCGGTCCGGACTGACGGCGGGCGCCGTCAAGTAGCCGTGCCGCCCCGCCCGGACCACCGCACAGGAGAACCATGCCCAGCACTCCCCCCGCCCACCGTCTGCCGCGCGCCGCGCTCGCCATGGGAGCCGACGCCGCGGCCGCGGTGCTCTCCCCTGACTCCCTGGCAGCGCTGGCCGAGGTGTGCACACTCGCACCGCTGCCTCCCATCGACGACTTCACGACTCCGGCCGCCCGTGCCGCGCTCGCGGACACGGAGATCCTGATCACCGGCTGGGGCTGCCCGCCGATCCACGCGGGTGTCCTGGCCGCCGCGCCCGCGCTGCGGGCCGTCGTGCACACGGCGGGCACCGTACGCGGCCATGTCACCGAGGCCTGCTGGGAGCGGGGCATCGAGGTGTCGTCGGCCGCCGCGGCCAACGCGCTCCCGGTCGCGGAGTACACCGTCGCGATGATCCTTCTGTCCGGCAAGCGGGTCCTGGAGCGGGCCCGCGACTTCCGCGCCACGCGCCTGCGCGACGCCTGGCTCGCCACACCGCCCGACGTGGGCAACTACCGCCGTACGGTGGGCATCCTGTCCGCCTCCCTGATCGGCCGGCGGGTGATCGAGCTGCTGCGCCCGTACGACCTGCGGGTGCTGCTCCACGACCCGTACGTCACGGAGGCCGAGGCCGCCGCGCTCGGGGTCACCCCCGTCACCCTCGCCGGGCTCTTCGCCGACAGCGACGTGGTCAGCGTCCACACACCGCTGCTCCCCGCCACGACGGGGCTGGTCAGCCGGGAACTGCTCACCTCGATGCGGCCCGACGCCGTCCTTCTCAACACCTCCCGGGGCCCGGTCATCGACCAGGACGCCCTCGTCGACGTACTGCGCTCGGAGCGCATCCGGGCGGTGCTCGACGTCACCGACCCCGATCCCCTGCCGGCGGACCACCCGCTCTGGGACTGCCGCAACGCGACCATCACCCCCCACCTCGCGGGGTCCCAGGGCAACGAACTGCGGCGGCTGGCCGATCTGGCCGTCGGCGAGGTCGGCCGCTGGGCCGAGGGCGGCAGCTTCGCCCATCCCGTACGACGCGAAAGGCTGGCATTCCTCGCATGACTTCCATCCCCTTCCGGCTCCCCGCCGACGACCGCGGGTCGAGCCCCTTCACCGGCTACACCCGGGACCACTGGGAAGCCGCGGCCGACGGACTGCTCCACGCCGCGTGGAAGTGGGCCACCCCCGGCCGGGCCCTGCTCGACCTGCCGGGGCGCCCGTCCCGGTCCGGCGTCCGCTCCGACGGTCTGGAGGGATACGCCCGGACCTTCCTCACCGCGGCGTTCCGCGTCGCCGGCGCGGAGGGCAAGGACCCCCACAACTGGCTGGAGCGGTACGCCGACGGGCTCGGCGCGGGAACCCGCTCGGCGGGGCTGGACGACGCCGAGTCCTGGCCGCTGATCCGTGACCACACGGTATTCGGCCAGCCGATGGTGGAGTCCGCCTCGGTGGCGATCGGACTGCGGCTGACCCGCCCCTGGCTGTGGGACCGGCTGGACGCGGGCACCCAGGACCGGGCGGAGGAGTGGCTGCGCGGCGCTCTGCGGCACTCCCCCGCGCCCAACAACTGGTACCTCTTCCCCTTCTCCGTCGCCGGTTTCCTGGAGTCGGTCGGCCGGGGCGACGCCGAGACGGCCCGGGCCAGGCAGCGGGCGCTCGACCTGCTGGAGGTCTGGTACCGCGGCGAGGGCTGGTACGCCGACGGGGACGGGCGCGCCTTCGACCACTACAACGGCTGGGCGCTGCACCTGTATCCCGTGCTCGACGCGTATCTGTCGGGCGACGCGGAGCTGTCCGCGCTCTACGGCGCGCGGCTGCGCGAGCATCTGGAGAGCTTCTCGCTGATGTTCGGGGCGGACGGCGCCCCGATGCACTTCGGGCGCTCCCTGACCTACCGGTTCGCGGCGGGCGCGGCGGTCGGGATGGGCGCGGTGTCCGGTCACACCCCGCTGGCGCCGGGCGTCTCGCGCCGGCTGGTCAGCGGCTCGCTGCGCTACTTCCTGGAGCGCGGTTCGGCCGGTGAGGACGGTCTGCTGAGCCTCGGCTGGCACGGTCCGCACGACGCGACGCTCCAGGTGTACTCCGGGCCGTCGTCGCCGTACTGGGCGTCGAAGGCCTTCGTCGCGCTGCTGGCCCCCGCGGAGCATCCGCTGTGGACGGCGACCGAGGAGCCCGCCCCGAGCGAGGGGCCCGACCGGGCGCTGGCCGTGCCGTCGCCGGGGCTGCTGGTCCAGTCGACCCGGGCGGACGGCATCGTGCGGCTGCACAACCACGGCAGCGACCATGTCCGGCCGCACGAGGGCGAGACGGCGGACGTGTCCGATCCGCTGTACGCGCGCCTCGCGTACTCGACGGCCACCGGCCCGACGGCCGCCGCGAACACCGCGGACAATCATCTCTCGGTACGGGTCGCGGGCTCCCGCAGCAGCCGGGTCCGCATCCACCCGCTGGGTGCGGGGCACGGCGACGGCTGGGGCTGGGCGGCGTCCTGGCACACCCCTGTCTTCCCCGCGGGCCCGCCGACCTGGCCGGGCCTGCGGGTGGAGAGCGTGACGGTCGTACGGGGCCGGTACGAGCTGCGGGTGCACCGCGTCCTGGGCGCCCCCGCCGGTGCCCGGGCCGAGGAGACGGGCTGGGCGACGGAGCCCGGGGGCACGGTGCGTTCCGCGCTGCACGGGCTGCACGGCTGGGCGGAGCAGGAGGAGGTACGGGCTCCGCAGGGCACGGCGTTCACACGGTGGGCGGTGCTGCCCCGGCTGGGCGCGGAGGTGGAGGGTACCGAGGTGCTGGTGGCGCTGGCGTCGCTCACCGGTGAGCCGGGAGCCGGGCCGCTCGCGGATGCCGTGAGCGGGGTGGACGTGGCCGGGGAGACGGTCGCGGTGCGCTGGGCGGACGACGGCTCGACGACCCGCGTCGGTTTCACGCCACTGGAGGTCACCCACGGCTGACGTCCGGCCGCCGTCGCGTCGTGCTCGCGCGTCGGCGGCCCTGCCGGAATTCGAACGGAGAGTATCGCTCGCCTTAACGGAGAACTGCGGAACCAATAATGCGGCACGACCGCCTTCGAATTGATCGGAAAAGCCGTCGAAATCGTCGTCGGAGATCACGAACCGCCGTTAATCTGAGGCTGCTTCGCCACGTGGCGCAGCAGCTCCCGGGGGGTGCACATGGGTCCGGAGACGGCTTCGCCATGCGCGGAGAACGTTCACCGGCGCACGGAGGAATTCCGTCGCGGCCCGGCGTGCCGCCGCCTCCGGAATTCTTCCGACGATTCGTGAGGATGACCCGTGCGACGCATCACGTCCGTATTCCTGTCCCTGAGCGCTCTGCTCGCCACCTCCGCGCTGGCCGCACCCATGGCCGGAGCGGCGCCGGCCGGTCCGGCCGCCGCCCCCAGTGGCTGGGAAGCGGTGGACGGCACCGAACTGGCCCGTATCGCGGGGCAGGACGGGACGCCGAAGGCCACCACGCGTGAGGGCGTCTCGGCCACCGCCGAGGAGCCCGAGCTCCTCGCCGTGCAGTCGGCCCGCAACGGCCGGTTCACCGCGACCGAGGTCAACTACGCGGCGCCGAACACCGGTGCGCTGCGAGCCCGTTCCACCGAGGTCGGCGGCTCCTGGGAGGGCTTCGCCTTCGAGTGGGACGAGGCCTCCGCGACGTACGCCCTGAGATCCCTCGCGAACAACCAGTACGTCGCGGTGGAGAAGAACTACACCGGCAGCGCGCAGAACCTGCTGCGTGCGCGTTCCGCGAGTGTCGGCGGCTGGGAGCGCTTCTACCTGTACTACAACGAGGAGCTGGACCGCTACGCGCTCCAGTCCACGCTGAACGGCCTCTTCGTCGCGATGGAGAACAGCTACACCGGGTCGCTCCAGTACGCACTGCGCGCCCGTTCGACCGCGATCACCGGTTCGTGGGAGGAGTTCACCCTCTACGGCATCGGCACCTGACCGGTTCCCCGGCCCGTCACCAGGCGCGCCGCCGAAGGCCAAGGGCTGTCCCCGTGTTCCCCGCGTCCGCCGGGGACTGCGGGACAGCCCTCAGTTCCGTGCGGCGAGCAGGTGCCGCCAGCGGGGCTGCTCGGCGATCAGGCTGGCCGCGGCCAGCAGCGTCGCGGCGACGGCCGCCCAGGCCGGCCACGCCATCCAGGAGAAGACGACGGCCGCGGCCAGATGCAGCAGCACCAGGCCGATGGTCACGGCTCCCGGGACGGGCACGAGGATCTTCTCCCTCTCCATCCCGTTGTCCCCCGGAGTGACGAAAAGGGTCAGCGCGGCGAGCATCAGGACCACCGACACCACGGCGAGCACCACGGAGTACGGGGCGAGAGCCCAGGGTGTGGCGACCCAGGCGACGAGCATGCTGAGGAAGCGCAGCGGATGCGCCAGACGTATCACGCGCCGACTGTCCCACAACGGACGTCTGTTCGGGGGCGATTCGGCACCAGAAGGTCCTTGATACCGCATGTGCCGCAACAGCGGCCCTCAGACGTCGGTGCGGATCACCACCGCGAGGGTCCGGGGGCCGTGTACGCCCTCCACCCGTTCCAGCTCGATGTCGGACGTGGCCGAGGGGCCGCTGATCAGCGTCGTCGGCCGTTCCGGTACCAGCCGGGCGACCGCTTCCGGGACCCCGGCCACGACCGAGGACAGGTCGACGACGCAGACATGCAGGTCGGGCACGAGGGACAGGGCGCGCCTGCCCTGGTCGGCCGATCCGTCCAGGAAGATCGTGCCGGTCTCGGCGCAGCTGACGGCGGAGGCGGTCACCACGCCGTCCAGGCTGTCGAGGCCGGCCGCGGGGATGTCCGCCGAGTCCCGCTGGACCTCGCCGTCGTAGGAGCCGAGCCACTGTTCGTCCAGCCCGGCGGGCACTCCGATCCGCCGGGCACCGTGCTCGCGCAGCACCTCGGCGACCACCTCGGCGGTGCGGTCCGCCGTGCAGGGGTGGACCTGTGCCTTGTAGTCGACGAGGCGGTCCGTCAGGAGCGTGAGACGTTCGTCGTCCGGGAGGGCGCGGCCGGTGCGGTAGGCGCGGGGGATCCCGGTGCCGGGGGTGGGCGCGAGGGCCAGGGCGTCCCTGATCCGGCCGAGCACCGTGTCGCGTGCGGTGGGGGTGGTCACTGGTCCTCCTCGGGGGCCTCGGGCGCCCGGCGTACGCCTTCGTCGGCCGCCGCTCGCATGATCTCGGCGCCCTCGGCCGATGCCAGCCAGGCGCGGAAGGACTGCTTGGGCGGCGCGGCGGTGTCCCGGCTGTCGCTCCAGCCGCTGAACGGGGCGGGCAGGTGCGAGATGGTGCCGTCGCGTCCGCCGACGACCCTGCCGAGGGACGCGGCCTTCTGCGCGGCGGTGAAGAGCCCGGGCTTCTTCATCACCGAGGCCGCGGCCTTCATGGCCAGCTTCTCGGCGGTGGTTCCGGACTGTTCGGTGTGCTGGTGGCGCAGTTCGACGAGCATCGAGGGGATGTCGATCTTGACGGGGCAGGCGTCGAAACACGCGCCGCAGAGGCTGGAGGCGTACGGCAGCGAGCTGTTGGGGTCGTTCTTCGCCGCGTGCATCCCGGCGAGCTGCGGGGTGAGCACCGCGCCGATCGGCCCGGGGTACGTCGATCCGTAGGCGTGTCCCCCCGCGCGCTCGTACACGGGGCAGACGTTGAGACAGGCCGAGCAGCGGATGCAGTTGAGGGCCTCGCGTCCGATCGTGTCGGCGAGCGCGGCGGTGCGGCCGTTGTCGAGGAGGACCAGGTGGAAGTCCTGGGGCCCGTCGCCGGGGGTGACGCCCGTCCACATCGAGGTGTACGGGTTCATCCGCTCGCCGGTCGAGGAGCGCGGCAGCAGCTGGAGGAAGACCTCGAGGTCCTGGAAGCGCGGCAGGACCTTCTCGATGCCCATGACGGTGATGAGGGTGTCGGGCAGCGTCAGGCACATGCGGCCGTTGCCCTCCGACTCGACCACGGCGAGGGTGCCGGTCTCGGCGATGCCGAAGTTGGCGCCGGAGACCGCCACCTTGGTCGTCATGAACTTCTCGCGCAGATAGGCGCGGGCGGCGGCGGCGAGGTGCGCGGGCACGTTGTCGAGGTCCGGGTCGATGCCGGGGATCTCGTCGAGGAAGATCTGCCGGATCTCGTCGCGGTTGCGGTGGATGGCGGGCACCAGGATGTGCGAGGGCTTGTCGTCGGCGAGCTGCACGATGAGCTCGGCGAGGTCGGTCTCGTACGGGGTGATGCCGGCCGCTTCGAGGTGTTCGTTGAGGCCGATCTCCTGGGTGGCCATCGACTTGACCTTGATGACGTCCCGGCTGCCGGTCGCCCTGATCAGCCGGGTGACGATCTCGTTGGCCTCGACGCCGTCGCGGGCCCAGTGCACGGTGCCACCGCGCTCGGTGACCTTCTGCTCCAGCTGCTCCAGGAGTTCGGGCAGCCGGTTCATGGTGTCGGTCTTGACGGCCGATCCGGCGTCGCGCAGCTGCTCCCAGTCGGGGAGCTCGCCGGTGACGTTGAGGCGCTTGGTGCGGATGGTGCGGGTGGCCCTGCCGAGGTTGCGGCGCAGCTGCTCGTTGCGGAGTTCGTCGTGGGCCGCCTCCGGGAACTTACGGTCGCCGCGCAGGTTTCCCGTGCCGTACGGGGAACGGGGCGGGGCTGCGGGCATGCCGAGGAACGTGCTCATCGGGCGGCCTCCATCGGGGCGTACGGCGCGGTACGGGTGGATCCGAGGATCTGGGCGAGGTGCAGCGTGCGCGTACCGGACCTGATGCGGGAGAGCCCGCCGCCGATGTGCATCAGACAGGAGGAGTCCCCCGCGGTGCACACATCGGCCTTGGTGTCGGCGATGTTGCGCATCTTGTCCTGGAGCATCGCGGTGGAGGTCTCGGCGTTCTTCACGGCGAAGGTGCCTCCGAAGCCGCAGCAGGAGTCGGCCTCGGGGAGCTCGACGAGGTCGATGTCCTCGACGGCGCGCAGCAGCTTCAGCGGCTTGTCGCCGACCCGGAGCATGCGCAGGGAGTGGCAGGTGGGGTGGTAGGTGACGCGATGCGGGAACCACGCGCCGACCCGGGTGACGCCGAGGACGTCGACGAGGAACTCGGAGAGCTCGTACGTCTTGGCCTTGACCGTGGCGACACCGGCGCGCAGCGAGGCGTCCCCGTACCGCTCGGCGACGATCTCGTGCTGGTGGCGGACGGAGCCCGCGCACGATCCGGACGGCATGACGACCGCGTCGATCGAGGAGTCCCCGAACTGCTCGGCGAAGTTCCGCACCAGCGGGACGGGCTCGCGCTGGTAGCCGGTGTTGACGTGCATCTGCCCGCAGCAGGTCTGACCCGGCGGGAACACCACGTCGTGGCCCAGGCGGGAGAGCAGCACCGCCGTGGATTTCACCGCCTCCGGAAAGAGCGTGTCTCCCAGACAGGTGGCGAAGAGTCCGATGCGCATGGGGCCTCCCCGGATCGATTTACGGTCCGACCATACTAGCCTCGGTCCGCTTGGGGAAGCATGTGCTCGTCAACGATTACCGGCGGAGCCGTGGTGGCCGCCCGTGCGGCCGATCGACGGCGCGCCGGCATGGTGAGCACGGCTAGGCAGCCGACGACCAGGACGATCCCGGCCCACCCGAGGAGCGGCAGGCGCTCACCGACGACCAGGACGGCGAGCACGGCCGCGACGGCGGGTTCCAGCAGCGAGAGGGTGGTGGCCGTGCTCGCGGGGACATGGGCCAGGCCCCAGCCGAACAGGACGTAGCCGGTGAACATCGGCACCAGGGCCATGTAGACGCCGACGGCCGCGTTGGACCAGGAGTGCAGGAGCGGCGCCCCGGTGGCCAGCAGCACGGGCAGGAGCAGCAGGCCGCCCAGCCCGAAGACGGCGCCCATGGCCGCGCCGGAGCTGACGCCCCGGCTGATCAGACGGTGCGCGGCCCAGGAGTACAGGGCGTAGGTGAGACCGGCGGCCAGCCCCAGCCCCACTCCCAGCACGGTCGCCCCGGCGCCGGTGTGCGCGTCGGCGGCCTCGGCGGCGCACAGCAGGACCGTCCCGGTCAGACCGAGCGCGGCGCCCGCCGTCCAGCGGGGCGTCAGGCGGCGCCCGTCGACGACGCGCTCGATCACCGCGGAGGCGAGCGGGGCCGAGCCGATCGAGACCACGGTGCCCACCGCGACCCCGGCCAGTCGCATCGAGGAGTAGAACGCCAGCGGATAGGCACCCACCGCCAGCGCGCCGAGCAGCACCACACCGCGCCGCGCGCGCAGCGCGGGCCGCTCCCCTGCGATACGGGGAGCCGCCACGAGGGCCTGGAGCAGTCCGCCCAGGCCCATGGCGGCGGCGCCGATGGCGAGGGGCCCGACGGCAGGGGCGAAGGTCGCGGCCGTACCCGTGGTCCCCCACAGCACCGAGGCCATGAGCACGCACAGCGAGCCCATACCCGCCGGGCCGGCGGCGCGTGCGGCGGGCCGCGTCACAGCCGGTCCAGCAGGCCGGCCGCCATGGTCCGTGCGCGCCGGAGACGCGTGTCGCCGCCCTCCAGTCCGGCGCGCGCCATGGCTCCTTCCAGCAGGAAGGCCAGATGCTCCGCCAGGGCGCGGGCCTCCTCGGGCCGGCCGGGGAGGAGCTCGCCGAGGTGCCCCGCGAGCAGGGACTCGACCTCCTCCTTGTGCCGGCGCACGACGGCCCGACCCTCATGACCGACGGGGAGTTCGGCGGCGGCGTTCAGGAGTCCGCACCCCCGGAATCCGTGCTCATAGGCGAAGCCGGCGTGGTCCTCGTACGCGTCGAAGACGGCCAGCACCCCGCCCCGGCCGTCCCGGGCCGCCGCCACCCGGCGCCGGTACAGATCCAGCCACTCCTCGTGCCGGGCATCGAGGTAGGCCAGCACGAGGTCGGCCTTGGAGTCGAAGTTGTTGTACAGGCTCATCTTCGCCACGCCCGCCTCGGCGGTGATCGCGTCGATCCCTGTCGCCGACACACCGTCCGCATAGAAGCGGCGCGCCGCGGCGGCGAGCAGCCGGGTGCGCGCGGTTCCCCGCCTCCCCGTGGGCGTGGGGGTCTCGGCCATCTGACACTCTCCCTCTACTAGGTAGGTCAGTCTACCTAGTAGAGGGAGCGGAGCTCTCCGGGGCCTGGACGCGCGAAGCGCCCCGCCTCCGGCCCAACAGGGCGGAGGCGGGGCGCTTCGCGGGTACTACCGCGCGGTCACGGCGCTTCCTTGTCGTCGACCAGTGCGCCATGGAGGCCCCTGATGTGCTCCTCGACCAGGTCCGCGGCCTCCGCCCCGCGCCCGTCGCGCACCAGTCGCAGGAGCTGTTCGTGCTGCGCGTTGAGGGCGCCGGATGTCGCCGGCCAGTCGTCCACCTCTTCGAGCGCCCGCAGGATCAGCGGGCGGACGGACTCGCGTACGGCCGAAGTGAGCGTGGAGGTCAGCGCGTTGCCCGAGCTGCCGGCGATCAGCACATGGAAGCGGGTGTCGAGGTCGTTGAACTCGGCCACGTCCACATCCGGCTCGCCCATCCGCCGGACGAGCTCCCCCGCCTCGTCGAGGTCCTCGGGGGACGCGTGCCGGGCCGCCGCCTCCCAGCTCGACCGCTCCAGGACGACACGCGCCTCCAGTACGTCGTGCAGGCTGTAGCTGCCGAGCGCGAAGTGCAGGCGCAGCAGCCGGCCGAGCGCGTCGTCCGGGTTGCGCACGATCCGCGCCCCGGAGTCCGGGCCCCTGCCGGGCTGGGCCACCAGGACCCCGATGGTCTCCAGCACCCGCAGCGCCTCACGCAGCGCGGAACGGCTCACGCCGAGCACCGGCGCGAGCTCCCGCTCGGGCGGGAGGCGGTCGCCCGCCTTGAGCTCTCCGGCGAAGACCTGTTCCTCGATGCTCTGGAGCACGAGCTCATGGGTCCTGGACTGCCGTACGGGTTGCCACTCGACGGGCATCCGCTACTCCCTGGTCCGGGCGATACGCATGGACCGACTATGTCACACAGGAGGTGTGGTCGGACCAAAGCCCGGAGGGGCTCAGCGCGGTGGGGCTCAGCGCGGAGGGGCTCAGCGCGGACGGGGCACCCTGCCGCGCGGCCTGGCGCGCTGCGGGTCGAAGAGCTGCCCGGCCATCCCCGCCACCACGAGGCCGGCGGCGATGAGCAGGCCGTGGCCGATGACGATCCCTGCCACCAGGGCGACGATACCGACGGTGAGCCAGAGCCGGACCAGGCCGCGGCGCGATCCGCGCGGGGCGCCCCGCTCCGGGGTGCCGGGGCGGTCGTGGCCGAGCCGGTCCTCGATGCCGCGCGGCCTCTCGTCGTAGTGGGGCATGGTGACTCCCTCCCGGATTCCGAGCCCGGCGGGCCGGACTCCCTCGCCTGCGGAATCCGTGTCGCCTTCGGAATCCGTCGGGCCGGGCTCCATCGTCGGCGAGGGCGGACCCCGGGGACCATCGGGGATGACACCCATCTTCCGGGGGGTCCGCCATGCAGACGCACCCGCACGGAGCGGGCGGGACCGTGCGTCGCCCCCGACCGGCGATAGTGGAGGCAGTCGCCCGTCCGCGTACCCGTCCGAAGGAGGCCGTGCGGTCTTGTCCCTGTTCTGGCGCATCTTCCTGCTCAACGCCGCCGTCCTCGTGGCGGCCGGGGCCCTGCTGCTGCTCGGCCCGATCACCGTGTCCGCGCCGGTGGTGCTGACCGAGGCCCTGATCCTGGTCGGCGGGATCACGCTGATGCTCGGCGCCAACGCGCTGCTCCTGCGGCTGGGCCTCGCCCCGCTCCAGCGGGTGACCCGGGCGATGACGACCATCGATCTGCTGAGCCCCGGGCCCCGCCCCGAGGTCGCCGGGGAGGGCGAGGTGGCGGCCCTGATCGAGACGTTCAACAGCATGCTCGACCGGCTGGAGGCGGAGCGCGCGACCAGCAGCGCCCGGGCGCTGTGGGCGCAGGAGGCCGAGCGGAAGCGGGTCGCGCAGGAGCTGCACGACGAGGTGGGCCAGACGCTGACGGCGGTGCTGCTCGAACTGAAGCGGGTCACCAACCACGCCCCGGAGCCGCTGCGCGAGGAGCTGGGCCAGGTCCAGGAGATCACCCGGGGCAGCCTGGACGAGATCCGGCGGATCGCCCGGCGGCTGCGCCCCGGGGTGCTGGAGGAGCTGGGGCTGGTCAGCGCGCTGACGGCCCTGACCACCGAGACGCCCACGCCCAAGGGGCTGACGGTCAGGCGGCACATGGAGAAGGACCTTCCCGAACTCGGCGAGGAGGCCGAGCTCGTCGTCTACCGCATCGCCCAGGAGGCCTTCACCAACACGGTCCGGCACTCCCGGGCCACCCTGCTCGAACTCTCCCTGCGCCGCGGCCCCGGCGTGGTCCGGCTGCGCGTCCGCGACGACGGCCGGGGCATCGGGGACGCCCCCGAGGGCGCGGGTCTGCGCGGCATGCGTGAACGCGCCCTGCTCATCGGCGCCGCACTCACCCTCGGCACGGGTGCGGCGGGCGGCACGGACGTCCGACTCGATGTGCCCGTACGGAACGGAAGCGCCTGACCATGTCCCACTCCCCCACCGGTCCCGCGAAGACCCGCATCCTGCTCGCCGACGATCACGCCCTGGTACGCAGGGGCGTACGGCTGATCCTGGACGGCGAGCCCGACCTCCAGGTGGTCGCCGAGGCGGGCGACGGCGCCGAGGCGATCGAGATGGCCCGCGCGGAGCGGCCCGACCTCGCCGTGCTCGACATCGCCATGCCACGCCTGACGGGCCTCCAGGCGGCCAGGGAGCTGTCCCGGGTCATGCCGGAGCTGCGCATCCTGATGCTCACGATGTACGACAACGAGCAGTACTTCTTCGAGGCGCTGAAGGCCGGCGCCTCGGGTTTCGTACTGAAGTCCGTGGCCGACCGGGACCTGGTCGAGGCGTGCAGGGCGGCCATGCGGGACGAGCCCTTCCTCTACCCGGGCGCGGTCACCGCGCTGATCCGGAACTACCTGGACCGGGTGAGGGACGGCGGCGACGTACCGGACCGGGCGATCACCGAGCGCGAGGAGGAGATCCTCAAGCTGGTCGCCGAGGGCCATTCGTCGAAGGAGATCGCGGGGCTGCTGGTCATCAGCGTCAAGACCGTGGAGCGGCACCGGGCGAACCTGCTGCAGAAGCTGGGGCTCCGTGACCGCCTGGAGCTCACCCGGTACGCGATCAGGGCGGGGCTGATCGAACCGTAGGACCGGTGTCCTACAGCGCCTCGCTCATGCTCCGGGTGACCGCCGTGAGCACCTCGGCGGCCGGCTCGACCTGGGACCGCGGCAGCCGGAGCGTCGGCGCGGACACCGTGAGGGCGGCGACGGCCCGCCCGCCCGGTTCGTGCACGGCGGCGCCGATCGCCGTGATCCCGCGCTCGGTGTCCTCGCGGTTGACCGCGTAACCGGCCCTCCGCACCCCCGCCAGGAAGCGGTGCAGGGCGGCGAGGTCCGCGTGCCCCTCGGGCGGGCCGGACGGGTAGACATCGGCGAGCTCCTGCGCGGAGAGGCCCGCCAGGAGCACCTTCCCGCCCGAGGCGAGGTGCGCGGGCAGCGAGGCACCGGCGCGGGTGCTCACGCGCAGCGCGTGGACGCCCTCGACGCTGTGCAGGAAGCGTGCCTGCGTGCCGCTGCGCACCACCAGATGGACGGTCTCGCCGAGCTCCTCGTTGAGCCGGAGCATGTACGGGCGTGCCGTCTCGATCAGCTCGTAGTCGGTGCGCTGGGACATCCCGAGGCGGTAGAGCGCGGGTCCCGGCCGGTACGCCTTGTCCGCGCCCTGGACGGCGAAACCCCGGTTGCGCAGCGTCGTGAGCAGCCGGTGCGCGGTGGAGCGGGCGACGCCCAGGGAGTTCGCGGCGTCGCTGAGCCGCAGCCTGCCCTCCTGGCGCAGGGCGAGCAGCAGGCTGAGCGCGTTGTCGACCGATTCGAGGCTTCCGGGGGCGGGGCTTCCGTGCGCTGAATTCTTCACAGCGGAATTCTAGAACATTGTTGCTTCACTCTGCGGAAACTCAACCGTAACGTCCCCAGCAGCAACGCATCGAGGAGGTGCCGGGAGATGACCGCAGAGATCGATCCTCAACTCGCCCAGCTCTACAAGGACTTCGACGCCTACGGGCTGCTGCCGCTGTGGACCCAGCGCGAGGATCTGATGCCGGCCGTGCCGCAGCCGGCCGCCGTGCCGTACCGCTGGCGCTGGAAGGAGATCCACGACCTGGCCGTGCGCGCCGGGGATCTGGTGCCGGTGGGGCGGGGCGGCGAGCGCCGGGCCATCTCCCTCGCCAACCCGGGCCTGCCGGGCCTGCCGCACGCCACGCCGACCCTCTGGGCCGCCGTGCAGTACCTCGGCCCGAACGAGGTCGCGCCCGTCCACCGGCACGCGCAGAACGCGTTCCGCTTCGTCCTGGAGGGCGACGGCGTCTGGACCGTGGTGAACGGCGACTCGGTCGCCATGCGCCGCGGCGACCTGCTGCTGACACCGGGCTGGGCCTGGCACGGCCACCACAACCCGACCGACCGGCCGATGGCCTGGCTGGACGGCCTGGACATCCCGCTGTCCTCCGCGCTCAACACCGAGTTCTTCCAGTTCGGCCCGGCCACCCTGGACGACCGCTCCACGCCCGAGCGTTCGCGCGCCGAGCGGCTGTGGGGGCAGCCCGGTCTGCGCCCGGTCTCCGCGCTCACGGATCTTCCCAAGTCCCCGCTGGCGGCGTACCGCTGGGAGCACACGGACGCCGCCCTGACCGCCCAGCTGGAGCTGGAGGACGAGGGTCACGAGGGGGTGGCCTCCCCCGGCCACGCCGCGATCCGCTTCACCAACCCGACGACCGGCGACGACGCACTGCCGACGATCCGTACCGAGATGCACCGCATCCGTGCCGGGGCCGTCGTGCCGGAGTCCCGCGAGTCCGCCAGCTCGGTCTGGCAGGTCTTCGAGGGCGACGGTGTGTTCCTGCTGAACGGCGAACGGCTGGAGGTCGGCCGCGGTGACGTGGTCACCGTCCCGTCCTGGACCGAGGTCCGCATCGAGGCACGCGGCGACCTGGACCTGTTCCGCTTCGGCGACCACCCGGTGATGGAACGCCTGCACCTGTATCTGACCGACCGCACCAACCCCGCCACCACCGAAGGACCTCTCCGATGAAGCTCGCCACCATCCGCACCGGTAACGGCACCGCGGCCGTCCGCATCGACGGCGACACCGCCACCGAGACCGGCCACCCGGACCTCGGCGCCCTGCTCGCCGACCCGGCCTGGCGCGAGACGGCGCGGAACGCCTCCGGCGCCACGCACCGCACGGCCGGGCTCGACTACGCGCCGGTCGTCCCCCGGCCCGGCAAGGTGGTCTGCGTGGGCCTCAACTACCGCAACCACATCCTGGAGATGGGCCGCGAGCTCCCCGAGTACCCGACCCTCTTCGCGAAGTACCCCGAGGCGCTGATCGGCGCCAACGACGACATCGTGCTCCCCGCGGCCTCCGACGCGATCGACTGGGAGGCCGAGCTCGCCGTCGTCATCGGCGCCACCGTGCGCCATGCCGACGAGGAGACGGCGAAGGCCGCCGTCGCCGGATACGCCGTGCTCAACGACGTGACCGCGCGCGACTGGCAGTACCGCACCACCCAGTGGCACCAGGGCAAGACCTTCGAGGCCACCACCCCCTTCGGCCCGTTCCTCGTCACCCCCGACGAGGCCGACGCGCTCGCCGGCCTCGACCTGGAGGGCGAGGTGGACGGCGAGAGCGTCCAGAAGGCCTCCACCGCCGACCTGGTCTTCGACCCGGTCGCGCTGATCGCGTACGTCTCCACCATGTTCACGCTGAACCCCGGCGACGTGATCGCCACCGGCACCCCCGGCGGAGTGGGCCACGCCCGCAAGCCTCAGCGCTATCTGACGGACGGCCAGGTGCTCACCACCCGCATCTCCGGTCTCGGCGAGAGCCGCAACGTGGCGCGTGAGGAGGAGTCCGTTGGCTGACGTCGGCTTCGCCCGCACCCTCACCTGGGTGCGGGACGGCTCGGATCTGCTGCACGGGGCGGTCGCCGCCCTGGGCTCGGCGGACGTCCACGGCCCGTCCCCGCTGCCCGGCTGGACCCGCGGCCATGTGCTGACGCACCTGGCGCGCAACGCCGACGCCCTGGTCAACCTGCTCACCTGGGCGCGTACGGGCATCGAGACCCCGATGTACGCGGACCCCTCGACCCGCCTCGACGACATCGAGCGGGGTGCGGAGCGCACCGCCGACGCGATCCTCGGCGATGTCCGGGACGCCGACGCCCGGCTCATGGCGGCGATCGACGCCCTGCCCGCCGGCGCCTGGCACGCCACGGTGCGCAGCGCTCTCGGGCGTACGGTCCCGGCCTCCGAGATCCCCTGGATGCGCACCCGCGAGCTGTGGATCCACACCGTCGACCTCGGCACGGACGCGGTCCCGGACTTCGACCGCTTCCCCGCGGACCTGGTGGACGCCCTGATCGAGGACGCGTCGGCGACCGTAGGCCGCAAGGAGGGATGCCCCTCGGTCCGGCTGGCGCCCGGGGACCGCGACCGCACCTGGTCCTTCGGCCCGCCGGACGGCACGGCGACCGAGGTGAGCGCACCCGCGTCGGCACTGTGCGCGTGGCTCCTGGGCCGCACCACACCCTCCGCACGAGCGGTCACCGCGTCCACCCCGGCCGTGCTTCCCGCCTGGCTCTGAACCACACCGTCCCACCGCGCCCACCCGCGCAGTACAGAGGAGTACGCACATGAGTACGGCCGAGGAGTCCCTTCTGGTCATCGGCGGCGGTATCGGCGGCCTCGCCACCGCACTCGCCGCCGCCCGTTCGGGGCGCACCGTCAGGGTCCTGGAGAAGGCCCCCGCCTTCACCGAGATCGGCGCCGGCCTCCAGATGGCCCCGAACGCCACGCGTCTGCTGGACCGGCTCGGCGTCCTCGACAAGGTCATCGCCGCCGGGGTGCTCCCGGAGCACCTGGTGTTCCGCAACGCGGTCACCGGTGCGGAGCTGACCCGGGTGCGGCTGGACAGCGAGGAGTTCCGCCGCCGGATGGGCGGTCCGTACGTCGTCGTCCACCGCAGCGATCTCCTGGACATCCTGCTGGAGGCCGCCCGCGAGGCCGGCGTCGAGCTGGTGAACAACGCCTGCGCCCAGGAGATCGAGGAACTCCCGTCCTCGGTACGGGTGGTGTGCCAGGACGGCACGGTCCACACCGGCTCCGCCGTCGTCGCCTGCGACGGCCTGCACTCGCGCACCCGGGCGCTGTTCGCGGACGACGAGCCGGTCCAGTCCGGCTATGTCGCCTACCGCGGCACCCTCCCCATCGAGGAGGTCGAGGGCGGCGAGTCGCTGCGCGACGTCGTGGTCTGGATGGGCCCGGGTCTGCACCTGGTGCAGTACCCGCTGCGCTCGGGGCGCCTCTACAACCAGGTGGCGGTCTTCCGCAGCCC
Organism: Streptomyces sp. NPDC002125; assembly: GCF_053593715.1. Taxonomy (NCBI): domain Bacteria; kingdom Bacillati; phylum Actinomycetota; class Actinomycetes; order Kitasatosporales; family Streptomycetaceae; genus Streptomyces; species Streptomyces sp. NPDC002125. Next base: position 33,553 of record NZ_JBSFDD010000029.1, on the reverse strand, counting down.
CGGCTTCGCCACGGGCGAGGAGGGCTGGGGCGGTCCGCACGAGCTGGACGGCGTCTTCACCGCGGCCTGCGAGCAGGTCCGCCGCGCGCTGCCCGGCCTCGGCCGCGAGCGCTGGTGGCCGATGGCCGACCGCGCGCCGATCGGCACCTGGACGAAGGGCCGGCTCGCGCTGCTCGGCGATGCCGCGCACCCGATGCTCCAGTACCTCGCTCAGGGGGCCTGTCAGGCACTGGAGGACGCGGTGACCCTGGCCGACGCGCTCGACGAGCAGGCTCCGGCCGGTGCGGCCCCGGCCGACTGGGCCGCCGCGCTGGAGACGTACGCCGGACGCCGGACGGAGCGCACGGCCCGTGTGCAGAGCACCGCGCGGGTGTGGGGCGAGATGTGGCACGTCGACGGCGTGGCCGCGATCCTCCGCGACGAGGTGTTCCGCAAGCGCGCCCCGGAGGACCTGAGTCCTGCCGAGTGGCTGTGGGACGGAGCTTCGGAGACACCCTCCGCCTCGGCGCTCTGAGGCTCCCGTCCGTGCCCGTGTCCCCTGACGAGGGGGCACGGGCACATGCCGTTTCCGGGGCGGAGCGGACACGCCCGCGTGCGTCACGACGTGCCGGTGTGCGCGTGCCGGTGTGCGGCGGGTCGGGCACATCCGCCTGGGACGTGACTACGACCACGCTGTGCGTTTCATACGTTTCTCACCCAGTGCGCCTACGGTGCTCCTGTGACCCAGATGACCCCGCCCGGCTGGCATCCAGACCCCGGGCACTCAGGAATCGGCCCCGCCCAGGAACGCTGGTGGGACGGGAGCCACTGGACCGACCAGCTCCGGATATCTCCCGCGACGGTCAGGCGTCGTCGCATACGCGTCGGCGCGGGCATCGCCGCCGGTGTCGTCCTGCTCGCGGCCGTCGGCGGCGGCGCGTACACGCTGGGCGCCAGTTCCGACGACCACCCCGGCACCTCCGCCGACGCCCCCTCCGGCCGTTCCGGCCCCTCCGACGGCCCCCGCCTCCCGGACGGCGGGAACGGTGGACAGGACGGAGACCGGAACGGCGGGCAGGACGGCGGCGGGCAGGGGCAGACCCCCGACCAGCAACTGCCGCAGGCCGAGGACGGTTACGCCACCGACGCGGCCAGCGGGATCAGCATCCCCGTGCCCGACGGCTGGACCGGGCAGTCGCAGCCGATCGGCGCCGGGCTGACGACCGGCGAGTACGCCTGCCCCGGCGACGAGAGCCAGACGTGCGTGCGCGGCGGAGTGTTCTCCGCGCCGGCGCAGGCCCTGGAGATCGAGGCCACCACGGCGAAGGCCGCGGCCGAGGCCGACATCAAGACCAACGCCGAGGATTCGTACGGCGAGAAGGTCTACGGCGGGATCACCTCGCACGAGGAGCTGAAGTCCGAGGCGGTCACCGTGGCCGGCCAGAAGGGCTACCGGGTGCGCTGGAAAGTGGTGACGAAGAACGGCGACGACGGGTACGTCGAGTCGCTCGCCTTCCCCTCCCCCCGCTCCAAGGACATGCTGGTCGTCATCCGCTCCGGTTTCGACGTCAACGACAAGGCGCCGAAGCTGTCGGTGCTGGACGACATCACCAAGGGCATCAAGAAGGCATCGGTGGACGGCTCGGGCCGCACCGCCTGAGTCCCCCGGCCGCTGTACCGGACCGGGCACGGTCCGGTACAGCGGCCGGGCGGCGGCGTCGCGGGGCTCCGCATCGCCCGACGGCGTGATCGCCCGGCCGCGCGGTCAGTTGTGACGTGCGCCGCGCCGAACCCGGCAGGCCCGGCCCCGCGGGGCCGGGCTGCCCTCGTCCTGAGCGCTCAGAGCCGCAGCGCGGTTCCGTGGACTCCGTGCTCGTCCATCAGCGCGAGTTCCGTCTCCGTGAGCGGCGGGTAGTCCAGTGCCCGCAGATTGTGGTCCAGTTGCCAGGTCGAGCTCGCACCGATCAGGGCGCTGGTGACCTGCGGCAGCCGCAGGACCCACTGCAGGGCGAGCTGGGCCAGTGACTGGCCGCGCTCCCTGGCCAGTTCGTCGAGCGCCGCCGCCCGCTCCCGGTAGGTGTCGTCGATGACGTCCGGCGACAGGAAAGCGCTGTTGCGGGCCCGCGCCCTCTCGGGGACGGCCCCGGTGAGGTACTTGTCGGTGAGCAGGCCCTGGGCCAGGGGGCTGTAGACGACGAGGCCGAAGCCGTCCTGGGCCGCCAGCTCGATCAGCCCGTCGTGTTCCGGGCGCCGGTCGAAGAGGGAGTAGCGCGGCTGGTGGACGAGCAGGGGCACTCCGGCCTCGCGCAACAGGACGGCTGCCTCGTGGGCGCGTTCCACGGGGTAGTTGGAGATCCCCGCGTACAGCGCCTTCCCCGAGGTGACCGCGTCGGCCAGCGCGCCGACCGTCTCCTGCAGGGGGGTGGAGGGGTCGGGGCTGTGGCTGTAGAAGATGTCGACGTAATCGGTGCCGAGGTCACGCAGGCTGTGGTCGAGCGAGGTCAGCAGCGACTTGCGGGAGCCGCCGCGCTGGTAGGGGCCGGGGCCGATCGGGTTGCCCGCCTTGGTCGACAGGATCAGCTCGTCCCGGTGGGGGGCGAGATCCCTGCGCAGGACCCGTCCGAAGAACTTCTCGGCGGCGCGGTGCGGCGGCCCGTAGCGGTTGGCGTTGTCGAAGTGCGTGATCCCCAGGTCGAAGGCGTGCAGCACGATGTCGCGCTGCGTGTCGTAGGGGTAGTCGGTACCGAACTTCTGCCACAGGCCGAAGGAGAAGGCGGGAAGGACGAGGCCGGAGGTCCCGGCGCGCCGGTAGGCCGGTGCGTTGTCGTACCGGTCGGCTGCTGCCCGGTACGCGCCTTCCGGTGTGGCAATGGCTGACATATGGCTTTCCATTCCTGGTCGTGAACACTGGAGCAAGGTCGAGCGAATTCGTCTGGGTGTAATAAAAGTTATGTAGCGGCGCGAGTTCCGCGATGTATCTTCATGAGGTGCTCCAGGAAAGGGGAGAAATAATGTGCCCAGCTTCTGCCGGGAACGTCGCAATTTCAGCGGGTGAGCTCGGTACCGTGCTGCGTGAAGGTGTGCCGGTCATTGTCCTGGAGGTGGGCAGAGAGACGGCGGAAGGTCGTGATCCCCGGCTTTCCTACGGAGAAGGACACATACCCGGCGCTCATTACGTGGCGTTCGAAACGGATCTCGTCGGGCGGCCCACCGGAACCAGCGGCAACGGGCCGCTCCCCGAGGTGAGCGGCCTTCAGGAACGGCTGCGTGCCTGGGGTGTGGACGACGGCAGCACCGTCGTCGTCCACACCCGGCAGAACCCGGCCGTGGCCGCTCGCGCCTGGTGGGTCCTGCGCTGGGCCGGTGTGGCGGACGTGCGCTTCCTGGACGGCGGCTTCGCGGCCTGGCAGGCGCTCGGCGGGCCGCTCGACGCCGACGTCCCCCCACCCGCCGCGGGGAGGGCCGTCGTGCGGCCCGGCTCGCTTCCCGTCCTGACCGCCGAGGACGCCGGAAGGCTGGCGGCCTCGGGACACCTGATCGACGCGCGTGGCCGGCAGGCGTACGCCGGTGATCCACAGCGGACGGGGACGGGCCACATCCCGGGCGCGCACAGCGTTCCCGGGTCGGACAACTTCTCGGACGGGGAACTGCGCGATGCCACGGAGTTGAGGGCTCTTTACGCCCCCCATCTGCACGGACGCACGCTCGGCGTGTACTGCGGCGGCGGGGTGTCGGCGACGGCGACCGTGCTGGCCCTTGCCTCCCTGGGCGTGGAGGCGGCTCTGTACCCAGGCTCCTGGTCGGCGTGGATCACCGATCCCGCACGGCCGGCGGTGACCGGAAGCCTGCCGGGCGTGCATCCGGCCACGGCGCGCTGACGCCGGGGGCCGGGGGAAGGCAGCACCTCCGGCCCCCGGCACACCCAGCTCCTCACCCCCGGTCGACCACACCGGGGCCGCCCGAGAGGTCACCGGTGAACAGGCCGCGCAGTTCGGCCTCCTCACCGGCCGACGGGATCCACCGGGAGGCCCGGACGTTCTCGTCGAGCTGGTCCGGCACGGTGACGCCCGCGATCACGCTGGCGACCGTCGGCTGGGCGAGCAGCCAGCCGAGTGCAGCCGCACTCGGGGTGATGTCCCGGTCCCGTGCGAACTGCTCGAACTTCGCCAGGGCCTCCCAGGGTGCCGAATGCAGGAGATAGCGTTTCAGATTGGTTATCTTGGCGTTTTCCGGAGCACGGTCCGCCGCATACTTTCCGGTGAGCAGTCCGTTCTGCAGAGGGAAGTACGGGATGAACCCGAGACCGTGGTGGCCGAGTGCCGGAATGAGTTCCTCCTCCGGCCTGCGCCACAGAAGACTGTATTCGTCGGTCGAAGAAACGAATGGCGTGAGTCCCTGGGCGCGGGCCGTGTGGTGCGCATCGGTGATCTGCCATGCCTTGAAATTGGATGCGCCGATGTAGCGCACTTTCCCGGATTTCACGAGCGTGTCGAGCGCCGACAGGGTTTCCTCGACCGGGGTGAAGGGGTCCGGGAAGTGGATCTGGTAGAGGTCGATGTAGTCGGTGCGCAGCCGGCGCAGCGACCCCTCGACCGCGGCGAGGATGTACTTGCGCGATCCGGGCCGGCTGTAGGCGGCGCCGCGCTCCCGACTGAGGTTCAGGCCGAACTTGGTGCCGATGACGACCTGTTCACGGCGTATGCCGAGTGCGGTGGCGAACAGTTCCTCGCTCTGCCCGGGCCGGTCGCCGTAGCCCTCGGCGAGGTCGAAGTAGGTGACGCCGAGTTCGAGCGCGCGGTCGACGATCGCGGTGACCGCCTCCTGGCCGGCCGCGCGCATGCCCGACCGGCCGAAGGTGCTGGCGCCGATGCCGATCTCCGACAGGACCAGGCCGGACGAGCCGAGCCGCCGGTGTCCTTCGGGGAGTTGTGTTGCAGGGGGCACGGTTGTCCTCAGTAGGTGTCGTCGGTGTCCAGCAGGCCCTGGAGCGTCGGGGCCTCGTACTCGGTCCGGAAGATCCCGCGGCGCTGGAGTTCGGGGACGACGAGGTCGACGAAGAGATCGGCCGGTCCGCGGTGGTACGGAGGGAAGAGCTGGACGCCGTCGAGCACCTCCTCCTCCAGGTTCTCCTCCAGCCAGTCGGCGATGGCCTTGGCATCGCCGACGACGGCCGGCTGCTGGGCGTGCCGGGCGCGCTGGACGTAGTGGTACAGCTCGCGCAGGGTGGCGTCCTCGCCGATCTGGGTGCCGAGTATGCGGCGCAGCAGTTCCCGGTCGTCGGCGGTGTCGAGTACGCGGTCGCTGAGCAGCGGTGAGAGCGCGTCGTCGGGGAGCTTGTCGATGTCGACGACGGAGAGGACGCGCTCACTGTCGCGGACCCTCGACAGATCGATGCCGAGAGCCCGGGAGAAGGCGGCGGGCAGCGCCTGGGTCAGCTGCAGGGCGTTGATCTCGTTGAACTTCGCGCGGGCTTCCCGGGCGGTGCCGCCCAGGTGGAAGGTGATGCCGGGGATGATCTTGAACTTCTCCGGGTCGCGCCCGCCCGCCGCCACGCGTTCCTTGAGCCTGCGGTACTCCTCCTTGCCGCGGCTGATGCCGAAGTACGGGGAGAAGCGGAGCTGTGCGAGATCGGCGCCGTACCGCAGTGACTCCTCGGAGAGGCCCACCTGGACGATCGGGATGTGGGACTGCACCGGCGGCGGGACGTTCAGCGGTCCACGGACCTCGAAGTGCTCGCCGCTGAAGTCGGTCTGGTGCCAGGAGCCCGGTCGTACGAGCGTGCCGCCCGCCTTGTCGTCGAGCAGGAAGTCATGGTCCCAGCTGTCGTACAGCAGCCGGTTGACGACGTCGGTGAACTCCCGGGCCCGCGCGTACTTCGTCTCTTCGGTCGGCACCGGGTTCCTGCCGAAGTTGCCGACGGGGTCACCGTCGCGGTCGATGCCGAAGACGACGTTCAGGGCGGTGCGGCCCTGGTTGAAGTTGTCGAGCGTGGCCAGCTGCCGGGCGACGGAGTAGGGGTGCTCGAAGGAGGAGTTGACCGACATCACGAACCCGAGGTTCTTCGTGATCGCCGCGGCGTGTCCGGCGTACACGAAGTTGTCCCACCGGTGGATCCGGTTGAGGCGGTCGGGCTCGCTGCCGAGCGCGCTGCCCGCGAAGACGTAGTCCAGCTTGCCTCGTTCGGCGGTCCGGGCGATGTCGAGGATGACGCTGGGGTCGCGCAGGCCGGCGTTGGTGGCCTCCGGCAGCCGCCAGGCGTCCAGGTCCCAGCCGGTCCCGTAGGCGGCCAGGCCCAGGCGGAGTGTGCGGCGGGTGCTCATGCGGATCGTTCCTCCGGGTCGGTCGTCGCGGCGAAGCTGTTGGCGGGTATGTCGAGGCCGAAGTGGCCGCGGAAGGTGTCCGCCGTGTACTCGGAGCGGTACACACCGCGTTCCTGGAGGATGGGGACCACTTCGTTCGCGAAGCGCTCCAGCGGCTCCCACAGGTAGGGCACGCTGACGTTGAACCCTTCGGCGGCGCCGCGGTCGAACCAGTCGATCAGGGTGTCGGCGACCTCCGCGGCCGTGCCGATCACCAGAGGGAAGTTCCCCGCGATCGACGCGCCCAGCACGTCCTTGACCCGTACACCGCCGTTGTCCACAGTGCGGCCCGTGCGCTGTGCCAGTGCCGTCAGCAGGGTGCGGCCGTAGTCGTTGAACCGTTCGGCGATGTCCGGCTTGACCGTGCCGTCGATGCCCAGCGGGCGCAGATCGGCCCCGACCCGCTCCGACAGCGCCCGCACGCTGCGGACCCCCTTCGGAAGCGGGAACCGGGAGCCGCTGATCCGGGCCCAGTCCGGCCCCGTCCAGTAGGACTCCTCCTGGTCGCCCTCGACGATGTCGTCGTCGAACGGCAGCAGGTCGTTCAACTCCTCGTACAGCTCGACCGCTTCCGCCCTGGTGTCCGCCACCAGGGGGGTGATGCCCGGCAGGAAGAAGATCGGGTCCACCCGTCCGCGCAGCCGCTCGGCGCGCCGGCGTACATCGGTGTTGAACGCGATCGACTCCTCCGGCGTGGCGGGACCCGTGAAGTTCACGTCGGCCCACTTCGCGGTCAGCTCACGGGAGAGCTCGGAGGCTCCGGCGTACAGCAGGGGCACATGGCCCTGCGGAGGCCGCTCCAGCGGCAGTGTGCCGGCGACCTGGAAGTGCCTGCCCTGCCAGTCGAGCCGGTGCACCTTGGTCTCGTCGATGTAGCGCCCGGCCTTCTTGTCCTGGAGGTAGGCGCCGTCCTCGATACTGTCCCACAGTCTCCGCACGACGTGGATGAACTCGTCGGCGCGCTCGTAGCGGCCGGCTCCGCCCAGGTCGGGGAGACTGAAGTTCCGGGCGGCCAGGTCGGAGGCGCCCAGCACGACGTTCCACGCCAGTCGTCCGCCGCTGAGGTGGTCGAGGGAAGCGGTCAGTCTCGCCAGGATGTACGGCTCGTAGAACGTCGGGTGCGCGGTGACGACGAGCCCGATCCTCGAGGAGTTCAGGGCGAGCTGGGAGCCTAGAGTGAACGGTTCGAGGCGTCCGGTGTTGTGGGTCGTGATCCACTGCTCCCCCACGATGTCACCGGGGAGGGTGTCCCCGAGAAAGAAGAAGTCGAACTTCGCGTCCTCGACGATCTTCAGTGCCTTGGTCGCGTACTCCAGCTCGAAGGCCTCGGCGGTGGGCGCGTCCGGATGGCGCCAGCCGCCCCAGTGCGTGCCGTTGAGCCAGTGCATGTATCCCAGATGGAGTTGTCGCTCGGGCATCATGTGTTCCTTTCTTCTGCGGATCCGCCGGGCCCCACGAGGACGGCCGGGCCGGACTCGGCCGCGCCGGGGATCGAGCTCAGCAGCTCCTTGACATAAGCGGTCCGCGGGTTCGTGAGCACGACCAGGGCGGGCCCGCGCTCGACCATGTGTCCGTGGTGCAGGACGACGATCTCGTCGGACACCTCCGCGATGACGCCCAGGTCGTGCGAGATGAACACGTAGGTCAGCCCCAGCTCGCGCTGGAGCGAGTCGAGCAGGGCCAGGATCTGGCGCTGCACGGTCACGTCGAGGGCGGAGACCGGTTCGTCCAGGACGACGACGTCCGGCCTCGGGGCCAGCGCGCGGGCGATGGCCACCCTCTGCCGCTGGCCGCCCGAGAGCTCGGCGGTGTACCGATCGGCGAGCGAGGCGTCCAGGCCGGTGAGCTCCAGCAGTTCGCTGATCCTGGCGGCCCGCTCCCGCGCCGGTCCGTAGCCGTGGCCCCGCAGCGGTTCGTCGAGGATCGCGCGCACCGTCGAGCGCGGGTTCAGCGACGCGAAGGGGTCCTGGTAGACCATCTGCACCTTGCGGTAGAGACCGGCCTGCCCGGCGCCCCGGCGGTGGTGGACGACCGGTTCGCCGTCGATCTCGACCGATCCGGTGTCCGGCGGGGTCAGCCCTGCGAGAATGCGCACGAGGGTGGTCTTGCCCGATCCGGATTCGCCGACGATTCCCAGCGTGGTCCCCCTGCGCACCCGGAACGAGGCATCGGCGACCGCGGTGACGGTGTCCGAACCCCGGTGCGAGGCGAAGGACTTGGAGACGCCCCGGGCCTCGACGACCACCGGGGAGTCCGCCGGCACGGTCCGGAAGTACTCCAGCCGGGCGGTCGCGGCCCGCCTCCCCGAGAAGCCGAGGGAGGAGGAGCGCAGCAGCTCTTCCGTGTACGGGTCGCCCGGGTCGGCGACGACCTCGCCGGTCCGCCCACTGCGTACGATCCGTCCGTCCTTCACCACCGCGATTTCGTCGGCCCGTTCCGCGGCGACCCCCAGGTCGTGGGTGATGAGCAGGATGCCGAGGTCCTCGCTCTCCACCAGGCTCGTCAGGAGGTCGAGAATGGTCTTCTGCACCGTGACGTCGAGGGCGGTGGTCGGCTCGTCGGCGATCAGGAGACGGGGCCGGGTGCTCATCGCGGCGGCGATCAGCACCCGCTGGCACATTCCCCCGGACAGTTCGTGCGGATAGCGGCCGAACAGCCGGGCGGGATCGCGCAGGCCGACCTTCGCGAACAGTTCGAGGACCCGTTCGCGGCGCTCCGCGCGGGAGCCGAGGCCGTGCGCGCGCAGCGGTTCCGCGGCCTGGACGCCCACCGGGAGAAGGGGGTTGAGGCCCAGGAGCGCGTCCTGCGGGATGTATCCGATCTCCTTGCCCCGCACGGCTCTGTACTGCCGCTCGGTCAGCCCCGTGAGCGTTCGCCCGCCCAGGACGACCTCGCCCCCGGTGATGCGCCCGTTCTCGGCGAGGGTGCCGGTGATCACCCGGCCGAGGGTGGACTTGCCCGAACCGGACTCGCCGACGACGGCCCGCACCGAGCCGGCCGCGACCTCCAGACTCACTCCGTCGAGCACGGGGACAGCGGGGCGGCCGGGGACGGTGAACTCGGCGCTCACGTCCCGCAGGCGCAACAACGGTGTGTTCTGCCGCTCAGGCGACGACACGGGTCCTCCCTCGGTTGAACGACCTGCCGATGCGGTAGACCGCGAGCACGGTCAGCACGATGACCAGGCCGGGCAGCAGGCTCAGCCACCACTGGACGCCGATGAAGGTGCGTCCCTCCGCCACCAGGAGGCCCCACTCGGGCGTCGGCGGGGGTGCGCCGAGACCCAGGAAGCTCAGTGCGGCGACGGTCAGGATCGCCGTACCGATGTCCATGGTCGCCGCGGCCAGCACCGACCGGGACGCGTTGGGCACGACGTGCTTGAACAGGCGGCGGACGTAACCGTGGCCCGCGAAGACCGAGGCCTCGACGTACTTGGCATTGCTCACCTTCAGCACCTCGGAGCGCATCAGACGGGCGAAGCCGGCCGTGCTGTTGATGCCGATGGCGACGGCGATGTTGAGCGTCCCGCGTCCCAGCGCGGAGATGATCGCGAGGGAGACGATGAGGCTCGGCACCGCGAGCATGATGTCGATGATCCGCATCAGGACGCTGTCGGTCCTGCCGCGCAGCGCGCCCGCTACGAGACCGATGAGCGAGCCGCTGACCAGGCCGATCACCACCGCGACGACCGCTGCCTGGAGGGACAGCCGGGTGCCCCGCACCGCACGGGTGAACTGGTCGCGCCCGAAGTCGTCGGTGCCGAAGAGATGGTCGAGGCCCGGGGCCTGCAGCATCTGCGACGCGTCCTGCCGCAGCGGGTCGCCCGAGGTGAACAGGCCGGGATGGATCGCGGCGGCGAGGATCACGGCGATCCACAGGTACGCCGCGAGGAGTCCGGGCGAGCGCAGCAGCGCGGCCAGGCGCCCGCTCCGCTCCCGCAGCCGCCCGGACGGCGGCGTGGCCGCCGCCGTCGCTTCGAGAGTCGTCATGTCACCCCTCCCATCGGATGCGGTTGTCGAGCAGCGGGTAGACGGCGTCGACGGCCAGGTTCACCACGACGAAGATCACCGCGCTGATCGTGACCGCGACCAGGACGACCGGCATGTCACGGCCGTTGACGGCGTCGACCACCAGCCGCCCCACACCGAGCCTGGAGAACACCGTCTCGGTCAGGACGGTTCCGCCGACCATCACGCCGACGGTGGTTCCCAGCGAGGTGATGACCGGCAGCGCCGCGTTCCTCAGGGCGTGCCGGACGACGACGTCGAACCGGCTCAGTCCCCAGTTGCGTACCGTCTCGACGTACGGCGACGTCAGGGCGCCGCGCAGGTTGGCCGTCAGGAGCTGGGAGATGCTGCCGCCGCCGGCGACCGCGAGGGCGGCCGAGGCGATGAGCAGCCCGAGGAACCCCTGGTCGCTGACCGCCTTGATCCAGTGCAGCTGGAAGGCGAACACCTGGAGGAGTACGAGGCCGACCAGGAAGGGCGGCAGCGACACCGCGACGGGCGGCAGCGAGATGAGCAGCTCGCGTGCCCACCTCCAGTCGGTCAGCTCGATGACCACCGACAGCGTCACGCCGAGCACGACAGCGAGGAGCAGCCCGAGGAACGCCAGCTCGAGCGTCTCGGGGAAGGACTCGAAGTACACCTCCACCGCCGGCCGGCGCTGGTAGATGCTCTGGCCGAAGTCGCCCTGGAGGGCTCCTGTCAGCGCGTCCCAGTACTGCACCAGCACGGGGCGGTCGAGGCCCAGCAGCTCTCGCTGCTCGGCGAGGAGTTGTTTGACATCCGCGCCGTCGGCGCCGGCCGTCAGGCCACCCGCGGCGTCACCGGGGACGATGTACAGCAGGAAGAACGCCCCGGTGAAGGCGCCCCAGACCACGATCACGCCGTACAGGAGCCGAAGACCGTATCGTTTCATCGGTCTACTTCTTCGCCAGCCAGGCTTTGATCAGGTACTGGTCGAGCCCGACGGGCGTGATGTCGTGCAGCCGGGGCGAGTGGGCCCAGATGTCGACGTCGTTGGAGACCGGTATCTCGTAGGCCTGTCCGACGAGTATGCGGGACGCCTGGTCGACCAGTTCCTGACGCTTGTCCTTGTCGATGGTCTGGTTCTGCTCCTGGAGGAGCTTGTCGAGCTCCTTGCCCGTCTCGTCGTCGTCCGCGACGAAGCTCCGGTCGGAGCCGTCCGTCGTGCCGTAGTTGGCACGCAGCACGTCGGGGTCGGGCGAGGAGGCGTACCAGTAGGCGACGTCGTACTCACCGCTGAGCAGCTTCTCGTTCGCCTCGGCGTCCAGCGGCGGGTCGAGGACGAGCTCGATGCCGAGCTTCTTCCACTGGTCCTGGAGGACCTGGAGGGCCGCGTCGTCCCGCGGGGCGCGCAGCGACAGCCGCTGACCGTCGGCGTTGCGGCGGATGCCGTCGGAGCCGAACTTGGTCCAGCCCGCCTGCTCCAGGAGCGACTTCGCCTTCTTCGCGTCGTACTTCAGCAGCGCGCTCTGGTCGGAGTAGAAGGGATTGTCCTTGCTCAGCGGACCGGTCGCGGGCTGGTCCACGCCGCCCGAGGCGATCTTGACGAACTGCTCCCGGTCCACCCCCACCTGGAGCGCCTGGCGGACCCGTACGTCCTTGAGGAACTTGGAGGAGGTGTTCAGCGGCAGTTCGAGCCCGGTCGCGGGGTTGAGCGTCTTGGAGATCGTCAGCCCGGAACCCTTCAGCTGCGAGACGTACTTGGCGTTCACCCAGTAGATGAACTGGAGCTCGTCGTCACCGATGACCGCGCCGTTGCGGACCGAGTCCTCCGGGATGATCTTGTAGACCACCTCGTCGAGGTAGGCCGCCCCGCTGTGCTTGAAGTACTTCGGCGCCCAGTCGTAGTCCTTGCGCTTCTTCAGCACGATGCGCTGGTTCGGGACGTACTCCTCCAGATAGAAGGGGCCGGAGCCGTCCAGCCACTTCTGCCGCTCCTCGACCGGGAGTTCCGCCGTCTTCTGCGAGACGATGCCGACGTACGCACGGGACAGGGACGTCAGGAAGGCGGCGTTGGGCTCGGCGAACTCGACGGTGACCTTGTGCTCCGTCGGCGTCGTGATACTGCTGATGCCCTGCACGATGGTCTTGGCGCTGGAGTGGATGCCGGGCCTGTCGAGGCTCTCCAGGTTGGCCTTGACCACCGCCGCGGTGAGCTTGGTGCCGTCGTGGAAGGTCACGTCGTCACGCAGCTCGAACGCATACGTCCGCGCGTCCTCGCTGACCGTCCAGCTGGTCGCGAGCCACGGCTCGACCTTCTTGGTCTCGGGGTTGTAGAACACCAGGGAGTCGGCCAGCGACCGGGCCACGGTGCGCCAGACCTGGTTGACGACGGCGGCGTCGACGCCTCCGGGATCTGCACTGAGGCCGATGTTGAGCGTGCCTCCGTAGCGGTCCTTCCTGGCCACGTCGGCGGCTGCCCCACTCTGCCCGTCGCTCCCCGAGCAGGCGGCGGTTGCGAGAAGCGCCGACGCGACCCCCACTGTGGCGAGCCGGCGCCACGGACGTGAACTGAACACGGCTTGGTTTCCTCTCGATCGGCTCAGGAGCGAGCGGTAGCAGCCGCACGGTCGTCGACCGGCAGCGCTACGAAGTTGTACGTACATAGGGTGCATATGCGGCAGTGATACATAGAATCTTCGGCATCACGGCCCGCGTCTCACACCCCTTGCGATACGCATGACTGCGCATCACCACCCCTAATTCTGAATGTCTTTGCAGTTCAGACAGTTGTGGGGCGCCACCCGGACGGGTGGAGCAGGGATGTCACGTGGTAGCGGCTGGATACGGCTACCTCGTAGCCGATATGTTTACACGGGCACGCAGTAAGTATCGTGACGACAATGTTGCAGTCTCCTGAACGGGGAAACCGGCGTGGTGTTCGACAAGAAGTACAGCGACGAGGTCCGGCAGAGCGCGGTCGAGCGCGTCCGGCAGAGGCGGCTCACCGAGCCGGAGAACCGCTCGATCGTCCGTGAGGTCGCCGAGGAGTTCGAGGTCGGCCCGCAGTCCTTGCGCAAATGGCTCGCCCGTTACGACGACGGCAGCTACGACTACGACTCCGCCGATGGCCACGGGGACGGCCGGGACCCCGGCACGGCGCCGGCCGACCGCCCGGACCGCAGAGCGGGCCAGAGCGACCTGCACTCCAGGATCGCGGAACTGGAGCACCACATCGCCGTACTGGAGGAGGACAACCGGTCCCTGACCCGCGTCGTCTCCCTGCTGGCCGACCAGCTGCGGGACGCCACCACCAGGGGTGTCCAGATCCCGGACGCCACGGTCCGCCACGCCCCCTGAACCTAGACTTCCCGGGGTGAACGACAGAGTGACCGTGGTCAGCAACCTGCACGGGCGGACCACCGACGTCCGCGGCCGTTACGCCATCGCCGGGCCGGGGTTCGAGATCGCGTCGGACGGATCGGTGCGCAGCGGCGGCCCGGGCGAGGAGGCGAGCTCGCTCGACCTGCTGGTCGCCTCCCTCGTCTCCTGTGCGCTCAACGCGTTCCGGCACGACTTCCTCGAGGGCGGCCAGCCGGAGCGCCAGGTCGAGATCTTCGCCCGTATCGAGCGCAGGATCGAGGGCGACTATCTCGGCACCCTCATCATGGAGTGCTTCATCGACGGGGTCGACCACGTCACCGCCGACGAACTCGTCGCCGAGTACAAGAAGCGGTGCCGTATCTACAACGCCCTCAAGGAGAGCCTCCCGGTGGTGTTCGTCCCGCACACCTCGGGAGACCCGGGGTGACGGCGGCCGAGTCCTCGCACCTCGTGAGCGCCCGGACGGCTTGCGCCCGACGGGCGCGCCCGGTGTTCGTCGAGGTCGCTCCCTGGCGGGTGATGGCACCGGGACCGGATCCGATCGCGGGAAGCATCCCCGGTGCCGTCCTGACCTCGGTCAGGTCCGACTTCGCCGGCCGTCCGACGGCGAACAGCGGCCACCTCCCCCTGCCGGAGCGCGGTGCCGTGCACGCGGGCATGCGGGCCCACGGCGTCGGGCCCGCCGACGACCTCGTTCTCTACACGCGCCGCATCGAGGAGCTGTCGTCCGCCGCGCGCGCCTGGTTCGTCCTCACCTGGGCGGGCTTCCGTTCGGTGCGTGTCCTGGACGGAGGTCTGCCCGCCTGGACGCGTGCCGGCGGCCCGACGGGCCCCTCGCGTGGCACGCCGTCGGCCGCCCCGGCGGAAGGCGGCTCGCCGGCCGTGCCTCCCCTCCTACCGGCGGACGGCGGCCGACGCGTGCTCCGGGCGGCGGAGGTCCTCGACGTCGCGGACTTCGGCACCCTCCTGGACTCGCGCCCCGCCGGCGCGTACAACGGGGTGTCGGACGATCCGAGGACCGGCCACGTGCCCCACGCGGTCCACGCCAACTCGGCCGAGCTCGTGGCTCCCGACGGACTGCTCAGGTCGCCGACGGAGTTGCGCAAGTGGTTCCTGTCCCGTCGGGCCATAGGCGGCCACGAGGTCGGCGCCTACTGCGGCGGTGGTGTGTCCAGTGCGCTGCTGGTGTTCGCCGGAGCCCTGCTCGGACAGCAGGTGGGCCTGTTCGTCGACTCATGGTCGGCCTGGGCACGCGACGAGTCCCTGCCCGTCGAGCGCGGCACGGCGCTGACCCGTTCGGCGGCCGTCGACACCGACTGCGCGTAGGGGGATTTGGAGGTCGTGCCGCCACCTCGGAGCTCGGGTGGCCGTTCGACCCGGGCAGCACGGAACGCCCGTCGGCACGGCTCCGACAGGCGTTCCATCAGGTGGGCTCAACGCGGCTGGTCAGTGACCGGCCACGGTCCCGGACAGCTCATTGGTTCCCTTGGGCAGCGTCACGGACGACACCTTCGCCCCCGACTCGAGGTCGTAGGCGTGCAGTTGGCGCTCGGCCGGGTCGGAGACGTACGCCGTGTGGTCGCGGACGAACAGGGTGGGACGGGCCTGCTGCCAGTCCAGGGGCTCCGTCCAGTCGCCCACCGCGTCGATCTTCCTGTCCACCTTCCCGGTCTCCGGGTCGATGACGTGCAGAACACCGTTGGTACCGAGAACGAGGGCCTCTCCGTGCGGGCCTCGGGCGAGCGAGCGGAAGGAGTAGCTGGTGCCGAGGTCGACCAGCTTCATCTCCGCCGTGCGGGTGTCGATCAGCGATATACGGGTGGGCCGTTCCAGTTCCGCGTCGGGATCGGTCTTGTAGTCGCCCAGAAGGACCGGGGAGACATCACTGCCCGCCTGGTTGCCGATGCGGGCGTAGTCGCCCGGGGCGTCGACCTTGGTGAACTCTCCGTCCTTGTAGAGCAGTACGCCGTCCTCGCAACCGAGAGCGACGACCTCGCCCTTGGCGGCGGCTTCTCCGTGGACGCCCGGGCAGTTCTCGGCGCGTGCGATCTCCTTGTCGTCCTTGTCCAGGACGAGGGCGCCGGTGCGCTTCTCCTCGGTGCCCAGGGTGGTGACGAGCCGCCCGTCGGCGAGCTCGATCGCGACCCCGTGGTGGGGTTCGGCGGAAGTGTAGCTCCGGCCTTCCGGCTTCCGGCCGCCCGCCAGATCCGCGGGGTCGAAGACGTTCACCTCCCCCGTACCGTCCGTGAAGAGGATCGTTTTGCCACCGTGCCGCACGACGTGACCGGGCTTCGGACCCTTGTATTCGGCGTCCGTGAAGGTCTGCCGGGTCGCGTCGAACGTGCGGAAGCCGGTGTCGGTGGAGATGACGACGTGGTCCTGGTCGCCCGCGGGGTTGACCCGGTTGAAGCCGGGCAGCTCGACGGTCTTCACCAGCTTCAGCGTTTCGCCGTCGAGGACGTACAGCCCGCCGTCGTAGGAGGCGACCAGCGGGTCCTTGACGGTGCCGGCTTCGCTGTTCTTCGCCTGCTGCGTCGGTTCGGCGCCGGACGAGGCGTCATTCGTTCCGCCACAGGCGGTCAGCGCCATCGAGGCCGCCAGAGCGAGTGCCGTGCCAGCGAGCATTCTGGCGCGCGTCGGCTTGTTCATTGAGGTTGTTTCCTTTCGTGCCCCGTGTGGGGCGGTTTCCCGGTGGGGACCTCGTCGGCCGTCGGCCCTCGGTGGGCCTGGGCGGCGGAGGACGGTCGTTCAGGCCCTGGTGAGCCCCTGGGCTATGGCCGAGGTGTTGGCGCGCATCATTTCCAGGTAGGTGCCGGCGCCCTTGCCTCTTTCGGTCAGCGACTCGGAGTACAGCGGGACGATCTGGACGTCACCGCCCATCTCCTGGCGCAGGACCTCGGCGAGCCGGGTGGGCTGGGAGGAGTCGGCGAAGACGGTCCGCACCTGGGCCTTCTCCATGGCCTGGGTGAGGGAGCGCAGGTCGGAGGAGCTGGGCGAGGCGAGTGTCGTGCCGCTGGGAACGACCGCGCCGATCACACGGAAGCCGAAACGGTCGGCCAGATATCCGAAGACGTGGTGGTTGGTCACCAGGGCGCGGCGCCCGTCGGGGATGTCCGCGAAGGACTTCTCCATCCACGTGGTGAGCCCGGCGAGTTGCTCGTCGTAGTGTGCGGCGTTGCCCCGGACGGTCTTCTCGTTCACACCGTCGACGTGTTCCACGACCTGATCGGCTATGAGTCCGGCCACCTTGCGCACCTGGTCGGGGTCGGTCCAGAAGTGCGGATCCGGCTCGCCGGACTCGTCGTCGGAGCCGCCCTCCTCGCCGGCGCGGAAGGTGAGAGGGTCGGCCGCCTCACCGGCGGCGAAGGTGGCCACACCCGATCCGTGGGCTGCCTCGACGTGCCGTAGTACGTTCTCCTCCAGGCCCAGGCCGTTGTGGACGACCAGGTCGGCGTTCTCCAGCTCGGCGGCCTGTACGGCCGACAGTCCGAAGGAGTGCGGGTCGGCGTTGGGTTTCATCAGAACGCTGACGTCCGCCTCGTCCCCGACGATCTCCCGGGTGATGTCGCCGAGGATGTTGGTCGTCACCACGACCCGGGCCCGCTCGTCACCGGGCGCGCAGGCCGTGGCCGTGGTGGCGACGACGCAGAAGGTGACCAGGGTCAGCAGCAGGGCACGGACCCGGGCGGCTCCCACACGTACGCTCATCGGCCCGTCTCCACCATCAGGGACGGCTGGATGTCCAGGTCGAACGTGCGGGCGACACGGAGACCGTCGTTGTAGTCGACCTCGTACACCCGCTTGCCCGATGGGTCGTTGAGGTAGGCCCGGCTCCGGTCGACCTCGATCACCGGTTCCGAGGCCTTGCCGGTGGCGCCCGCCGGGACGTCCTTCAGCAGACGTCCGGTGACCGCGGTCTCCTTGCCGGTGGTTGTGTCGTAGCCGTGCAGGGCTCCGTCCGCCTCCAGGACGACCAACGGGCTGCCTTCACCGGCGGTGTTGGCGGCGACCACGGGGCCCGTCGCGACCCGGGTCCAGGCACGCTCGGTGACGTCCAGGATCCAGACGGCCTCCTTCCCCGCCCGTGCCGTGAGCGTGGCACTGCCCGGCCGCTGCCGGAATTCCGTGGCCCGTTCCGCCTTCGGCACGGCCTCGCCGTACGGGATCTTCTCGGCGGTGAACGTGCCGTCGTCCTCACGGACGAGCAGGGCGCCGTCGGCACAGCCGAAGACGACCCCCCGCCGGGTGACCGCGTCCCCCGCCGGGTCCTCGCACGCGGACTCCGGGGTGGCGACGCTCCTTCCCGACCGGTCGAGCACGGCGACACCGGCGGGGCCGTCGCCGTCGCGCGTGAGAGTGATCAGGTGTTCCGCGTAGGGCACGACGGCTCCGGCGTGGACGCCCGGGAGTTGGCGGGGGATGCCGAGCTCGCCCTTCTCCAGATCCTCACGGGGGTACACGTCCGCTCTTCCGCCCGTCGCCGTGGCCACGGTCACGCCCGCGTCGCTGCGGACGCTCGTGCCGGCGCCGCCCGGCAGTTCGCCGATCTCCTGGATCTTCGCGCGGTAGTAGTGCACATGGTCTCCGTGGTCGACCGTCCACGCTCCGCTGTCGAGGACGTGGGTGCCGGCCGCGCCGTGGAAGTAGCCGAAGCGCCCGTCCGTCGTGAGGCCGGTGACTCCTTCTCTGCGTTCCGTCTCGTGGGCCTCGCCGGTGGTCAGGTCCAGCACCCGTGTGTCACCGGTGCCGAGGTCACCGAGAACAAGCCTGGACTGCTGCTCGGCCGCCTCGCTGGCACCCTCGACGTAGCCATGGGGTACGACGGGAGAAGTCGGGTCCCCAGAGCCGGACTTGGGGTCGGTGCGGCCCGCGCAGCCCGCTGTGAGCAGGGTCGCTGCCACCAGTGCCGCGGCCAGGGATGTGATGTCTTTTCGGACGAGCAAGGAGATCGCCTCAGATTTCGTTCGGTCGGGTCGTGGGGGCGTCCGGGGTGGCGGTGCGGGCGGGGAGAGCGTCGCGGTGCGCACGGCGGCGGTAGCGGAAGCCCGATGCCAGGTGGGACAGGAAGAAGAGGCTGACCGCCAGGGCCGCGACGGTCGCGCCGGCCGCGGTGCTCAGGTGCCAGGAGAGCAACAGCCCGCCGAAGGTGGCCACCGCGCCGAGCACCGCAGCCAGGGTCATGACACCGCTCACGCCACGCGCCCAGGGCAGGGCCGCCGCCGGCGGGGCGATGAGCAGACCGAGAACCAGCAGCGTTCCCACGATGTGGAACGAGGCGACGATGGCGAGCGCCAGGAGGCCCAGCAGTACGGCATGCGCCAGCCGCGGACGCAAGCCGAGCGTCCGGGCCTTGCGATCATCGAACGCCAGGGCGAGAAAGGCGCGGTGACCGAGCGCCGAGACGAGCAGGGCCAGCAGCAGCGCGACAGCGAGGAGCATCAAGTCGCTCTCGCGCACGGCCAGGACGTCTCCGAAGAGGAAACCGGTGAGGTCCACGGCGAAGGACTGCGAGCGCGACACGATGATGACGCCGAGGGACAGCATCCCCACGAACAGCAGGCCGATGCCGGTGTCCTGGGAGAGCCGGCGGGTGCGGCCGAGGACGGTGACACCGGCTGTCATGACCGCCGCGCTCACCAACGCCCCCACCAGCAGGTTGCCCCCGAGCAGCGCGGCGACCGCGACGCCCGGCAGCAGACCGTGGGACATGGCGTCACCGAGGAACGCCATTCCCCGGAGCACCACCCACGTGCCCGCGAGGGCGCATATCGCCGATACGAGAATCCCGGCCCACAGGGCCCGCTGCACAAAAGCGACCTCGAAGGGGGCCGTCAACCACTCCATGCGAGGACACTACAATGAAAATCATGTTCATAAACAACCCCCTCGCCTCGCCCGCCGACGAACCCAGGAACGATCGCGTCCGGTTCAGCGACCTGGACGCGGGCTACCCCGGCCGCCCGGTACTCCGTCAACTCAGCGCGCACATAACGGCCTTGGCCATGACAGCGCTCGTCGGTCCGAACGGCAGCGGGAAGTCAACCCTGCTCGGAGTCCTCGCCGGCGTGATCGAGGCCACATCAGGGCAGCTCCGATACGCGGAAGGACGCCCTCCGGCCTTCGTCCCGCAGCGCGGCGCCGTCGGCGACGCGCTCCCCCTCACGGCACGGCAGACGGTGGAGATGGGGCGCTGGGGCGAGCGAGGGCCGTGGCGGTGGCTGACCCGCGGGGACCGGGCCGTGGTCGACTCCGCCATGGAACGACTGGGCGTCGCCGGCCTGTCCGCCCGCCAGCTCGGTGAGTTGTCCGGTGGGCAGCGTCAGCGCGTCCTGATAGCCCAGGGCCTGGCCCAGCAGTCCGACCTCCTGCTCCTGGACGAGCCGACCACCGGACTCGACCCCGAGGCCCGCCGGCGGATCACGGCCCTGCTGACCGAACTTGTCGCCGACGGCACGACCGTCGTCCAGGCCACGCACGATCTCGATGCCGCCCGCTCGGCGGACGCCTGCCTGCTCCTCAGTGACGGACGGCTGGCCGGACAGGGCCCACCGGATCAAGTACTCACCACCGCGGCCCTGTCACGGATCTGGCAGCCGGCCTGAACCGCCCGCCCTTACGCCGTCAGCCAGCCCCGCGGCGCCGCCTGCACCCCGGCCTGGAATCTGGTCTCCGCGTTCAGGGCCTGCGTTGAACATGCCCTTCAGCACGTCGCGGAACGCGCCCTGCGCCTCGGCCACCGCGGCGCGTGCGTCCGTCTCGCTGAGGCTGCGCCCCTCGGCGGCGGCGAGCAGACGGGCGGTCCGGGCCGGCGGTGTCCGCAGTTACACGATGACGTCGACCGGGTCTGCGGACTTCAGCACCTGGTCCGTCGGCCTGCTCCGCGCATCACGCTCCTGCCGGGCCGGGTCGTCATGACCCGCTGACGCCGGTCGAGGAGGCCGGCGCCGAGAACGAGTCAGGGCCTGTCCCGGATTTCTCCGAAACAGGCCCTGACCTGCGACTCTCTCAAGTCGGGACGACAGGATTTGAACCTGCGACCCCTTGACCCCCAGGAGTAGGGGCCGGGGGTGTTTTCTGGATATAGCAGACTTAATACGGGTGAGCTTCGTGCACGTGATGGCCCGTCGTGCACCATCGAGCATGCCGTGTGGTCCCCAAATGGTCCCCAACTCAAGTCCGGACCCAGCCTCATGCCCTTCGGCGATCCTTGCGAGAGGGACAACGATGCAGCAAACTGCCCCACCCATTGGGGCAGTCTGCCGATACCATCTCGTTTCTGGGCTGGGGACTCCATTCATGGGTGTGTGTCAGCCTCATGGCGCTCCATGGCAGAAGAGGAACGAACACCCTGTGAGCATCGCTCGCGTAGACGGGCGGGTACAGCCTGCCCGCTCCGGTGACCCGAAGCAGGTCGGCCCCTACCGGATCATCGGCCGTCTCGGCTCGGGTGGCATGGGCACCGTTCACGCCGGTCTCGATCCAGCGGGGCTCCGAGTCGCTGTGAAGGTGATCCACCCCGCGCAAGCCGAAGACCCTGAGTTCCGGGCCCGCTTTCGCCGAGAAGTCCAGCTCTCGTCGCGTGTGCACGGTCCGTGCCTCATTCCTCTCCTCGCAGCAGACCCGGATGCCGAGACCCCCTGGCTGGCCACCGCCTACGCGCCCGGGCTCACCCTCGACCAGCATCTCGCCTCCCATGGAGCACTCACCGGCGCCACCCTGTACGCGTTCGCCACCGGCACCGCCCAGGCCCTCGCCGCGATCCACGCCTCCGGCGTCGTCCACCGCGACGTGAAGCCGCAGAACGTCATCCTCACCCCGGCCGGCCCCCGAGTCCTGGACTTCGGCATCGCGCATGCCGCCGACGGCACCTCTGTAACCCGGACCGGCGTCATGACCGGTACTCCCGGTTGGATCAGCCCCGAGCACTACCGCACAGGTACCGCTGGCCCCGAGGGCGATGTGTTCGCCTGGGGCACTCTCGTCGCCTATGCCGCCACGGGGCGCCTGCCCTTCGGGACCGGAGCTCCCGACGTGGTCGCCTACCGCGTCATGTCCGAGGAACCCGATCTCGACGGGCTCCCTGAAGAGCTGCGTGAGCCCCTGGCGAAGGCGCTCGCGAAGAACCCTGCCGAGCGAATCAGCGCCGAAGAGGCAGCGCAGCTATGCGCGCTGCTCCTGACCCATCAGGGGACCCAGGTCCTCGGCAGAGCAGCCGAGCCTCAGCCGGCGCAGATCATTGACTGCCTCACCACTGCGTGGAATCTCCCCAGCCTGGAAGACCCTGCTTGGAGCCTTCCCGCGCCCTCGAAACGCAGGCGCGCGCTTGTCGCCGCCACTGTCACCGCAGTCGCCATCACAGCCGCCTCGGGTGGAATCGTCGTCTACAACAGTGACGACCGGGCGGACGTGAGCCTCACGTCCGTCCCCGCCGCCCCTTCGACACCCTCCACCGAGATATCCGCCCCGATCAGCGCTCCTGGAGCCACAGCTGCCGGCACACCTGCGGTAACCGCGTCCACTCCTGTGGTCGATCCGCGGACCACCAGGATCCCCAAGGACCCACTCGCCGGGGTGGCCAACCCCGCCTACACGCGATCCGGCGACGAAACGCAACCGCTTGCCGGCGAGTGGAGTGCGAGCACCATCGCTGGCAGCCCCGAAGAGCGTGACGCCGAGAAGGTGATTCGGGACCGAATGACGTCCATGCTGGCTACCAAGGACATGGACTTCATGAAGCCCACAATCACGTTCAACCAGCGGGCACAGACCGTGATGGTGACCGGGGGGCCGGTCCCGCAGCTGCCCGATAACTACCTAGAGGAGTTCCGCAGAGTCGGCGAGATGGCGGCCTGCTCCGCACTCGCTCACCGCCTCAAGAACAACCCGGCCACCTGGCCGTACGGCCGCTTCGCCATCTACTGGAAGACGTCCGATGACGATCTCGATGCGGCAGCCATCGGCTATGGCGAGGCCACTGACGGCTGCATCTCAGAAACAGCCGGCCAGTGGCACGGAGACGAGTCCGGCATGGCCACGGCCGAGATACCCAGCAGCGACAAAGCGGAGATCCGCGTCGCCGACGCCACGGTCAAGGCCATCGTCGCAACCTGGAACACCAACACCACCGAGACGAACGACAACCCCATCGCGCTCAACGACGGCATCAGCCTCGGCTTCGACCCCGTCGAAAAAGCCGCCTACATCTGGACCGACGACCCCAATAACCACTTCACCAGCCGCGCCTCCCAGTCCAACCTCACAGGAGCCGTCGAGGAGGCTGTCTGCCGCAAGCTCACGCTCGAGTCCCACAGCAACAAGAGCTGGGAATACACTCGCTGGGCAGTCGCCGTCTACGATGCATACGCTGACACGCGCCAGTTCATCGGGTCAGGTACCTGCCCTTCGTGAGTGCCGTCAACCACCTGGGCGGCGGCACTGACCAAGGACAAGGGCACGCCCCGCAAGAGGGTCCGTTGTTGCTGCAGTGGCTGTACGCCCTGCCGGAATCGGCGTGTAACAAGCCCCCCCAGGGGCATATCGCCCGTGACGATCGGCTGACCGTTATTCGATACGCCAAAATCTGAGCCTTGAGCACACCGGGAGGACGCGACGGGCGGCACGGCACTTCGAGGTGGCGCTCCAATGAGAGATGGCAGCGACGAGACGTACGTCGTGGGGCTGTGCAACCCGGCCGATCGGGTCCTGCTGGTGGCCGTCTAATACCGGACCAACCTCACGATGCGTCAGCTTGCCACCCTCTTCGGGATCTCCCCAGCCACCGTCTGCCGGGTCATCCATCGCCTGCGGCCCTTCTCGCACTGGAGCCGGCGCCGCGGCCCGTCGCGGACGTCGAACGGTTGTGGATCGTGGACGGAACCCTCGTCCCGGTCCGCGACCGCAAGGTCGCCGCGTCCTCCCGTAACTATCGGTTCTCGGCGAACGTGCAGGTCATCATCGATGCGGACAGCCGCCTGGTGATCGCCTCGGCCCACCCCGTCCCCGGGAACAAGGCCGACGCCCACGCCTGGCGAGAATCGGACCTGCCCGCCATCGCGGCCGGGACAACGGTCATCGCGGACGGCGCCTACCCGGGAACTGGCCTGATCGTCCCGCACCGCAGAAGAGCCGGACGCCCACTCCTGCGCGGCCAGGAGGAGGACAACGCCGAACACCGACGCGTCCGCGCCCGCGTCGAGCACACCTTCGCCCGCATGAAGAACTGGAAAATCCTCCGCGACTGCCGCCAGAAAGGAGACGGGCTCCACCATGCCGTCCAAGCAGTCGCCACCATGCACAACCTCGCCATGACAGGCTGAACCAGCAGGTCAAATGCCAACCCGGCCTGCCCACACCCACCCCTCTGCAACAACTTTCAGTGGGGGTGGCTGGCCGCAAGGTCGTTGAGGGCACCGTTGACAACCCACCAGGAGACGTTGAGTGTATCGCGGTCGGGCTTGTGCTCTTCACGAAATTCACGGTGCGGATGTACGAAGTTGCGGTAGTCCCGCAGGGTGTGGCTGTAGCTGGTGGCGTCCGCGTCGATCCATCGTGCACGCGAGCAGATATCGATCAGCTCCCCGAGGCTGACACGCTTGAGGTCCCGTCCCCGCAGTAGTGACGGGTCGCGTTCCTGGATGACCGTGAGAAGAACGCCTTCGAGTAGAGAGCCAAGCATGATCACTGCGGCGATGTGGGCTCCGTTAGCGAAGCACGTGCGGGCTTCGTCGAGGCGGTGTTGCAAGAGTTGCGCCATACGCTCATCGGCGATGATTCCAGCCATGGTGGCCTGCAGCTCGGTGGGGGCCTGCTCTCCGGGATGTCCGAGTGAGGGATCGCAGGTCACCAGGCGGGGGCGTCCTCCGGGGTTCTCGAGGCGCAGTCCTTCGTGGACGAGGAAGGCGTTGACCGCTCGGAGGACCTTGGTTAGCTGATGGGGTTCCTCGTAGTACTCGCGGGCATCCGCCAAACGCAGCAAAACCTGTTCAACGGCTGCGCCGTCGGTACGGCGCTCCGTGAGACGGTCCAAGGTCCATTCGCTGCGGGATTCACCGTCGAAGTCGAGGACGTTGAGCCAGCCGGCATTCTCAAAGAAGCGGGTCAGGTCGCGAGTACCGCGGTAGTAGAGGTTATCGTCACCGCAGATGATGCGTGCCAGCTCCTTGATGGTGTTGGTGTCCAGGGTGCGGATGCCGTTCTCCAGTGCTTGGGTCATGCGCTCTGCTCCAGTTCTTCTGAGTCGTCGTCCCCGTCGTATACGCAGAAGTTGCCCAGTTCGGTGGGGGCGCTGGATTGGGCCTTCCGGGAGGGGGCACCGCCGAAATCGGCTGCCGACTCCCCGGTGTCGGCGTCATACGGTTCGTCGCCGTAGCCTGCCAAGTCGGCCTCGGCCTCGGCCGGATCAGTTAGGACGAGAGGGCTCCACTCGGTCGATGCCTCGCGCGTTGCTGGTGAGTGTGCGAAGTCGGCAGGGTGGATGTCCAGGCGGTTCAGTTCAGACCACAGTCCGGTGAGTGCCTCGTCCGCGTCGAAGCGGTACTCGCTCTCAGGGATTCGGTAGAACTCCCAGCCGACCCTGCGTAGTTCTCGGTCGCGCTGGTGATCCCGTTCGATCTGTTCGCGTGTGGTGTCATGGAAGTAGGCACCGTCGCACTCCACGGCCAGGCGTCCGCGTGCGCCAACGACGACGAGATCGATCTTCTTGGTGCCGGCCGGATACTGCGGCAGCACGTGGTATCCCCGGCCCTTGAGTAGTAGATAGACCTCTTGCTCAAACATCGACTGGAAGGGTGCCTGCATGACCTTGGGTGATACGAAGCCGATGTCGTGCAGGGCGGACAGAGCAGTCGGCGGGTTGTGCATGTAGGTGATCAAGTTCAGGCGCATGTCGTTGGGCTTGAGGCGGTCTACCGGTACTGAATGGAACAGCCACATTTGGTCCTGGGCGCGGCTGGCGGCCACGTTGTACGCCTGCTGTTCGTAGCGGGCACCGCCTGCGATCTTTGGTGGGTCGGTTACCACCATGGACAGCAGGATGACGTGGCGCTCATCGCCCTGGAACGAGGCGGCGTTGCCCACCTGGATGCGATGGCGTTGGCGGACGGCGGGGTCGATGCGCTGCTTAATCAGGGCTTCGATGTACTTGGTCTGGCCGTGGCCTTGCAGAACGATCACACCGATCGTCTTGTCACGGTAGGCCGCATCTTCGGTCATGCGCTCGAGGGCATCGACGATGGCCTCGGCTTCCTTCGGGTTGTGGATGCGAATCTCACGACCGATCGTTGCCGCGTCCTCGACGTAGGTGACACGCAGGGGATCCAGTCGCTCGCCTCCGTACTGGCGTAGCGGCAGCAAAGACTCGTCGTAGAAGTTCGCCGACGACCAGTTGATGATCTCCGGGACGCAGCGGAAGTGTTCATCCAAGCGGATGACTTCGGGGAAGAACGAGCTGAGCAAGCCATAGAGGTTGGTGTGGGGCATGTACAACTCCCGCACGCCGGAGGGCATGTCGTGGAGGTAGGCGGCGAGTTTGTCGCGGATGGCCTGGTGTCGGCCAAAGCCTGTGGATGGTGGTGAACATTGCTTGTCGTCACCGACGACAATGACGCGCGGCGCGAGCCACAGGAGAAAGAGGGCGTCCATGCTTGCTTGACTTGCTTCATCGACGATGACGACATCGAAGCTGTTACGCCCGGTCTGTACCATTTCGGCGACGTCCGCAATGGGCATGACCCAGGCTGGTACGGCGCCTTGGGCTACCCGCATGCGTTCCTTCGCGGCGGCGCGGAGCCTGTCGGCGCTGCGGCCCGTACCACGGCCGAGGCTGGACATGTGGGTTTGGTACATCTGCAGGGCCGACCTCTGTTCAGAGGTCATGTTTCTCAAGCAGTGCAGCCGGCCCCAGGTCGCGGCAAGTTCGCCAGTGATCTCCTCGAGCAGGGCTTCCTGTTGGCCGAGCTCGGTGTCCAGCCTCTGTTCCAAGCCGAGTTCGCGACGATCGGCGACGAACCGTGCAGCTGCACCCCATGCCCAGGCGCGCTCGATCTGAGCCAGTCGTTCGTCCCACTGCGGATCAGGCGCTTCTTCCAGCAGGCGGGCAGAGAGCATGGGGTGGACGGAGCGAATCCGGTCGAGCAGGTGTCGGCAACGACTCCTGCGCGCATCACGTTCGTGCGCAGCGTGGAGGTCATCGACGGCTTTGCTGTAAGCGGCGGAGTCCTGTTCACGGAGCGCGGCTGACAGGGCACGTGCCTCTGGAGCTGGCTGTTGTCCGTCCTTGGTAGCGCTCAGGTACTGGTCCCAGGAGGTGAGCTGGGCAAGTGCTTCGTCAGCGGCACGCCTGTGAGCCAGTGCGCCTGCCGCGCGGGTAAGGACCTGCCAGGCGGTTGGCGTGGTCAAGGCGAATCTGACGCCCTGGCCGACGAGGATCCGGTCAATACTCTCCCTCGCTTCCACAAAGGCGGCGATGTGCTCCAGCTGCTTGTGGCGTTGGTCTAGTTCCGCGAGGAGGACCTCAAGGTCTCCTTCGGGTAGAGGTGCTTTCACCTGCTTCCAGCGCGCCGCAACGACGTCCAGAGCGATGTGGGCCCGCAGATATGCCAGGACATGCTCCAGGTCATCAACGGTGCGCGGGCTCTGCCCGTCGACGGTGCACAGTGTCAGCAGGTCATGGGCGTTCCTCTGCTCACGTGAAGCGAGCGACATGAACCGTTCCCGCACACGCGGCTGGCCCTTGGTCTGCAGATGTTTGAGAAGGTCCTGCCCGGAAGCAGCCATGCGTCCGGCCCCGTGCACATCAAGGCTTTCGGGCAGGTGCACGCTTCGCACTCCGACGGAGTCGAGTGCGTTGCGCGCTTGGATGATGTACTCAGAGGTGTCTTCGACTCGTTTCCAGAGCAGCGTCTGTGGGTGTGCCAGGCGCTCGACGAGTGCCTGGCACACCCACCACGTTTCCACCCAGTGGGACGGGTCTGCGGGAAGACCGAGATAGTGCAGCGCAGTCGCGGCATCCTCCAGATGCCCTGCGATTTCATCGGTCGGGGAGAGGTCCAAGCCGGCGAGGACATCACGCAACTGCAAGGTCTGTTCGTCTAGGCCCTGCGATGTCAGGCGGCTCGCGGCGAAGGTCGCGTCAACCAAGTCAGAGGCTGGCAGCGTCTCGCTGGAGGGCAGGACACCGCCGACACGGGGTTCGCCCATGCCCTCTCGCAGCAGCACCAGCAGTTCCTGGGCCTGCTGAGCGGACAGTGGCGCATCCTCGGGCGTGCTGTCGGCCAGGGCGCCGATCCAGCTCAGCGACGGCTGGTGGTCCCGGACTCGCTGCACGATCTCGGCCAGTGTGCCAACGTAGCCAGGTGCTACTCCTTGGTGGCGGTACTCCTGCTCTCGTACAGACAACAACTGGTCGGTGAGAGTGCCGATGCGGCCCTGAATGTTCAGGCGCCGTTTGGTCAAGCGGTTGATCTCTCCCTGCAGGGTCTCTGCATCGGTGCTCGCCACCTGTTTGGTCAGCGCTGTAACAGTCCGCTCCAGTTCGCTGGTGCCGTTGTTGCTGCGGGTGGAACTCAGCAGCAACACGCACAGGTCTCTGACGGGCTTGGGGAGTTTGTCGCGCAGGACGGCGAGCGGCTGGTCACGGGCACTGGTGACCAGGACCCGCTGGCCCTCTGCGAGCAGAGCGGACACTAGATTTGCGATCGTATGCGTCTTGCCCGTGCCTGGCGGGCCCTGCACGACGACACCGGTGTCCTTCTGCAGCCGACGCAGTACCCTGCGCTGCTGCTCATTCGTCTTGCCTGGAAAGAGTGGATCCCCCTGAAAGAGTGGGGCCTGAGCGAGGCCATGGCCGTCCCAGGCTGCCCGCTCTTCGGCGCTGAGACAGTCCAAGACCATCTGCGCCAGGCCGAGGGGTGCATACTCCTCAGCTGCGATGGTCTCCGCGATCTTCCCGTACAAACGCAGCAGGGCGTTCTGGTTTCGCGGCCGTACCAGCAAGGCAGGGGCGTACGTCACTCGCGACACTGCCTCGGGCGACTCTGGCGGCTGCCATCGGGCGCTGAAGGCGATCCTGTGCTGGTACGCGCGGTCTTGCCACTTGGAAAGCAGCTCGAGCGTGTCCGGGTCCAGAGGGTGTACGGCGCTGGCGGCGATGTCGTCGCCCAGGGCCGCGGACTGCTCTCGGATCCAGCCGTCCCCGGAGTCCAAGAAGTCCTGGTCCTCCAGGCGCATCGCCGCTTCCGCAGACAATCGCACTGTGATCTCGGCGGAACCGCGGTGCACTGACGTCTCCGCTCGCTGAACGAGCAAATGCCGGTGTACCGCGTCCTGCCCAGGCTTGTCCCAGGTCAACAATCCAACGGCCAAGATCAGTTCGATTCGGTCATCCTCCAGCGTAAGCCTCTGATGCCACGCATAGACCGTGTCATACAGCGCACGCAGCGGCTGTTGGCGGCGCTCCTTCTGCGCCCAGATTCGCCACCGGTTCAGCCACGGCTCGTACGCGCGCAGCACCTCTTCAGCATCGCCCTGGGCAATGACGGCCGGCTCATCCCCTTGAAGCGTGCCGGCTGGCACAGGCAGCCTGCTGTGCACCGGCCCTTCGTCAGCCAGTGGTGGATCACCGGCATCAGGGTCCAGGCACGCCAAAGGGTCGACCCAGCCTTCCAGAAGTTCCGGAAGATCTGGCGGCGGTTCCTGCGGAATGTGCTTGAGCTGCAGGAGCACGCCGTCATCACGGGCGCCAGGCTTACGGATTTGAGGGGGCAAGTCTGAGAGCCACAGCCGCTCCCTCCCGCGGCCTCGGTCATCTCGCTGGCGCTGGTGGCTACTGCGCACCATCTCCTGCAAGAAGTTCACCAGCCCTGTGGTCCTGGCCAGGACATCCGGATCTGCAGCGTGATGACGCAAGGCGCTCATCGCTTCCCCTCCATGTGGTGACGAACGCTCCAGGATGAGGTAACAACCCCTTGCAGGGTCGCGCTTCACAGAGGATGGCTGGTTTCCGGCGGCGCATCGAAGTTGTCCAGCGTCTGAAAGTCACCGATCCTCTTGGTTGCCGACCGAGTACCGGCGACATCCAGAGCTGCACGCAGGCACGGGTCTACCGCGTATGCGACGGACGGCTCTGCGTCCGCAAGTGGGGCGCGACAGGGCCTCGACCATCCGCCCAAGAGCCTGCGCGTGACGTGAACTCACTCATTCGAGAGGGGTAGCGCGGAGAAGATCAGGCCACAAGAGCAGTGCCATTCTGGGAGTGGCCCAGATGGGGCCTGTGGGAGCGGTTCGCCTGCCGGAGCTTATCGACAGCGCGAGCGGAGGTGAGTCGTCGTTGCCGACCTGAGGAGTACTGAAGTGGATGTGCTCTCCGCGCCCGCCGAGCGGCGTTGCTCGAATATCGACGCCGCCTCGCTGATCTGGCTTACGAGGAGTTCACCGCTCGCGCAGACGGGTACGCGAACACAGACGAACGAGAACGCGAGCATGACCGGCGGATGGCCAAGGAGCTGACCCACCTCCTCGGGCAGCTCGGTGTCGGAGAGCTCATGCCCTACGAGGACAGCGGCTGGACACTGACGCGGTCCGGGGTGCGGCTGTGGAGCGAGCGCGAGGGCGTGGCCAAGGTCCCGTACAAGCTGCGTCCGCGCATAGGTTCGCAGCGAGACAGACACTGAAGCCGGCCGGAGCATGGCGACGCACTCAACTACGAGGACACGCAGCGCGGGTGATGCGGCACATGGATGGGCTGGTTGCCGTTGGCCGCGGATGGTCTGTTGTCGTCACATTGGCTGTGCGCGCTGTCGGATTCGTCGTGTCGCGAGCGCCGAGCTACGCCCCTGGGAGTGTACTGCCGTTACCGAGCGGCTGAGCGTTGCTCGCTACGCGATAGTCGGAGTCATCAGCTAAGCCGTAGGTGATGGGCCGCACGGCACTTCGAGATCGCGCTCTGCGATCCGACGTTTCCGAGGCGTAGTTTGCTGGGCCGGTGCCGTCGGTCCGTGGGTGGTGGCAGGATGCCTCCTCATGGCAACGAGAGATGGCAGCGACGAGACGTACGTCGTGGGGCTGTGCAACCGGATTCTCGGGGAGAGCGCTCTGACGCAGCATAGGTTCGACTGGCTGCTGGGAGATCCCGGAGCGGGCGGCCGACGAGTCAAACTGCCGGTCGACGCCTACTGGCCCGGGCATCAGCTGGTAGTCGAGTACCGCGAACTGCAACATGACCAGCCGACGCCTCATTTCGACAAGCCGGACCGTCTCACCGTCAGCGGTGTCCACCGTGGCGAGCAGCGAGCCCTGTACGACGCCCGGCGCGATACGGACATTCCCGCGCACGGGCTGCGCCTGGTCATCATCCGCCCCTCCGATCTGGATGCGGACAACCGCGGACGACTGCGCCGCAGCGAAGAGTCCGACCTCGCAGCACTGCAGAAGATCCTGGCTCGCGACAGTGACGAGGACCGGGTCACCGACACCTTCCGCATCTGGCTCCTGGCCGGCGGCTGGACACCCGTCGCTCCCACGGACCGGTGGAGCGACCTGGAAGCCGTACGCGGCGAGGAACGGCTGATCTGCGAGGCCAAGGGCCGCACCAGCGAGAAGGGCATCGACGCCGACATCGCCTACGGCCAACTACTACGCCGCATGACGAGCCAGGACCCACACACTCGCTACGCCCTCGTCGTACCGTCCTCCTCCGCCAAGGCCGCCACACGCGTCCCGGCCCACGTCCTCTGGCTCCTGCGCATCGACGTGTACGAGGTGACAGACGACAACCGGGTACGCCAGCTGACCCACTGATCTGTACCGGATTACGTCAGTATCCGCTGCACCGTCTACGCGGCTTTCTGGCTCCGCGCCCTTCACGTCGCCGCCTCGTCACACGATTCGACCACCGGGCTCGTGACGCAGAGTTGCCGTCCCGGACGGTCGATCATCCGAGACCCGTCGGCGTGCTGGAGATCGCATGCCGCGTGACACGACCAAATGCGAGAATGCGGCTCCTGGCCGGGGCGTGCCACGGCTCGAAGCCGGGGCTCCGGCACCGATGAAGCGGGGGTAGCCATGGCCTTGGCCATGTGTCCATTGTGCAGTGACGACGAGGACATCGAGGTGGTCCGTACACTCGACGGCGGGGGGCGGCTCGTGAAGCACCGGTGCGGGTTCTCGTGGGAGCACAAGGCGCCCGTGGTGTCCGAGCCGAACCCGGCCCGTTCCCTCGGGGACCTCAAGTCCCGTTTCCCGAAGGCCGAGGACGTCGATCCCGAGCAGCTGGAGCGCGTGGCCCGGCTGAAGGAGCGGTACCTCGCCGACAAGCCGGAGCTGGACCCCGGCGTCGCGGCCTACTGGGCGAAGTACCAGCGGATCTTCTCGGCGGACGGGCTGTGGACGTGCGACCCCCGCGTTCTCAAGGACTTCGCCAACTCCGAGATCGGCGCCCGCCCCGGCAACCAGGCCACCTTCAACTCCGCGTGGAACGACATGGGCGACGCGGCGGCCGCGGAGGCGACGCGTCAGACGATCGAGCACCTCCTGCGCGGGCCCGAGGGCGTGCCGCTCGAAGACCGCCTCGAGCAGCTGCTGTCCGGCGCCAAGCCCTTCGCCATGACCGGATTCAAGGAGGCCCTGCTCACGAAGGTCCTCTGCGTGATGGACCCCGACCGCTTCCTGACGATCCTGAAGTACACGACCGAGGCGGGCGGCAAACGCGAGATCGCGCGAATGGTCTACGGCCTTGAGCTGCCGGCGCCCGAGTCGGTGAACTGGACCCTCGGCCGGCTCATCCTGTGGAGCAACGACCTCCTGCTCGACCTCGCCGGTGACGGCTTCGCCAACCAGCAGCACGCCGCCGCGTTCTTGTGGTGGGCCAAGGATCAGCTCGGAGGACGACCGGCAGCATAGAACGACCGGACAATTTGACGCCCGGCTCGGGGGTAATTGCTGGACGGGCACAGTCCCACATGGTCGTGGAGATGGCAGTGCCGGCACCTCCCTCTTCCCTGCTCCAACCTCGACCGACTACAGGAGCCCTCCGAGAAGCCGGCACCAGAACCACGGCCTGCGTCACCTCGCCGCGACGACCTGGCGCGTCGTTCACATACTCGCTGGGATGCAGTGAGGCCCGTCGCACGCTCTCACGCAGGTGCGTCAGGCTCTCCCTCTGGTGACGTGTGCGGGAACAGCGGGTCGACGCGGATGCCGAGTCGTTCGAGCACAGCGGGAGGTGCGTCGGCCGCCCACTCCCCGACGGCCAGAAGCGATCTGGCCCCGGCCAGGACCGCACACGCGGTGAGCGCCAGCACAGTGCCGATGGCGTGCCGCACGCCGCGGGGATCGCGGGGGTCAGGGACCTCGGCCAGGCGTTCCAGCAGGCCGGGTATCTCGCCGCCGACAGCTTCGGGATGCGGGCTGAGCTGGTCAAAGGCGGGCGAGATCAGCGAGGATGCAGCGGCAGGCACGGGCTTCCCAAGGTCACAGAGTGTAGAGAACTCCATGATCACGGACGTCCGTGCCTGCTTCGTGCCGGACCCCACCCAGCGTGACGAGACGTCAAAATCCGGACGTCATCCGACTACGCCGAAGCCCTGCCCTTGACCCCCAGCGCCAACTTCACGGCGGCCGTTGCCGCGATCAAGCTGGCAACCACGGATCGCGATCCCGATTACCTTCGCGACGCATCGCCAGAAGCACCTTCCGGCGATCCCTATCGTGCTCCCGCCGTCCTGCCCTCAAGCCGTACTATTGCCCCTTCAGCTGATCCCAGTTCTCAACCAGGCTGAGCTTGTTCCGCTTTGACGGACACCTTTGGTGTGGTGGTCAGGCTGCGAGTGCGGTCTCGTACTCGGCGGGGCTGAGGTAGCCGAGGCTGCT
>NZ_JBSFDD010000028.1:47065-119395 GCF_053593715.1 Streptomyces sp. NPDC002125 | reverse complement strand
GTTTGAACATGGGCATCATCAAAGAGCTGCCTGTGCATCTCCCGCCAATCGAGTTGCAGGCCGATTTTGTGCAGCGGGTTCGAGCTCGTCAGAGCGCGCCGAGCGCCTGACTGATGGCGTCGGCGGCCTCGATGACCTCGCGTACGAGGGCGAGGCGCTGCCCCTCGGTGTCGGCGCTGTCCCCGAGCACCGAGGTCGGACCCCAGAGCGAGATGGCGGCGACGATCTCCCCCGAGGCGTCACGGACCGGCGCGGCCAGGGACGCGCGCCCCAGGGCGCGCTCCTCGGCCTCGACGGCGTAACCGGTGCGCCGGACGGTGTCGATCTCGGCGTCGAGGAGGTCGTGACTGGTGGTCGTGTACTCGGTGTGCGCGTCGAGCGGGTCCCCCAGCAGCTTGCGGCGCTCCTTGGGGGCGAGACCGGTGAGGAGACACTTGCCGATGCTCGTGGCATGCAGCGGGGCGGTGTGTCCGGCCTGCGTATAGGACTTGGGAGCGCGCGTGCCCTCGAAATTGCACAGGAACATCAGCTCGCCGCCGCGGCGTACGGCCACGTTGGCCCCGAGCCCGGTGCGGGTGGCGAGGCCCTGGAGCACCATGCGCGCGGCCCGGTGCACCGGGTGGCGGTTGGTGGCGGTGGCGGCCAGCGGGAGAAGGCCCAGGCTGAGGCGGTAGAGGTTGCTGACCGGATCGCGTTCGACCATGTCGAGGCGTTCCAGGGTGGACAGCAGGCGGGAGGTGGTCGAGGAGCCCAGTCCGGTGAGCTCGGCGACGTCGGAGACTCGGAGTTCGGGCCGGCCGGAGTCGAGTGCGCGCAGCACCGAGACCGCTCGTTCGACGCTCTGGTTCGTCCCTGCATCGGTCGCCCGCGTAGCCATGACCCTCCTCGTTCTGCAAATCCCTTGCACATTCTGCATCAGCATATCGCGGGTGATCCATGCTCGTACGTGAAAATCAGCGACCGTGGCGGTTCCGCGACGTCCTGCGGGGCGGACAGCGGTGGAATCGCGGAACCACCAGGTCACGGGGCGGGAACCCGTGAGCACCCGGCCCGGCGGATCCGGTCGTGCGGCAGGCGGTCAAGCGGTGGGGCTCGGCGCCACGGGGTCCGGCCCCGACAGGAACGTCCGCTGGGCATCTTCCAGGGCCGCCGTCTCGGCCGGCTCGCCCGGGTATGCGAAGTGCCCGGCCCTCAGAACCAGCAGTTCGCGCGGCCCGGCCAGTGCGTTGTGCACCGCGAACTGCCCGGGCGGGGGCACATGGGGATCGAACAGGGCGGCGCTCACATGTACGGGGATCTCGATGTGCCGGGCCGCCGTCGCGGCATCGAAGTACGCGAGGACATCCAGCACGGTGGGTTCCTCGGCGAAGCGCATACGGACCGACTCACCACTGCCCGTGCACGGAAGTGTCACCCGGAGCGGATGGTTGCCGAAGGTCGGCACCGTCAGGCCGGCGGCCCGGAAACGGTCGTCCCAGGGGAGCGCCAGCGCTCCGATGCCGCCGCCGAAACTCGTGCCCAGGTAGGTCAGACGTCCGGCGGCCTCCGGTACCAGCAGCCGCAGTGCGGTGGCCGCGCACCAGACGTCCGCCACACACCCGCCGATGAGGTACGACTCCCGGGCGCCGATGCCGTGCAGGACGTGTCCCGCCGAATTCGAGGGAACGCCGGGCAGCAGGCTCCGCGTTCCGAGCCCGCGCAGGCAGGGCCAGATGGTCGCGGTTCCGGGCGGGGCCTGCCAGGAGTCCGGGGCCGACCGGCCTCCGTACCCGTGTGTCGAGACACAGCCCTGGGTGACCCGGCCGTCGGCAGGGACGGTCAGCCACCCGCCGATACGGACGCCGTCGGTGGACATGTACGAGACGTCGGCCACCCGCACGCCGTCCACCGTGGCCCAGGGCCCCTCGATCCGAGGCGCCGTGTCGACAGTCAGCGCACTCGCGTAGCGCTCTCGCCAGAAGTCGGCGAAGTCGTCCGGTTCCGGCGGCGCCTTCACCGCGAGGAGGCGAGGCAGGTCGTAGCCGTGGGTGGGATCGAAGGGAAGGTCATGGGGCAGCGGGCTGAGTTCGCCGGTGTCCGTCGTGAGCGGATGGGTGGGCACGTTCTCTCCTTGTTCGGTGTGCGATGTGACCGGCACGTCTTCCTGGACGGGTCTCGGCGCGGCCTATCCGGCCCTGCCGGCGTCGAGCACCTTTGCGGACCCGGCCCGCCGACCCGACGGTCACGTTCCGCTGGGCGGTGTGGTCACGGGCAGCTGTTTCGATGAGAACGGCGAGGTCGGTCCGGGGGCGGCGGTGCGGACGAGAGCGGGACCACGCCGCCCGTCGTCCGGTCTCCCTGGCCGCCGTGCGCGTCGCGGCTCCGTCGCCCGGCCATCAGCCCGAGGACCTCGCGGTGCTTGTCGGCGGAGCCCCCTCGTGATCATCGTCGTCCGCGTGACCTTATGGTGACCGGCCCGCGCTGTGCAACAGGTCGCGGCTCGGTGCTCACGGCGGGACGTACGCGCACAGTGCGCCAGCTGTGAACGCATCGTTCCCGAGCCGCACCTCGCGTCGCGCCTCCAGCGCGTGCCCGGCTTCCTCCCGGCGCCATCGGGCAGTGCGCGACATCGCGCCGGGCCATCACAGGTGGCCGTCCAGAAACTCCCGGATCTCGGCGGCGGCCAGAGGCCCTGTTCCGAGCGGCGCCGTTCTCCCCTCCTCCACGAGGACGCACGACGGTGCGCCGGTGATTCCGTACCGTCCGGTTGCCCCCGGGCAGCGGGACATGTCGGTCCGCACGACGGTCACCCGGCCCGCGTACTCCTCGGCGATGCCGCCCACGACGAGGTCCATCGCCCGGCAGGACTCGACGGCCTTGGGCCATGTCCCGATGAAGTACGCGAGAACCGGCACCGGACTCATCCCGAGGATGAAGTCGAATTCCGCGTCCTCACGGGGCTGGTGAACCCGCTTCGCCATGCAAGCTCCTGACCTGGTGTTCCGTTTCCCTCCTCCATCATCCCCCGCCCGACGCGCCGCGCCGGCCCTTGACCTCAACCACGGTCGAGGCCGAAGGGTGGAGCGGTCACCGCGGGACACGCGCTCGATCACCACACCGTACGGAGTCGCCACACATGAAAGCTGCCGGTTTCCACGTCTTCGGAGGCCCCGAGGTTCTCGGCGTCCTGGATGTCCCCACACCGTCGCCCGGCCCCGGCGAGATCCGTGTGCGGGTACGCGCGGCCGGTGTCCAGCCCATCGACTGCGCGGTGCGCGGCGGACGCGGCGCGCCGGGTTTCGTCGTGAACCTCCCGCACGTCACGGGTGGCGAGTTCGCCGGAGTGGTGGATGCGCTGGGCGAGGGTGTGGCCGGGATCCTGATCGGGGCCGAAGTCCTCGGCTTCCGGACCCAGTTCACCTACGCGGAATACGTGGTCGTGCCCGTGGGCGACGTGGTCGCCAAGCCTGCGGACATGCCGTGGGACGTGGC
The DNA here is from genome assembly GCF_053593715.1 of Streptomyces sp. NPDC002125. Lineage (NCBI taxonomy): Bacteria > Bacillati > Actinomycetota > Actinomycetes > Kitasatosporales > Streptomycetaceae > Streptomyces > Streptomyces sp. NPDC002125. The sequence goes on along the minus strand of NZ_JBSFDD010000028.1, from coordinate 115,924 downwards.
CGGAGGCCTGTCCGGAGCGGGCCAGGCAGCACACACCGCGGTGGAGGCGCTTGAGGTCCGCGAAGGGGACACCTTCCTGGTCAACGCCGCAGCCGGAGGTGTGGGCACCGTCGCGGTCCAGCTCGCCCGGCAACGGGGCGCCACCGTGATCGGCACCGCCGGTGAGGCCAACCACGCCTACGTGCGCGAGCTCGGCGCCCTCCCGGTGACGTACGGCGCGGGCCTCGTCGACCGGGTGCGGGCGCTGGCTCCTCAGGGCGTGGACGCGGCTCTCGACGCGGCGGGTGAGGACGGGCTGCGGGCCTCCGTCGCACTCGTCCCGGACAAGAAGCGGATAGGGACGATCGCGTCCCCCCTGCTCGTCGAGGAGCTCGGCGTGCGGTGGCTGGGCAGCCGGCGTTCGGCGGCGCGGCTGGCCGGCCTCGTCTCCCTGTACGCCCAGGGCGTCCTGCGGATCCACGTGCGGGCCACGTATCGACTCGAAGAGGCAGCCGCCGCGCACAGGGACGTCGAGTCGGGCCACGGCCGCGGCAAGGTGGTCCTCCTCGTCGGCTGAACCGCGGAGGCGGGCGTCCCCTCCGAACGGGACTGCACCCTGCGAACCTCGTTGTCAGCGCCCTGTGCCATCAGGCGGACGCGCCTCAACGAGTGGGCGTGGTCCGTGGATTGCCAGGGGGTTGGGGATGGGCGCGGGTACGGAGCCGGACGGCTCGTCCAGGTCCGACGAGGAGTGGGATCGGTTTCTGCGCGAGTCGGTGGCGGGTGCCACGGACGCGCCCAAGGAGCCCTCCGCGCGGGCCCGGGACGTGGCGAAGCGACCTGGTGGTGGCGCTCGCCCCCGGGCAGATCGGCCTGTTCCCCGGCACCGACTCCTCGCCGGTGGAGGCCGAGACCTCCCGCCCGACCGAGGCACCCCCGGCGGAGGCGGCGCTCCGGCCCACGGCGGACGAGCCGTTCCGCGGCTCGCCGACGGAGGACTGGGCGAGCGAAGCGGCTGGGATCACCGTGCCGAAGGCCGCGGCGGTCGGATGGATGAGCGCGGCCGAGGTCGAGCAGGCCCTCTCCCGTAGCCGGGGCTTCCTCTTCGCGTCCGGCCTGGACCGCAAGGTGCTGCGGGGAGAGCGCCCCGAGACGGCGATCGCACTGATCAACCCGCACCAGAAGGACGTCCAGGACCTTCTGGACACCGCCTTCCGGGCCCCGGGCGAGGGGAGCGACCCGCTCCTCCTCTTCAGCCGCTTCCAGCCGTCCCGAGCCCAGCTGGTCGGCGATGTCGTGAAGACCCGGGGCCGGCTGAGCTACCGGGAGGGGAAGCGCGGCGCGCTCCAGGTGACCGCCGACGTCACGTTCGTCTACCCGGTCGCACCCGCCGGTCCGGGTGGCGACGACGAGATCATGCGCACGATCGTCCGGCGCGAGCTGGTCCTGAGCTGGGACGACCCCGACAAGGTGATCACCGAGCCGGGCACGTTCTCGGTCGTCTCGTACAAGTACGACATGACCAACGGCGGCTGCGGCGCCCCCACGGGATACCTCACCCCGCCCTTCGGATCCGAGGACCGGGCGGACCTGGCGGGCACGGAGCTCGACCCGTACGACCGCAGCACGCCGGTCGGACGCGGCGAGTGCGGTGGGGACGAGTGCGGGAGAGCGACCCGGTCCTAGCGGGCCTCGCCCGGTGGCGGCGGCCCAGCCGGGGGCCCGGCTCGGTGCGGGCGCCTCAGCGCCGGCGCCATCGGAAGCGTCGCCTCACCGGCTCCGGCTCAAGGACCGGTTCGGCGACGGGGGGTGGCGCCATCCGCTCGACCTCCAGCCCCACCTTGCCCGGATGCACGCAGACCGGAGTCCGGTCGTCGGTGGTGTAGCGGAATCCGTCCGCCGCGTCGAAGGGCCAGTCCCTGCTCGGCCGGTCCGCCACCAGGAACCCCGCGCGCGGCAGACGCAGAGCGGGGCAGAACCAGCAGCAGGGATAGTCCGATTCCGGGTCGATGAAGGGTGTCGTCCCAGCGGCGTGCTCCATACCTCCAGGACGGTAGCGCAGGGCGCCTCCTGCTCCCCCTGCGCCCCACAGGCAACGAGCCCTCCTCGGGAGCCGTTACGTCCACCGGATGCCGAGGAGGCCGCCCCTTACCCGCCCGGTGAGGCCGCGGGTCTCAGATCGTCGCCGTGTCGATCGCGAAGCGGTGGCGCACGTCCGAGGCGAGCACACGCCCGTACGCCTCGTTGATCCGGCTGGCCCCGGAGCCGGCGGCACTCGTGGGTGAACTCTCCGTCAAGAGCGATGAGTTCGGGTGGCTGTGGGCCACGACGGTTGACGACCGCACGGGGCACGGGCCCCTGCCGGGAGTTCGGCAGGGGCCCGTACGTGGAGAACCGCGCAGGGCCGGTGCCCGACCTCTCCGGGCGGCGGGCCCCACAACATCGGCTATCTTCCGAAGCCGGTCGGACGGCTCGGCCTCACTTCAGATGCCGGGTGAAGAACCGGGCAGCGTCCTCCCCCGCGAACTGCGGGACGCCGGTGTGGCCGCCCATGTTGGCGTGCAGGGTCTTCTCCTCGGAGCCGAAGGCGTCGAAGAGGTCCAGGGCCGTCTGCCGGTCGTTCCCTTCGTCGTCCCACTGCAGCAGGACATGCAGGGGAATCGTGACCTGCCTCGCCTCCTCGACCATGGAGCGCGGGACGAAACTCCCGGCGAACAGACCGGCGGCCGCGATACGCGGCTCGACCACCGCGAGCCGGATCCCGATGGAGATCACTCCCCCCGAGTACCCGACCCGGCCCCCGACCTCCGGCAGCGACAGGAGCTCGTCGAGGACGGCCTGCCATTCGGGGACCGCCTTCTCGACCAGCGGGAGGATGAGGGCGTCGACGATCTCGTCGCTGACGGGTTCACCGGCCGCCATGGCCCGGCGCAGGTCCGCGCGGGCCTGTTCCACGGCGGGCACATGGGGCCGCTCGCCGCTTCCGGGGAGCTCGATGGTGGCGGTGGCGAAGCCCTCCGCCGCGGAGTGCCGGGCCCGGGCGACCAGCCGGGGGTACATCCTGCGCAGGCCGAGGGGAGGGTGGCCGAGGAGGATCAGCGGCACGGGCGCGGATACGGATGCCGACGCGGGCATCCACAGGATGCCGGGGATCTCACCGAGGGTGAATGCATGCTCGACGAGGCCGTCGTCGAGGTGCTGCTCGGACGTGAACTGCATGGTCGTGCCTTTCGGGAGTGCGCTGCGACGGCGCTCCCGGACGACCTGCCTACCGCCCGACCGTGACCCCGGAGGGGAGCACCCATGTCGATACTGCGTTCACGGGTACCACCTCCTTGTTCTCTCGCACGGCCTCCGCAAATGTAGCCGGTCACCTCCTGTCGGCCAAGCGCGTTCGTGCGGAGCCTCCGCGCCGAGCGGGATACGACGCCATCGATCGCCCGACGCCGTACGGCGCGCGTGGTGCGGCGCGCTCTCAGCAGGCACGGCAAGCAGCGCGTACCGCCATGAGACCCCGCAGGGACGCCGCGAGCAGCACTCGATGAACGGACGGGCTCCGGGCCCTTCGGAGATGCCGCTGAAGGCGGGTTCCAGCACGGACGGGGCGTCGGCGGACGACCTCGCGAGGCACCGCCTGGCAGGTTCCACGAGCCCCGCCCGATTTCGAAAATCCTCTGGCGTTCCCCGCTCGCCTGTGCTCCTCTATGACACAGAGATGCTCGACATGTTTCATTGTTCCAAGCTGACATGTCGCAAGCCGAAGGACTCAAGGAGGAGTTCAGAGAGCTATGGAGGGAATCAGCAGGCGCGAAGTGTTAGCGGCGGGCGGGTCCCTGGGAGCCCTGGGGGCTCTGGGCGCCACGTCGCCGGCCGCCGCTCGTACGCCGTGGACGTGGGCCCCGAGCGGGTCGGTCGCAGGCAAGGGAGAGGGCCTCGACCCGGAATGGGTCTGGGACGACGAGGTCGACACGCTGATGGCGGCAGTGATCCAACGCGGTGACGTGTCCAAGGTCAACGACGCACTGCGTACCTGGACCCGCAACGACCAGACGCTGCCGGCGGGACTTCCGCACGATGTACGCGCCTTCATGGAAAAGGCCCGCCAACTGCCGTCCTGGGCCGACCGGGCCAAGCTGGAGAGCGCGGCGGCGTTCAACAAGTCCCGGGGCTTCTACCTCAATCTCCTCAACGGGGTGGGAGGCGGCATGCTGAGCACCGCCATCCCCCGGGAGGCACGCTCCGTCTACTGGTCCAAGGGCGGCGCCGACATGGAGGACCGCGTCGCCAAGACGAGCCTGCTCGGGTTCGCCATCGGCGATCTGAACGCCTTCCGGCCCGACGGAGACGTCATCGTCCACGCGGTCAAGACCCGCATGGTGCACGCCGCGGTACGCCATCTGCTGCCACAGTCCCCGGACTGATCCAGGACCAGCGGCGGCCAGACGATACCGATCAGCCAGGCCGACATCATGGTCACCTGGCACAGCCTGGCCACCTACACGATGCAGAAGCTGGTGGAGTGGAAGGTCCCCGTCGGCCCCGCCGACGCATCGGCGTACCTGCACCTGTGGCAGGTGACCGCCCATATGCTCGGCGTCCGCGACGAGTACATTCCCGCCACGTGGGACGCGGCCGACGCCCAGTCCGAGCAGGTCCTCGACCCGATCCTCACCTCCACGAGGGAGGGCATCGAGCTGACGGACATCCTGCTGGGCCAGCTCGCCGAGCAGACGAGCCCCGGTGGCATCGATCGCCCGCTCGTCAACGCACTCGCCCGGTTCCTGGTGGGCGACCGTGTCGCCGACATGGACCGCATCCCCGAGGAGCCGTTCTGGGAGAAGACGATCGCGGCCCTCTGGCCGAAGCTGGTCGCCTTCCGCGAGAGGCTGATCCCCCTGCCCCTGGTGCCGCCGCTGGCGTGGACGATCGACGAAGCGGCGCGGCAGTACATCCTGTTCTACCTCACCAAGGGACAGGGAACCCGGATCGAGATCCCTGACACCAACAGGCCCGGAGCCGGTTGACGCCGTGACGGCAGCGGGCGGCCTCGGTCCCCGGAGATCCTCCTCACCTCTCGTACCGCTCACCCCCCTCGAAGTAACGACCTGTCACAACCACGAAGGAGTTCGGGCCATGGACGGATTAAGCAGGCGCAAGATGCTGGCAACGGGTGGAGCCCTGGGGGCCGTCGGCGCGCTGGCCGCGGCAACTCCCGCCGGCGCCCGGTCCCTGTGGACCTGGTCGCCGACCGGGTCGGTGGCGGGCACGGGTGCCGGTCTGGACCCGGAATGGGTGTGGGACGAGGAGGCCGACCCCGTACTCGCCGCCGTGATCGAGCGGGGCGACGTGCCGCGGGTCAACACCCTGCTGCAGCGGTGGACCCGCAACGACCAGGCGCTGCCCGACGGACTCCCCGCGGACCTCAAGGAGTTCATGGAGCACGCCCGCCAGATGCCGTCCTGGGCCGACAAGGCCAAGCTGGACCGCGCCGCCCAGTTCAGCAAGACCAAGGGCATCTACGTCGGAGCGCTGTACGGCCTCGGCAGCGGTCTGATGAGCACCGCCATCCCCAGGGAGTCGCGCGCCGTCTACTACTCCAAGGGCGGCGCGGACATGAAGGACCGCATCGCCAAGACCGCGCGGCTCGGCTACGACATCGGGGACCTGGACGCGTATCTGCCGCAGGGCTCGATGATCGTGACCGCGGTGAAGACCCGCATGGTCCACGCCGCGGTACGCCATCTGCTGCCGCAGTCCCCGGGCTGGTCCCAGACCAACGGCGGCCAGACGATACCGATCAGCCAGGCCGACATCATGGTCACCTGGCACAGCCTGGCCACGTTTGTCATGCGCAGGATGAAAGAGTGGGGGGTGCGGGTCAACGCCGCCGACTCGGACGCCTACCTGCACGTGTGGCAGGTCAGTGCGCACATGCTCGGCGTGCGCGACGAGTACATTCCCGCCACGTGGGACGCGGCCAACGCCCAGTCCAAGCAGGTCCTCGACCCGATCCTCGCCCACTCCCCCGAGGGCGAGGCACTGACCAACATCCTGCTCGGCATCGTGGCCGAAATCGATGCCGGCCTGACGCGCCCCTTGATCAGCGCGTTCACCCGGTACACGCTGGGCGGTGACGTCGGTGACATGATCGGCCTGTCCAAGCAGCCGATCCTGGAGAAGCTCATAGCGACGGCGTGGCCGCTGCTGGTGGCCTTCCGTGAGGGCTTGATCCCGCTGCCCGCCGTCCCGGCCGTCCTCTGGACGCTGGAAGAGGCGCTCCGTAAGTTCGTCCTGCTCTTCCTCGCCGAAGGGCGGCCCATCTCGATCGACATCCCTGACGTCAACCGCCCGTCCTGAACGATCCGCCCCGCCGCCCGAGCGCGGCGTTTCCCCCACGACGGCCAGGGGCGGCGGCTTCCACCGCCTCTGGCCTCCCCGCCCTCCACCCGTCCGGAGCCGAACCGCACATGAAGACCATCGACGAAGCAGTGCCGAAGCGTGTCGCCAGGACGAGTCCTCCTCCGGAACTCCCTGCGAGGGGACACCGCACGGCACGGGCAGGAGGGGACCCCCGGTGAACGATGATCACGACGCGACCCGGCCGCCGCCCGGGAGCCACGCCGTCGACAGGCGCCGGTTCCTGGGATTCGTACTGGCGGCACCGACCCTGGTGACGGCGGCCGAACTCGTACCCGCCGAATCGGCGAGAGCCGACGTGCCCTCGGCGGACATCACGGAACTGGTCGACCTCAATGACGTCATGACCCTGGCGGCTCTGCCGACCTCCGGTCTGATCACGGTTCAGGTGCACACGGACGGCACGGTGTCCTTCGCGTTGCCGCGGGCCGAGGTCGGCCAGGGCATCACGACGTCGACGGCCATGCTGATCGCCGAGGAGATGGACGTGCCACTCGACCGGGTGCGGGTCACCCTGGCCGACGCGCGGCCGGAACTCGTGTTCAACCAGCTCACCGGCGGCTCCAACACGACCATCGCGACCTACACCCCGGTCCGGGTCGCCGCCGCCGTCGCTCGCGGACGGCTGCTGGAGGCCGCCGCGGTGGTGCTCGGGGCCGCCCTCACGGAGGTCCGCATCAGAGCCGGAGTGGTCCTCGGCCCCGGAGGCCGGAGCGTCGGGATCGGCGAGCTGGCGGAGAAGGCCGCGGCCCTCCGGACCCAGCGGGTCACCACGGAACTCAAGCCGTCCGACCGGTTCACCGTCATCGGCACTCCCCGCAGCCGCGTCGACGCCCTCGACGCGGTCACCGGACGCAAGAAGTTCGCCATGGATCTCGCCGTCCCCGGCGCCGCTCCCACCATGGTGTGCCGTCCGCCGACGATCAACGGAAAGGTGACGTCCGTCGCCAACGCCGACGAGGTCCGGTCCATGCCGGGCGTCACCGACGTCGCCGTGATCACGAGCGGTGTGGCCGTGCGCGCCCGGACCTTCGGCCAGTGCATCGACGCCGTACGCGCCCTGCGGGTGTCATGGGCACCCGGCAGCGCGAAGGGCAAGAGCGACAGCTCCGTCCTCGCACAACTCAGGTCCGCGGAGCCCACGATGGGGCTCCCGCCGCTGACCCCGAGCGTGGAGGGCAGGTTCACCTTCCACTTCCGCAGCAACAGCGCGCTCGAGACCAACTGCGCCATCGCGGACGTGCGCCCGGACCGCGCCGAGATCTGGTCCAGCCTCAAGGCGCCGATCGTCGCGAAGGAGGCCATCGCCGCCATGCTGGGGCTGCCGCTCGGCGCGGTGTCGGTGCATGTCACTGAAGGCGGTGGGTCGTTCGGGCGCAAGCTCTTCTTCGACGCGGCGCTGGAAGCCGTGGAGATCTCGAAGAAGATCGGCAAACCGGTCAAGCTCATGTGGCACCGGGCCGACGACTCCCGTCAGGGCCGTACGCATCCCATGGCCACGTCCCGCGTGCGCATCTCCTACGTCGGTGACACCGTGCTCAGCTACAAGCAGCGCCACACCAGCGTCGCCACCGACCTCGGTCACGGTTTCGGAGAGATCTTCACCGCCCTGGCCGCGAAACTTCCGGTGGTCGACCTCGGCTTCTCCGAGACGTTCTTCCAGCTCTCCCAGTCGATGCCGTACAACTTCGGCGTCAACAGCCGGCTCCTGAACGAGACCGACAAGAGCTTCAACACCGGCAGTATGCGCAACGTCTACTCCCCCGACGTCACCTGCGCGCGGGAGCTACTCGTCGACGAACTCGCGTCGAAGATGGGGAAGGACCCCTACCGGTTCCGGCGCGACTTCCTCAAGGACGACCGGTCCCTGGCGGTGCTGGAGAAGGCCGCCGAAGCCGGACGCTGGGGCAGGCAGATGCCGGAGGGTACGGCTCAGGGCATCGCGCTCCACTCCGAGTACCACTCGGCCAGCGCCGTCCTGGTGGAGATCGACTGCCGGCCCGAGACCGTGAACCGCCCCGTCCGCGACGGTGTCGCCGGCCCGCGCGTCACCAAGGTGGTCGTCGCCGTGGACGCCGGTCTCACCGTCAACCCGCGTGGGCTGGAGGCGCAGATGATGGGCGGTGCCATGGACGGCATCGCGCTCGCCCTCACCTCCAGCCTGCACCTGCGGGACGGATACTTCCTGGAAGCGAGCTGGGACAACTACTTCTACACGCGGCAGTGGAACACGCCGCCCGAACTGGACGTCATCATCATGCCCGACACCACGGGGAAGCCCGGCGGGGCGGGAGAGCTCGCCGTAGCCGCCTCCATGGCCGCGGTCGCCTGCGCGTACGGGCGCGCGACCGGGACGATGCCCACCTCGTTCCCCGTCAACCACGGCACGCTCGCCTTCGCACCCAAGCCCACCGTCCCCCCTGTCCCGCAGTCCCCGACGGACGGCCGGGACCACGCCTACTGATATGAGGATCCTTCCGTGCCCGAACAGACATTCCGCCTCAACGGCGAGCAGGTCACCGTGGACATCGAGGACGACGTACGGCTGTTGTGGGTGCTTCGCGACGTCCTGGGTGTCACCGGTCCCAAGTACGGCTGCGGCATCAACGTCTGCAAGGCGTGTACGAGCCACCTCAACGGCAAGGCGGTCAACCCCTGCGCGATTCCGGTGGGGGACCTGAACCCGGCCGACGAAGTCACGACGATCGAGGGGCTTCCGGGCACCGTGGGCGCGGAACTGCACCCCATGCAGCAGGCGTGGCTCGACCAGGACGTCGCCCAGTGCGGCTACTGCCAGCCCGGCCAGATCATGGCGGCCGTCGCCCTCGTACGACGGGCCCGGGAGGAAGGCCGCGAGATCACCGAAGCCGACCTGGACGGCATCCGCAACATCTGCCGCTGCGGCACCTACGTCCGCATCCGGGCAGCGATCAAGGACGGTGCCCGGAACATGTGAGTGGCTTCTCGCGAACGCCGGCGCCCGGTGAAAGGCAAGGCCGGGCGCCCACCACGACACGGCCGGGCGGGAGGGTTCCGTCGCGTCCGCCCGGTCAGCGTCGCCGCTGGTCGGCCCGGAGTTCGAAGTCGCCGTAGCTGTTGTCGACGGGGTTGACCGTGACTCCGGGGGCGACGATGCCGTCGATGGCGTCGAGCACGTCGGCGGGGAGGGTGACGTCGGCGGCAGGCAGGAACGCCTCCAGCTGATCCATGGTGCGCGGTCCGATGATCGCCGCCCTGTCGTGCGGTGCCCGGCCCGTTTCGGTGCGCAGAAAGGCGACCGCGTCGTCGGCTCCCTTGTCCCGGGCGGCCCAGAAGTCCTGAGCAGCGGGGTCCAGGAACAGGAAGCGCGCGCTGTTGACCGGCCCGCGCTGGGCGAACAGCGGCGAGTCGAAGAGCGGCGCGTACAGAGCCCTGCCCAAGGCGTTGGCGGCCACGACGTCGAAGCGTGCGTTGCGCACGAACGCCGGGACGCCGGTCATCGAGTGGCATCCCACAGGACGAGGTCGCCGGGGGCTACCGGGCCATGGACTCGCGTGAGGCTCTCAAGGTGCTGGTACGGCTGTGACCAGGCAGTCTGTGATCAGCCCTGTGGGCGCCCGCACCGGTGCCGACGGCGGTCCGAACGCCGCACGGTCTTCCTGTTCTCGCCGACCCCGCTCCTGGTGGACGCGGCGCAGACACAGCCGTGGTGATCGGCGCCCGGGCGGCGCGGGGCACCGGCGCCGCGCCGGCGGATCGACCGTGCTGCCGGCCCTTGGCTGTCGTCGCGGTCCTCACCCTCATCGTGCCCGCACGGGGCACCTCCGAAGAAAGGCACAACTGATGCAGACCCTCACCCTCAACAACGGTGTCCGGATGCCGGCCCTGGGACTGGGCGTCTTCCAGACCCCGCCGCAGGAGACGCGGGACTCGGTGACCGCAGCGCTCGAACTGGGCTACCGGCACATCGACACCGCCGCCGCCTACGGCAACGAACGCGAGGTCGGCCAGGCCATCCGGGAGTCCGCGGTGCCACGCGACGAGATCTTCGTCGAGACGAAGATCTGGATCAGCGACTTCGGCTACGACGAGACACTGCACGGCTTCGACAAGAGCGCCGCCAAGCTCGGGGTCGACCGGATCGACCTGCTGATCCTCCATCAGGCGCTGCCGTCCGGCTTCGACAGGACCCTCGCCGCCTACCGCGCCCTGGAAAAGCTCCTGGCCGACGGCAAGGTCCGCGCCATCGGCGTCAGCAACTTCATGGTCGAGCACCTGACCGCCCTGCTGGACGCGACGTCCGTCGTGCCCGCGGTCAACCAGCTGGAGATCCACCCCTACTTCCAGCAGCGCGCCGTACTCGACTTCGACGACGCCCACGGCATCCTCAACCAGGCGTGGTCGCCGATCGGCGGCATCACCTTCTACCCGGGCTACGGCGAGCACCGCGTGAGCGTCCTCCAGGACCCGGCCGTCACGCGTATCGCCGAGGCCCACGGCAAGAGCCCGGCCCAGGTGCTGCTGCGCTGGGGGCTCCAGCAGGGCCGCTCGGTCATCCCCAAGTCGACGAAGCGGCACCGCATCGCGGAGAACATCGAGGTCTTCGACTTCGCGCTCACCACGGACGAACTGGCCGCACTGGACGCCCTGGAGACCGGCCGGCGCGGCGGCCCCGAGCCCGAGGCCGTCACCCTCGCCGACTTCGGCCGTGCCATCCCCGAAGCCTGATTCCCGGCCCGGTGCCACCCGCGCGAAGGAACCACAGGTCCACCCCGGTCCACGCATCGGGCCGAAAGGGAAGAACCATGACCACCTGGAACGAGTCCGAGCTGAACAGCATCGGCGCGGCGGAAGAACTGGACCTGGAGTCCGAACGCGGCGACGGTACCTCCGCGCCCCTGTGACCATGTGGGTCGTCCGGGCCGGAGACCGGCTCTACGTCCGCTCGGTCAAGGGCGTGGACGGCCCCTGGTTCCAGGGCACCCGCTCCCGCCGGCAGGGCCGGATGGAGGCAGGCGGTATCCGGGCCGACGTCGCTTTCCGCGACGCCGACCCCGGCGAGTACACCGACGTGGACGCGGCGTACCGGGCCGATTACGGCCGGTACCCCAGCATCGTCGAGCACGTCCTGACCGAGCAGGCCCGCACCTCCACCCTGCGCCTCGAACCCCGCTGACCGCCCCGCACCCCGCGCGGGCGGCTCCGGCCCGTAAAAGATCTTCGGAGTCGGCATTCCTTGATCATTCGATGGGCATGCATCGGCGCGATCGCCGATACCCCACCAGGAGTGATCCCCCCCATGAGTGCCCTCACCAGCACGTCGGCCGGCAGTACGTCGACCACCCCCACACCCACCGCCCCCGGCGCCCTGCCCCTCATCGGGCACGCGCACCGGCTCGCCCGCGACCCGCTGCCGTTCATCACCTCGCTGCACGAGCACGGCAGCGTCGTCCGCATACGCATCGGGCCGACGCCCGCGTACGTCGTCACCGATCCCGCCCTGACCCGCGAGGTCCTGGTGACCGGTGCCGCTCATTACGCGAAGGGCGGCAGGATCATCGACGCCTTGCGCATGTTCTTCGGCGACGGGCTCGCCACGGTCGCCGACGGAGACACGCATCTGCGCAACAGGCGTCTCGTACAACCCATGTTCAACAAGGCCCACATAGCCGATCGCGGCGCCCTCATGATCGAGCAGGTACGGAACGCGGTCGGCGCCTGGCCCGCCGGTGTGCCGCGCGACGTGTACGCGGACATGAACGAGGTGGCCCTCTCCGCGTTCCTGGTCGCCCTGTTCGGCGCGGACCTTCCCGGGCATCTGGAGGGCGAGTTCGTCACCCTCATGCCCGAGATCATGAAGGGGGCGATCCGTCAGACGATCCTGCCGCCCTGGGTCACCCGCCTCCCCCTGCCGGCCAACCGGGCCCACGCGGACCGTGTGGCACGGCTGCGCGCCCTCATCGACCAGGCGATCGACCACCACCGCGTCCGGCCCCCCGGGGCGGGACCCTCGGGCGCCACGGCCCCTGCCGAGAGCCTCGCGTCCGAGGCCGAGGCGGCAGGTTGCCCGCACGCCGCGGGCCGGAGGCAGGACCAGGGCGGGCTGTTCAAGACCCTGCTGACGGCCGAGGACCCCCTCACGCGCCAGCAGCTCCAGGACGAGGCCATCACTCTGCTGACCGGGGCGATCGAGACCACGGGGACGACTCTCGCCTGGACGCTGTACGAGATCACTCGGAACTCCCGGGTGGAGAAACGTCTCCGCGAGGAGCTCGCGGCCGTCTGCGGTGACCGCCCCCTCCGCTATGACGACATCGGCCGGCTCACCTACGCCCGCCAGGTGCTGTACGAGTCCATCCGCAAGTACGGGCCCGCCTGGATGGTGACGCGCACGGCGACCCGCGACATCGAGCTCGGCGGCCACCGCATACCCGAGGGCGCGGACATCGTCTGGAGCCCTTATCTCCACCAGCACGACACCCGCTGGTTCCCCGACCCGGACACCTTCGACCCGGACCGCTGGACGCCGGAACGCGCACCCGCCGCACGTGCCTCGTTCCTCGCCTTCGGCGACGGGCGCCGCAAGTGCATCGGCGAGAACTTCGCCTGGGCCGAACTCCAGATCGTCCTGGCCTGCGTCCTCGGCGCCTGGCCCCGCTTCACGCTCACCTCACGGCCTCCGCGCGCTCAGGCCGTCGTCACGGTCAAACCGGACGCCCTGACCATGGCGTACCACCAGCGGTCGGCGTCGGAGACGGAACCCGGCGCCTGACCCGCCCCGCCCGCTGCGTCCGCCGAACTCCGGCGGACGCAGCGGGCTGCGCTGAACGGGCGGTGCTGACGGGCACCTTTGACGGGCACCTTGACGGGCGGCTTTGACGGGCAGCTTTGACGGGCGGCAGCCAGGAACGCGTACACCCCGGCATGAAGCGGCACACCGCCTGGAAACCAGTCGCTCCGCGCCCGCATCCGGGGCTCGCTGTGACCGGGGCGAGCGGCCCGAGGTGAAGCCGGCCATCGCGGGCTCAGTCGCTCAGGGCGAGCCGGACACCGAACCCCGCGATGACGGTGCCGGTGATCCGGTCGAGCAGACGCCGGGCCTGAGGCTTGCGCAGCCAGCCGTGCAGCACGCGGGCGAACCCGATGAGGGCGGCCGACCACAGCAGGCCGAGGACGATGTGCACCGAGGTGAGCAGGAGCCCCGTGGCGAAGTGGCTCGCGCCCTCGGGAATGAACTGGGGCAGGACGGCGACGTAGAACGCGCCCATCTTCGGGTTGAGAAGGTTCGTGAGAGTGCCCTGCCGCCAGCCACCGGTGACCGAGTCCTGACCGGTCAGCAGAGGGGACTCGTCGGTGGCGCCCCGCTCGGGCAGCCCCTGGAAGGTGTCCCTGAGCATGCGGACGCCCAGCCAGACGAGGTAGACGGCACCGGCCCAGCGCAACGTCACATAGGCGAGGTGGGACGCGGTCAGGAGCGCGGTCACTCCCAAGGAGGTGAGTGCGCCCCACACCAGGGTGCCGGTCTGGACTCCGAAAACGACGCCCCAGGCCCTCCTGCGCCGGCCGAGGGCCGAGGTGCGCAGGATCAGAGCGGTGTCGAGTCCGGGTGTGAGAGTGAGGAGCCCTACGACCAGGGCGAAGGACCACAGCGCGGTGTCTATTGCCATGGAAGGCCAGCGTACGAGAACGCGCGGCCGGTCTCCTCACGCACCCCCTCTTTGTGAGGAATCCCGGTTCACCCGGGAATAGCCGGCACGGGCCGCGGTTGATCACACCATGACCTCTGAGACGCGCGAGACATTCGGACGGATCGGTATCTGGAGCGGTGCGCTGCACAGCTCACGGACAGACGACACGGGCAGGAAGGTGATCGCGGAGGCGGTCGCCGAGCTCGAGGAGCTGGGCTACGGGACTCTCTGGCTCGGGGGCAGCCCCTCGGTCGAGGACGCGGCGGCCGTCCTCGCCGCCACCCGCACCATCACCGTGGCCACCGGCATCCTGAGCATCTGGGATCACACGGCCGAGGAGGTGACAGCGGGAGTCGCGGCCATCGAGGCGGGCGCACGTGACCGGTTCGTCCTCGGCCTGGGTGTCAGCCACGGTCCCATGGTGCCCGGGTACAAGAAGCCGTACAGCGCCATGGTGGACTACCTCGACGCACTCGACGCGGCGGCACCGCCCGCGGAAGCCGGACACCGGGTGCTCGCCGCGCTCGGCCCGAAGATGCTGAAGCTGGCGGCCGGGCGGACGCTGGGAGCGCACCCCTACCTCGTCACCGCCGAGCACACGGCGGAGGCCCGCGAGGCGCTCGGCCCCGACGCGCTGCTCGCCCCGGAGCTCTCGGTCGTGCTCGACACCGACATCGACCGGGCCCGCACGACAGCCCGGCACATGTTCGCCATGTACCTACGGCTTCCCAACTACACGGACAACTTGCTTCGCCTGGGATTCACGGAGAGCGACTTCGAGGGCGGCGGCAGTGCCCGTCTTCTCGACGCTCTCTTCGCGCTGGGCGACGCCGAGCACGTGAAGGCCCGTGCGCAGGAGTACTTCGACGCGGGGGCGGACCATGTCGCGCTCCAGGTGGTCACCGCGGCAGACCGCGGCACGGAACTGCCGCGCGCCCAGTGGCGAGAGCTGGCCGGGGCGTTCGCCGGCGAGCTGTAGCGGAAGGCCGGCCACGGAGGCCGGTCCGGCCGGGCGGATCAGCGGACACCCGGCCGGACCGGCCATTTCTCATGCCGTACGGAGCGCGGTCAGCCGGCCCGTACACCGGCCCGCGCGTAGTCGGTGTACTGGTCCAAGGTCCCCGCGCTGGGGACCTGAGCCGGGTCGGCCCTCGTGGCGGTCAGGGTGGGGTTGACGGCCCGGAGCCATACCGGCGGCTCCAGGGGGTAGAGGGCGACAAGTAAGGTCGCCCTGCCCGTTTACCCACAATTCACCAGGTGAGAGATATGTCCAGCCACATAGATGAGAGATCCACGCACGACAGACCCGAGGAAACCTTCCACGAGGAGCGCGCGAAGCGGCTGCGGCGGCGGCTGGAGCGCCTGATCGGCATCGCCGCGACCGAGGGCAACAAGCTCGTCCCGCTCCGCAACGGGGACGAGATCTTCCCCGCGATGCTCGATTCCATCCGTGGTGCCGAACACACCGTGGACATGATGACGTTCGTGTACTGGCGCGGGGACATCGCCTGCGAGTTCGCCGAGGCGCTGGCCGAGCGGGCGCGCGCCGGAGTACGGGTGCGACTGCTGCTGGACGGCTTCGGGTCCCGGCTGATCGAGAAGGAGCAGCTGGCCCTGATGGACGAGGCCGGGGTGGATGTCGCGTGGTTCCGGAAGCCGCTGTACCTCTCTCCGCTCAAGCAGAACCACCGCTGCCACCGCAAGGTCCTCATCACCGACGAGGAGACCGCGTACACCGGCGGGGTGGGGATCGCCGAGGAGTGGTGCGGCGACGCCCGCAACGAGAACGAGTGGCGGGACACCCATGTGCGGGTTCAGGGTCCCGCGGTGGACGGTCTGGCCGCCGCGTTCGCACAGAACTGGGCCGAGTGCCACGACGAGCTCTTCACCGAGCGCGACAGGTTCGTGGACGCCACACGGCACGGCGACTCGGTCGTCCAGGTGGTGCGCGGATCGTCCAGCTTCGGCTGGCAGGACATGCAGACCCTGCTCCGCGTCGTGCTGGAGTCCGCGGAGGAACGGGTCCGGCTCACCACGGCGTACTTCTCGCCCGATGCGTACTTCGTCGAGGTGCTGTGCGCCGCCGCCCGCCGGGGTGTGTCGGTCGAGATACTGCTCCCCGGGCCGCACACGGACAAACGGGTGTGCCAGCTGGCAGGCCAGAACTTCTACGAGGATCTGACCGCTTGCGGCGTGAAGATCTACCAGTACCAGCCGACCATGATGCACACCAAGGTGCTGACGGTGGACGGGATCGGCTCGCTGATCGGATCGACGAACTTCAACCGCCGCTCGCTCGAGCACGACGAGGAAGTGATGCTCGCGGTGCTGGACCGGGAGTTCACCGCCACGCTGGACGGCCACTTCGAAGAGGACATGGAGAAGAGCGTCCTGATCGACGGGAGCCGGTGGAAGCGCCGCTCAGTCGTGCAGCGGGTGCGGGAAGCAGCGGTCCTGCCGATCCGGCGCTGGCTGTGACACCCGCGCTGCGGACGCGTGCGCGTACGCAGGTACCGGCCTGAATCACGGCAATATACGTGTACCCCGCAACTATATGCGCCAGGGGCTCAGGCGGTACGGCCCCCCAGGCGGTGCGGGTGCGCCGGATACACCCCGAGGACGCGCACCTCGGAGGAGAAGAAGCGGAGTTCGTTCAGCGCGAGGTCGACGCGGGGGTCGTCGGGGTGCCCCTCGATCTCGACGTAGAAGTGGCTGGCGTTCAGCCCCGCGCCCATCTGGTAGCTCTCGATCTTGGTGAGGTTCACGGAGCTGCTGGCGAACCCGCCGAGGGCCTTGTAGAGGGCGCTCGGAATGTTCCGCACGCTGAAGAAGAGGCTCGTCATCGTGGGTTGGCCCGTGTCCGGTGCGATAACCGCGTCCCGGGAGAGGACCACGAACCGGGTGGTGTTGTCCGGGTCGTCCTCGACACCGGCCCGCAGCACGTCCAGACCGTGCAGCTGAGCCGCGGCGGGCGGGGCGAGGGCCGCGTGCCGCGGGTCGCCCAGTTCCGCGACCTCGCGCGCCGCACCGGCGGTGTCATCGGCGACGAGAGTGCGCCAGCCACCCTCTCGCAGGACCTTCCGGCACTGGCCGAGTGCGTGCACATGGCTGCGTACGCACTCCACGTCCTCGGGGGTGGCGCCACGCACACCCATGAGGTCGAAGCGGATGGCGAGGAAGTGCTCGGCGACGATGAACAGCCCCGACTCGGGGAGCAGGTGGTGTACGTCGGCGACGCGTCCGGCCGTCGAGTTGTCGACGGGGATCACCGCGAGGTCTGCCGTACCGAGGGTCACGGCGTCCAGGGCCTGCTCGAAACCGGTGCAGGGCAGTTCACCGCATTCCGGGTAGAGGAACCGGGCGGCCGTCGCCGAGTTCGACCCGGGCTCGCCCTGATATGCAACGGTCGTCGTCACCGTGTCTCGCCTTCCACCGTGCTGATCGCGTCCATGAACGGCAGAAGCTCCACCGAAATCGCGTGTACTCCAGTATCGGGGGTACGCCCGGGGCCGGATTCACAGGGGTGCGGCCCTTCACCTGGCAGACACCCCGGCCGAGCGCGTGCGACGACTACCGCCGCGTCCTGCGGGACATGCGCGCCAACCGGAACCGTCCGGGCGGCTTCTGGGTGGCCAAGGACGATCCCGGGGCAGCGGAGGAGGCGATCACCGGCAGCTGTCAGGTCTCCGGGCTGAGCGCTGCCGCGCTGCTCAGCAATGGCGCCGGCCGCATCGTGGACCTATTCGGGCTCACCGACTGGCCGGGGGTCATGGCCACCCTGGCGTCGGGCGGCTCCTCCGACATCATCCGCCGGGTCCGCCGGGCGGAGGACCGCCGCGCGGTCGCGGCGGACGACGCGACGATCACGTACTGCACCTGCCTCGGCCCGGCCTGACCGCCGCCTTGGGGCGCCGGTCGGGGCCGGGTCGGGTGACGGCATGCCGATGAGGTCCCGGGGGCCGAACACCGGTGAACGCACCGGTCGCCGCCGGAACCGGGCCGGTGACCGGCGGGCGGGCAGCTCATGGGCTGTCCGCCTGCCACGCCCACCGCTTCGGGTCGGCGTCCACCGGTCCGTACACGGCGCTGCCTCCCGCGCCGAACTTCCCGAGCTCCGTCCCGAGAGCCGCGCCCACCGCGCGACGGTCCTCGGGCCAGCCGGTCACGTCCAGGAGCAGCCCGTCCAGCGGGCCGCCCACCAGCTCCACGTAGACGTGACCGGGCCGGGGCCCCGGATCGGGGTCGTCGTGGTCGGCGCCGTAGACGCGGCGTCTCATCAGTTCGTCCATGCCTTCCAGCATCACAGCCACCACTGACAATCCACCGTGGAGCACCGGGAGGGGGGCGGTGCTCAGCCGCGCGTCGGCGGGCGCCAGACGGTGAAGTCGCTGATCCTGAAGTGGCTGGTGACCGTGCGGAACGCGAAGTGACCGCTGGTGTACGGCTCGGGGTCCTGGTAGTCGAAGACGAGGCTGCCGTTGTTCCACCACTGCACGGTCGGCCCGTCCGAGACGATACGGACCCGGTTGGGCTCGTTGGCCGTCAGCAGCGGGGCGGTGTAGTCGAGCAGCAGCGGGCGGCTGCCCGCCTCGCCGACGTAACGGCGCAGCCTGGACGTGGTGTTGGAGTTGGCGCCGTAGCCCACGTAGTAGGTCTTGAGATGGTCGTACTCCGCCAGGGCTCCCCCGCGTCCGGTGCCGAATATGTCGTCGGGTGAGCGGACGTCCGTGGCGTTCCAGAAGTTGTTCAGGTCGGACACCCGGTCGTTGGCTCCGCCGGCGGACACCGCGGTCGCCGTGTACTCGATCTCGTACGGTCCGCTGAGCCTGCGGTCGAACCAGACCGTGGCTCCGGCGGGCACGTCGATGTCGAGGACTCCGTCGGCGGCCGTCACGCTCCCGCCGTCCTGGAGCTCGGAGGTCCACAGGCCGGTGCCGGAGCGGAAGGTGTCACCTGCGATCGCGGTCCAGGCCCGGTCGGGGCCCGTGTCGGTCCGGATCGCGGGCCTGGACGGGTTCTTGGAGCCGTAGCCGAGGTAGTAGTCCGTGAACGTGGACTGGAGGTAGCCGCGCACGGTCCAGCCGAGGCGGTAGGCCGGGTTGTGGGCCAGGGTGTAGAGACGGGTGGAGGTGGGCTCGGTGGTCGTGTAGAGGCGCAGGGCCCTGTGGTCCTCGGTCTCCGCGAGGATCTCCTCACGCCAGTCGCCGAGGATGTCCCCGTAGAAGGGGGTGGCGTTGCGGGCGCCCGCGACGACTCCGCTGGGGTCGAACACGCGGGTGCTCGTCTCGGTGGTGGGGCTCCACTTCTCGACGTGCGTACCGTCCAGGAGTTCGGCCCCCTTGTCGCCGTCCCACCACACACGGAAGTTGACGCTGGGTGTGGTGGCGGAGACCTTGCCGTCCCGGACGTTGCGCACGCCCGCGCCGGGTGCGGTGACGTCGGCGGTGGACGTCCAGTATTCGAGGCCCTTGTGACGGGGGTCGATGTCGGCCGTGGTGCCGCGGCCGACGTCGAGGTCCGCCTCGCTCGCGGGGTCGGCGGGGTGCTCGCCGGTCACCAGGCGCTCGCCGGTGTCCGCGTCGTAGTAGTACCAGGGGAAGCGGGAGACGACGCCGAGTTCGGACTGCTGGATCGCGAAGCCTTCCAGCCCCGGCCTGTCGGGGTCCAGGTCGGCGATGTGGAAGCGGTCGCCGTGGCCGGCGCCGTCGACGACGTAGCGCAGGGTTCCGTCACTGTTGACGACGTAGTTGCCGTCGGCGATGTCGTCCTTGCCGTCCCGGTCGACGTCGACGGTGCGGATCTGGTGGAAGCTGGTGGCGCCGCTGTCGGCCGGCACGACGTACTTCCAGTTCGGCTTCAGCGCGCGGCCGTCGAAGTCCCAGGTCTGGATGAGCGTCCGGAAGGCACCGCGCTTGGCACCCACCCGTGTGACGAGCTTGGTCACCAGGCTCGGGTGGACGCCGTCGAGGTAGGCGATGCCGAACTGGCCGCCGGAGGGACCGTCGGGGGTGAAGTCGCCGGGCACCGGCTGCCGTGTGCGTTCGACGCCGGTGGCGCCGTCGATGACGGAGACGAACTGGTCGGCGGGCGATGCCGCCCGGACGCTGCCCCCGTCGGCGAAGGTGGTGCCGTCCGCCGTGTGGACCAGCACCTCGGCCCTGCCGTCGCTGTCGAGGTCGTACACGGTGACGTTGTCGTCGTTGCGGTATCCGCCGATGGCGGTGGAGCCGCTGATCGCGGCCGGTGCCGGGTCGTTCGCCCCGTTGCCGGGCAGCTGGGTGTACGAGCCGGGACCCTGGTCGACGCGCCACAGGCGCTCGCCGGTGAGGGTGTACGCCTCCAGCAGGTCCGGCCGGTCCCGGGTGCCGGACAGCCGGCTGACCACGAGCTCGTAGCTGCCGTCACCGTCGAGGTCACCGGGCCAGGCGTGCTGGACGGTGTACCCGGCGGCATCGGCCAGCGGTATCTCCGCGTACCCCTTCGCGAGGTCCAGGGCGCCGCCGCCACTCGCCTTCCTCTCACGGCCGTCGACGACCGCGCGCACCGTGTAGGCGCCGTGCCCGCGGCTGTCGTCCTGGTAGGTGGTGGAGGAGGTGACGGGCCGGTGGTTCAGCCGCTTGCCGCCCCGGTAGACGTTGAAGGCGATGTCGGAGCCGTACTCCGTGCCGAGCAGCCGCCAGCTGAGGAACGTGCCCTTTCCCGAAGGTACGGCGACGAGCCCCCGGTCGAGGGCCTCCATAATCCTGCGGGTCTGTGGCTGGGCGGCGTGACCGGCCTTGTCCCCTGCGGGAGCGGCGTGTACGGACGGGGCGGCGAGCAGGCCGGCGAGAGCGGCCACAGCGCTCACCGCCGCGAATCTGCGGCGCCCTGGACGGACGGGGAGCATGGTGGATCCTCCGAAGCTTGGAAAGCGCTGTCTGCGAAGATCCACACTGCGGGCGGGGAAACCCCGCTGTCGATGATTTCCGGCGCGCTGCCACGTGACCGCAATCTGCGGCACATCCGGCCGTCACGGACCGGGCGCGGCAACGGAGTGACGTGGAACGGCACGGAACGGACCGGGAGCGCACGGCGTTACGGCGCACATGGTCACGGTGTGGGGCCGGACGGCGTTTCCAGGTGCGCGCCGGCACCCTGCCGGGTGATGGTGGACCTCCTTCGGACTCCGCCGCGGCGCCCTCCCCGTCCCGGCTCGGCCGAGGGCGACCCATTCCCGCCAGGCGTACTGGCTCTGCTGAGGAGGCTCCATGAACTGGACACTCGAGGTCATCCCCGTCCCCGTCACCGACATGGACCGGGCGAAGGAGTTCTACGCCGAGAAGGCAGGCTTCAAGCTGGATCTGGACGACGAGGTCGCTCCGGGGATGCGCATCATCCAGCTGACCCCGCCCGGCTCACGGTGTTCGATCGCCATGCTCCAGGGCATGCCCGCGGCTCCCGGTATGGAGGTGATGGCTCCCGGCACGCTCCAGGGACTCCAGGTCTGCGTCACGGACATCGAGGCGGCGCGTGCGGAGCTGACGGGCCGAGGCGTCGACGTGTCCCCGATCCGGCATGTGGGGGCGACGGGCTGGGAGGAGGGCAAGGGTGACACCTGGAACTCGTTCATGTCCTTCTCCGACCCGGACGGCAACGGCTGGGTGGTCCAGGAGGCGCCCACGGAGCTGTCGGAGCGCTGACGCCCCGTCGGCCCGGCGGGTCACGGGGGCTCGACGCCACCCCTGCCCGCCGGGCGGTCCGTTCCTCAGGCGTAGGAGTCGAAGGGGATTCCGGCCGGTTCGGCCTTTTCCAGGTGGTTGTTGAAATTGCCGTCCTTGAGGCCGAAGACGGCGCTGCCGAAGTCGGCCTGGCTCAGTTTGTCGCGCAGCCCTGCCGGGTAGCCGTTCCAGCCGACGAGGGCCGGGTAGCGCCAGCCGTGGTAATGGTTCTCGGGCGGCTCGTCGTTGGAGTTCGCGGGGCGGAAGCAGTGGGTGCTCAACCCGTCCTTGTGATACACGATCTTGGGATGTGTTCCGTCCCAGCGGATCGCCCCGGCGGCGTGGACGTCGAAGTCGCCGTGGGCTGAGGTGGAGACGTAGCGGGCCACGTCGTCCTGGATCCAGACCACGACGTGCTCCCAGTCGTGCCTGTGGCCGCCGAGCCCGCTGCCCGCCACCGCCTGGTCCTTCTCGAAGTAGAGGCCGTACATGACCGCGCACCAGCCGTTGTTGCACTTGGAGCGGGCGTAGCCGTTGGTGTTGTCCAGATCCACGGCGTCACGGCAGCTCCCGTTCACGGCGCCGGTGGTGTTGAGTCCGGCGGCGATCGTCCCGTCGGGGCCGATGGCCGGCGTGGGATAGCAGCCGTCCGTGTCGTAGTCGTACGCGGGCTGGAAGGTCTGTTCCAGTCCGTCCGCGGCGGCGGGCAGCGCGGCCGGCGGGGCCGCGAACGCGCTGCTTCCCGATGCGACGACCAGTGCGACGGCACTGGCGACGACGAGTGAGACCTTGCGGATCGGGGCTCTGCTCTTCACTGTGTCCTCCCGGTCGGCGCGTGGTGGGGGCACGCGGCTACGCCTGACATGCCCATCGCAAGCACATCGAACCGCGCGGGCCCGAGTCGACGGCCGCCGGGAGTACGGACAGAGGTGAGGGGCCGGGGCCTACGGCGCGGGGCGGCGCGCGGGCGCCCCGGCTGACGTCGCGGCACCCGCCGCGCCGGCCTGGGCGTTCCGGCCGGGGCGCAGGGTCCACGGCACCGGATCGGTGTTCATCAGCCACCCGTCGGCGATCAGCCGGCGGATGACGAAGATCCGCAGGTCCCTGGACATCTTTCCCCAGCCCATCCCCTTGCAGAGCTGCTTGACGGAGGGTCCGTGGCCGTGCGAGGCCCGGAAGGAGGCCGCGAACCGGGCCGCGGGAGGCCCCTGGTCGGGATACCTCGCCTCCCAGACGCCGTAGGCCCTGCGCACCTTCTCCTCGAACTGGGCGGGCACGGCCTTGCGCATGAAGGCCTCCGACACCCTGACGGTGGACAACGAGCAGTCGGCGCACTTCTCGACGGCCTCGACGTGCCGCCGCAGGGCGACGCTCACCCCGGCCTTCCACTCGTCCCAGCTCGGCGTCTGCTCCACCGGGCCGTCGTCCGCCCGGGGCGGGACAACGGGCACGGGGCGCATGCCCGAGAGGTGCCGCACGGCTTCGCCGAGCAGATAGCCGCTTCCGTCCAGCTCCCGCAGGAAGCCCTTGGCGAGCAGTTCCGGCAGAGCGGGCAGGCAGTCCGCAGGCAGGTCGGCGGGCAGGGTGCCGCGCTCGTCGGCCGGCCCGTGGGCCGCGAGGTAGAGGGCTGCCAGCCGTGCGGCGGTCGAGGTCTTCTTGACGGGCTTGGCGGACAGCGTCCTGGTCGTCCATCCCGAGACCCGGGACCGCATCACCTTGCCGAAGGGCAGCCGGCGGTCGGCGAATTCCGGCAGAGTGATCGCCACAGGAGTGACGAGGTCGTCCCCGAGCAGCGCCTCCTGACCCTGCCAGCCGAGGGCGGAGACGGCGACGACGGCCCCCTCGGCGTCGGCCAGGCGGAGGGAACGCAGATCCTGGCCGGTGAGATTGCCGATCCCGCTCCGCGCCGCACGGATGGTGACCACCACCGCGAGGAGCCGCGCATCGGCCCCCTTCAGCGGCAGCGAGGACACATGGGCCAGGAGCTCACGTGCTGCTTCCCCCTGGCGGGGCGTCAGCAGGAAGGGATTCGGCTTCACGGCCGGCGGGGCCGGGGCGGGGGGCGAACTCGGAGAGGAGGGAGGCACGCCCTGTACAACGCGACCGACGGGCCGAGGTCACCCTTCGTACGGACATTCGCAGCACGGCCCGGCGGAAACGACACTCAGGACTCGTTCCGTGACGGCGGCCTCCGACGTGAAGGGGGCAACGTTCCGGGCCACGGCGACGACTGTCCTTCCGTCAGCCGCCTCATCGTGAACCGGGAGCTCGTATGCGTATCGTCGGCCCGTCCCTGGCAGTGGTCCTGGGGGCCGTCATCTCAGCGGCACCGGACGACGCCTCGGCCGCCACGTCGCCCATCGTCGTGGCGGTGGACGGCGACGACGCCGCCGCGGGGGCGCGGGCGACGCTCACCGCGAATCTGTCCGTCTCGGACGCACGCCCGGCCGCGGTCGGCGCGGATACCGCGTCCAGCGGCAACTCCTGGGACATCGGCGGCACCTGGAACGACGCCGCGGTCATCAGCACGGACACGGGCCCGATCACTGGAGCGCGCGGGGCGGTCGGCTCCCTGCCGTCGTCCCCGGCCTTCCTCGTGCCGCGCAACGGCGCCGCTGTCGGGGCCCGGCTGTGAGCGCGGACCGCACGGCCGGGCGGCCTGGGCAGCACTCCCCCGGGGGTCCCGGCGGCAGCGGCTCTGTATCGTCGCCGCATGACCGTCCTCGAGCGCCTTCGCCCTGATCACGCTCCGGCCCTGCTCGCCTTCGAGCGTGAGAATCGCGCGTACTTCGCCGCCTCGATCCCGGACCGGGGGGACGATTTCTTCACCGGGTTCGCCGCGCGTCACGCCGAGCTGCTCGCCGAACAGGCGGCGGGACTGCACCACTTCCATGTCGTGGCGGACAGCGGGGGCGCGGTGCTGGGACGGTTCAACCTCGTCGATGTCGAGGACGGGGCCGCCGAGCTCGGGTACCGCGTCGCCGAGCGGGCCTCGGGGCGGGGGCTCGCCACCTCGGCGGTCCGAGACGTGTGCGCGCTGGCCCTCGCGGAGTACGGACTGACCGTGCTGAGGGCCAGGACGACGGTGGACAACGCGGGTTCCAGGACGGTGCTGGCCCGTGCGGGATTCGCCGAGGCCGGCACCCTCACGCTGATGGGGAAGCCCGGGCTCCGCTTCACCCGGTATCTGGCGGCCCCCGGCGGCTGAGCCTGGCGCCCTCCGGCCCGCGCGTGCCGGGAATGCGCATCGGCGGCGCACCGCGAAGCGGTCCGCCACCGATGAGTGGTCCGGGATGGTGCGGTGATCAGTTGTCGTCGACCTGCTCGTCCGTGATCGTGCCCTTGGCAGCGTCCACGTCGAAGACGGTCTTGTTCCAGTCCTTGGTGACCACGTCGATCTGCCAGACCAGGACCTGGCTGTCGTTCTCGTCGAGGCTCATCGAGGTGACCCAGCCGTCCGCCTTGTCGGTGGCGACCTTGGCGGCCTGCTCGGGGGTCTGTGTCGCCTTGGCGACCTGATCCGCCAGCTCCTGCTTGTCGGCGTCGCTCTGGTCGGGGTCCGTCGTGGAGTCGAGGACCTTTCCGGACACGGCGTCGATGGTCACGTCGTGCGCGGTGCCGTCCTCCTCGACGACCTCGGCGACCCACTTCGGCGCGTCGGAGCTGCCGCTGGGGCTGGCGGAGCCGGTCGGGCTCGGACTGCCGGTCGGGCTTCCGGTCGGGCTGGGGCTGCCGGTCGGACTGCCGGTCGGGCTTCCGGTCGGGCTGGGGCTGCCGGTCGCGTCATCGTCATCGTCCTCGTCGAGGGGCTCGAGGTCGAGATCGACCAGCTTGCCGCCGGACACCTCACCGACGGCCGTGGTGGCCGCCTTGTCGAAAGTGATCTTGACGTTCGAGAGCAGGTCCTTGCGCTTGGTCTGCGCCTCGGTCAGCTGGGCCGTCGCGGACGGGCTGCCGGAGGGGCTGGTCGTCTGCTTCGGAAGGACCTTCGCGGCCTCCGAGGTGGCCGCGGCGGTCTTGTCACCGCTGTCCTGGCCGCAACCGGTCACAAGGGTGGCCGCGAGGGCGGCGGCACACAGGGCGCCTCCCGCGACGCGGAGGCGGCGGGAACGCAGGGAAACGGTCTTATTTCGGCGGGGCTCAAATCTCATGCTGGCATGCCTAGCCGCCCACACGAACAGTCATGTTGTCCGACCGGCGGGTGTCACCCGATCGACGGCATCGTCCGCCCATTCGGCGTGTCGCCCGGCACCCCCGGGCGACACGCCATCCACACACGCGGATGACGCCGGTTCCGTGGAACCGGCGTCATCCCCGTGGGCACTGTGCGGCGTCAGGCGGTCAGCTGCACCTCGGCCGGTCCGGCCGACTTCCCGAGCGGACCCGCGGAGGGCACGGCGCCCAGCCGGGCCGCCGCCGCGGCCAGCGCGTCCGGCACGGTCCTGGTCCCGGTCGTGACGCAGAGGGTGTACGACACGTCCTCCAGCCGACGGCTGCTCTCGGAAGTACCGAGCCGCGCATGGGCACTTCGCAGTGACTCGTAGCGCTTGACGAGATTCCGCAGCGTTGCGGGATTGGCCATCAGCACGGCAGTTCCTCTCCACAGGGCGGCCGGGAGCCCGTGGGCCCCGCGCCGACGAAGTCCGATCGCGCCGGCGGAACCGCCTGGCGTCACGGGCGGCCGTGCGAAGCCGACAGCACGCGTCCGATCCCTTGCAGATGATGGTCGCCCCGGCTCACCCATTCCGCATCCGCAGTCACACAAGGTCACTTATCCGGGCTCCCGAAGCGCCGTGCTCCCCCGTGGGAAACAATGGAGGACGACGGGCGGTCGCCGCCACGTGCCCGCCCGGTCGGGAGGTCGGTCATGGATTACCCGGAGAGTTACGAGCTCATGTTCCAGGCGGGCGGCGCCGAGGACGACGTGGTCGTCGTGCACCTCACGGCCCGCTCCGGTGCGGGCGGTTACCCCGTCTACGAGGACGAGACCGGAATCGTGCGCGCCGAGATCAGCGAGCGCGGCGAGGTGCGCATGCAGGCCAGCGGCGGCCACCAGATGCTCGGAGCGCCCCTGCGGGTCCGACCGCTGAGCCGGTCCGCGGCCACGCACCGTCCCCGCTGAGCACCTCGGGCCCCCACGGAGGGGCCCGGGCCGCGCGACGGAGTCCGAAGTTCGTCCCCGCCCACGTCTCGTCCGAATGTGTTTACTTTCTTGAGGCGTGTCCGTAGTCTGCCGGTGAAACAACAGACTCGGGCATGAAACGGAAACGTAACCACATGTACGCACCGGAGCGGCAGCAGGAGATTCTCCGCATCGCGAGCGAGAGCGGCCGTGTCGACGTGCTGTCCCTGGCCGAGCAGTTCCAGGTGACCGCGGAGACCGTGCGCCGTGATCTCAAGGCACTCGACAGGGCGGGGCTTCTCCGCCGGGTGCACGGCGGAGCGATCCCGGCCGGGAGGCTCGGTTTCGAACCGGATCTCGCCGAACGCGACACCGTGGCGGCCGGCGAGAAGGACCGCATCGCGGCCGCCGCCCTGAGCGAACTCCCCGCCGACGGCAACATCATCATCGACGCCGGAACCACGACCGTCAGGCTGGCCGCCGCCATGCCGATCGACTCCCGCCTCACCGTGGTCACCCACGCCCTGCCCGTGGCCGCCCGTCTGTCCGACCACCCGGACATCGCCCTGCATCTGGTCGGCGGACGGGTCCGGCACCGCACCCGCGCTGCCGTGGACGCCTGGGCCCTGAGCGCGTACGCCGAGATCAACGCGGACGTGGTCTTCCTCGCCACGAACGGCTTCTCCCTCGAGGGCGGCCTCACCACCCCGGACCTGGCCGAGGCCGCGGTGAAGCGCGCCGTGATCGCGGCAGCCCGCCGGGTGGTCCTTCTCGCCGACTCGGGCAAGGGCGGCCAGGAGCACTTCGCGCGCTTCGGCGACCTGTCCCAGGTCGACCTGCTCATCACCGATGCGGGGCTCAGCCCCGAGGCCGCCCGGGACATCGAGAGCCGGGGCACGGAAGTAGTGCGCGCATGATCCTCACCGTCACCCCCAATCCGAGCCTGGACCGGACCTATGAACTGCCGGGTCTCACCCGCGGTGCCGTCCTGCGGGCCACCGCCGACCGGGTCGACCCCGGCGGCAAGGGTGTCAACGTCTCCCGCGCGATCGCCGCCGCCGGGCACCGTACGGTCGCGGTCGCGCCGCTGGGCGGGCCGGAGGGCGCACTGCTCGCGCGGCTCCTCGGCGAGCACGGCATCGAGGCCGCCGGTGTGCCGATCGCCGGCAGCACCCGTGTCAACATCACTCTCGTCGAGCCCGACGGAACGCTCACCAAGGTCAACGCCACGGGCCCCGAGATCACCACCGCCGAGGCCGAGTCCCTGCTGGACACGGTCAGGGCCCGGTCGGCGGGGGCGGACTGGATCGCCTGCTGCGGAAGTCTGCCGCGTGGCCTGCCGCCCCGCTGGTACGCCGAGCTGGTAGCCCGAAGTCACCGCGCCGGTGTCCGGATCGCTCTCGACACCTCCGGCGCCGCGCTGCTCGCCGCGCTGCCGGAGCGGCCGGATGTGATCAAGCCGAACACGCAGGAGCTCGCCGAGGCCGTCGGCCGTCCGCTCGCCACGGTCGGCGACGCGCTCAAGGCGGCGCAGGAGCTGTGCGAGCTCGGCGCCCGTTCGGTGCTCGCCAGCCTGGGAGCCTGCGGACAACTGCTGGTGGAGCCTTCGGGAGCGCAGTTCGCTGCCGCCCCGGTGGATGCGGTGCGGAGCGACGTCGGAGCGGGAGACGCCTCCCTGGCGGGGTTCCTGTCCGCCGGCGGCACGGGCAGGGCTGCCCTCGCCGCAGCGGTGGCGCACGGCGCCGCCGCCGTGCAGCTGCCCGGGAGCGTCATGCCGACGCCCGATGACCTCGATCCGTCCGCGGTCGTCACCACCGCGGACGTCCCCGTGGACCTGGTTCTGCCGGAGCGGGCCCTGTGACCGCCCGGCCCCCGTCCGGTCGTACGACTCCCCGTCCCCCCGCGCCGTCCCCCGGACGGTCCACGAGCAAGGAGCCCCGCGATGAGTGAGCTGATCACCGCGGAACTGGTCGATCTCGATCTGTCCGCCGAGACGAAGAGCGCTGCCGCCCGTTCACTGGCCGACCGGATGGTCACGGCCGGCCGTGTCACGGACCTCGACGGGTTTCTCGCCGATGTGGCGGCCCGTGAGGCCCAGATGCCGACCGGTCTCGACGGCGGCATAGGCATTCCGCACTGCCGGAGCGAGCATGTCACCGCGCCGACGCTGGCGTTCGGCCGCAGCCCCCGGGGCATCGACTTCTGTGCTCCGGACGGGCCCGCGGATCTGATCTTCCTGATCGCCGCGCCCGCGGGCGCGGACGACGACCACCTCACCATCCTGTCGGCCCTGGCCCGGCGGCTCATGGACCCCGGATTCACCGGCGCGCTGCGGGCGGAGAGCGATCCCGCTGTCGCCGCCGCCCTGATCAGCGGCGAACAGGTCCCCGCGGAGGCCGGCGCGACCGGGGCCGCTGCCGGCCCGGAGGCCGCCGAGCCCGCGGTCGCCGAGCCTTTCAGGATCGTCGCCGTCACCTCCTGTCCGACCGGCATCGCGCACACCTACATGGCAGCCGAATCGCTGGAGGCCGCCGCACGCGCCGAGGGTGTCGTGCTGCACGTGGAGACCCAGGGCTCGGCGGGGTTCGAGCGGCTGGATCCGGCAGTGATCGCCGCAGCGGACGCCGTCATCTGGGCTCATGACGTGGAGGTGCGGGAGAGGGCGCGGTTCGGCGGCAAGCCGGTCGTCGACACCGGGGTGAAGGCCGGGATCAACCGGCCGGCCGAGCTCATCGCCGAGGCGCGGCGCAAGGCCGAGCGGGGAGAGATCAGCCGGATCTCCGACGCCCGCGAGGACGCGGGCGCAGGTGGCCCCGACGCCGCTCCAGGGCACTTCGGCGTCCGGCTGCGGACCTATCTGATGTCCGGCGTCAGCTACATGGTGCCGTTCGTCGCGGCCGGAGGACTGCTCATCGCCCTCTCGTTCGCCATCGGCGGCTACGAGATCGCGAGCGCGAAGTCCGTGGCCGACCACTTCGTGTGGGGCGAGGCGGACAGCTGGGCCGCCCTGCTCAACCAGATCGGCAGTGCCGCCTTCGGCTTCCTGGTCCCGGTGCTCGCCGGGTACATCGCCTACGGGATGGCCGACAGGCCCGCTCTCGTGCCCGGGTTCGTCGGCGGCGCCATCGCCCTCACCATCGACGCGGGATTCCTCGGCGGCCTGGTCGCGGGTCTGCTCGCGGGTGCGGTGGTGAGGGCGATCCAGCGGGTCAAGGTGCATCCCACGCTGCGCGGCATCATGCTGGTGCTGGTGATCCCCCTGCTTGCCTCGGCCGCGGTCGGCTTCCTCATGTTCATCGTGGTCGGCAAGCCGATCGCCTCGCTCCAGAACGCCCTGACCGACTGGCTGAACGGCCTCTCGGGCTCCAACGCCGTCATCCTCGGCGTCGTGCTCGGGCTGATGATGTGCTTCGACATGGGCGGCCCGCTGAACAAGGTGGCGTACGCCTTCGCGGTCGGCGGCCTGGCCGATCCGACCCCCGGCAGCCTCAAGGTCATGGCCGCGGTGATGGCGGCCGGGATGGTGCCTCCGCTGGCGCTGGCCTTCGCCACGACCGTGCGCGGCAGGCTGTTCACCCGGACCGAGCGCGAGAACGGCAGGGCCGCGTGGGTCTTGGGCGCCTCCTTCATCACCGAGGGTGCGATCCCGTTCGCCGCGGCCGATCCGCTGCGGGTGATCCCGTCCGCGATGGCGGGCGGCGCGGTCACGGGTGCGCTCTCCATGGCCTTCGGCTGCACGCTCCGGGCCCCGCACGGTGGCGTGTTCGTCGTCCCGCTGATCGGCGAGCCGTTCCTTTACCTGCTGGCGATCGCCGCCGGAACGGCGGTGTCCACCGCCCTGCTCCTCGCCCTCAAGGGAATGCGCCGCGATCCGGAGACCGCCTCCCCCGCGAAGGGCGCCGAGGTCGCCGCAGCTGTCTGATCCTCTGCTCCTCACCATCCGTCACCACAGATCCCCACACCACAGGAGTGAACCCATGTACCAGCGCACCGTCTCCGTCGGCTCCCGCAGCGGACTGCACGCCCGTCCGGCCTCGCTCTTCGTGCAGGCGGCCACGCGTCTGCCGGTCCCGGTGACCGTCGCCCGCGACGGCCGCGATCCGGTCGATGCCCGGAGCATGCTCTCGGTGCTCTCGCTGGCCGCCCAGCACGGCGATGAGCTGGTGCTGTCCGCTGTGGGCGAAGGCGCGCCGGAGGCGGTCGACGAGCTGGCTACCCTTCTGGCGGAGGACCACGACGGGAAGGCCTGAGCAGCGCCATGGACAGCTGGAATCCGGCAGGTGAAGGGGTGCTGCGGCTGCCTTCGGGGCGGCTTGTCCGAGGGCGCGGTCTGCGGCGCCCGCTCCCCGAAGGGCTCACGCCCACCTTCGCGGTCCACCTCCTGGGCGCTTCCCCACCCCCGGTGGCCTGGGAGTCGAGGTGGCTGCGCTGGCCGGACTTCCTTCTGCCCGCCGACCGCCCGGCCGCGCGTGCGGTGCTGAGCGAGACATGGCGGCGGGCAGAGCTGGACCGGGTGGAGGTCGCGTGCGCGGGCGGCAGGGGACGCACCGGTACGGCGCTTGCCTGTCTGGCCGTGCTGGACGGCGTGCCGGCGGCCGAGGCGGTCGCGTACGTACGCGGGCACTACCACCCCAGGGCCGTGGAAACTCCCTGGCAGCGGCGGTACGTCATGCGCTTCGCCGAGGGCTGACGTACCGGAGCCGCCGGGGTCGGTCACTCCACCGTGTGCGGAACCGGAACCGTTGCTCCGCCGCCGGCGCGTACGGCGTCGACGACACTCTGGTGGAAGGTCCGGCTTTCCTCCTCCGAACGGCACGGCACCGGACTGCCGGCCAGTGTGAACCAGTCCGAGGCACCGCTGTACTGCACGGCTACCTCTGCCTGCCCTTCGGTCCACGTCGTGTGCACGGTGAGATCACCGCTCACGACACCTACCTCTTCGGTGCGCACTCCGCCGGTTCCCGCGAAGACACCGAGGGTAGTCCACGATGCCCAGTTCATGACGCGTCGCCTTTCGGAGACAGTGACAAGCCTGTCAAGCGGACTTGGTTCGAGTATGGCACCGGGAAGCATCACCCGCACGGGTGTGCCCGGGAGTATCCGGGCGGTGACGCCGGGGCACCGGTCAGGGGTGCATGGAAGCGCCCTTGAGGATCTTGTCCACGGCGTTGCGGGGCCCGTGGACGGCCAGGCCGACCAGGTCCATCGCGTCCCGCGACACGGCACGGACGGCTGCCCTGTTGGCCTCGTCATGGCCGGTGGCGAAGAGGTCGGAAGTGAACACGGCCAGGGTCGCGCCCCGGCTCACCGCCCGGGTGTGGGCGGTCGTCAGCAGTTCCTTCGAACCGGCGAACACGAGGACCGGCTGGCGGAACATGGGCAGGTAGGGGGTGTCGTCGGCGTCCGCGTACGGTTCGCCGACGACTTCGGGGACCTTCGTGCCGAGGCCGCTGACCAGGAAGGCGGTGACGTTGAGCCGCTGCCAGGTCTCCAGGTCGTCGCGGAGCAGTACCGCGATCTTGGTGTCGAAGCGTACGGGTGCGTTCTCGTCGGTCATGGAGACAGCCTGGCGCCGGCCACCACCGCGGGTCTTGTACGAACTTTGCACGCCGGGCCACGGTGGGGTTCTTGTATGGTTCAACCATGGGTGCACGTCCGGACATCACCGCGTGGCGTCCGCGGGTCGAGGGAATCGACGAGGTCTTCCACGCCCACTTCGCGGACCACGCGTATCCCATGCACACGCACGACGCGTGGACGCTGCTCATCGTCGACGAGGGAATGGTCCGCTACGACCTGGACCGTCATGAACACGGAGCGCCCAGCTCGGTGGTGACGCTGCTGCCTCCGCACGTCCCCCACAACGGCGACGCGGCGACTCCCGAGGGCTTCCGCAAGCGCGTCCTGTATCTCAACACCTCGCAGATCGACGCCGGGCTGGCCGGGCGCGCGGTGGACCGCCCCGTGCTGCACGATCCCCGGCTCCGGCACCGCGTCGACCAGCTCCACCGGACGCTGGAGCGGCCCGGCGACGAACTGGAGGCGCAGAGCCGTCTCTCGCTCGTCTCCGAACGCCTCGCCCACCACCTGCGCGACGAGTCCGCCGCCCCGCCGGTGCCCGATCCCAAGCTCGCCCACCGGCTGCGGGAGCTGCTCGACGAGCACGTCGTGGAGGGTGTGACGCTCCGCGAGGCGGCGGAGCTGCTGCACTCCCACCACACCCACCTGGTACGGGCCTTCAGCCGTGAGTTCGGTATGGCCCCGCACCAGTACCTGACGGCGCGCCGGGTCGATCTGGCCCGGCGTCTGCTGCTCGGGGGGATGCGCGCGCCGGAGGTGGCGACCTCGGTGGGGTTCTACGACCAGTCGCACTTCTCCCGGCACTTCAAGCGGGTGGTCGGCACGAGCCCGGGGCACTACGCGCGGGCCGGGCAGGCTGCCTACCGGCGCTCCAGCGCACCGCGGACGAAGGCTGCCTGACCGGCGTGCTGCAGATCGTCGGCGATGACGCTGACGAGCCGCACGCCCAGGGTGACCGGGGGCGACCAGGAGTCGTCGACCACGCGTTCGAGGGCGCGGCCGTCGAGTCCGCGGACGAAGTCGAGGGTCCGCGCGTGCACGGCGTCGAAGTAGTCGAGGAGGAGGGCGGGCGACTCCACCCGTACCGAGGCGACCTGCGCGCTGCTGTGGCCGTAGCCGGTCGAGCCCTTTTCGAGGGGCAGTTCGAAGCGGGACGCCCAGTCCTTCGCGAACCAGAGCTGTTCGGTCCCCGCCGCGTCGGCGACATGGTCGTCCTGGACACGGGTGAGGTGCCAGACGAGCCAGGCGATCGAGTTGGCGTCGTCGTCGAGCCTGGCGTTGAGGTCCTCGGACGGGAGACCTTCGACGGCGGCGTGCACCGCTTCATGGATGCGCTCGAACGCATCGGCGAGAATCCCTGCACTGTTCATACGACCACCATGGCCCGTCCCCCGTCCGGCCCCCGACTCCGACACGCGGCGGTCACGGGTGCACGGTGTGCAGCCACTTCGTGAGCAGGGCGTTGACCTCCGCGGCACGTTCCTGCTGGATCCAGTGGCCGCACCCGTCCAGGATGTGCGAGGAGACGAGCCCGGGGAGCGTGGTGGGGTAGGCGGCGATCGCGTCGGCCATCCAGGTGGTGGAGGAGTCCAGGGCACCGCCGACGAAGAGCGCGGGGGCGGTGAGCCGGGCCCCGTCCCACACAGCCAGGTCCTCCCAGTCGCGGTCGACGTTGCGATACCGGTTGAGTGCGCCGGTCATGCCGGTCCTCTCGAACTCGGCCGCGTAGACGTCCAGTTCGGACTCGGTGAGCCAGGACGGCAGGGGGCCGCGGGTGAAGCGGCCGCTCATGGCCGCGCCGGCGGGCACGAAGAACGGGCTCTCGGCGCCGGGCCCCGGCATCGTGTCGGCGGAGAGCGAGGTGTAGAAGCCGGCGAGCCATCCGCGTACGTCGGGTTCGATCTCCGCCTCGGCGCGGCCGGGCTGCTGGAAGTAGCTGACGTAGAACTCCTCGCTCCCGCCGATACGGGCGAAGCCGTCGGTCGGCCGGACCGGGTTCCAAGGGGCGTAGGGGACGCTGAGCATGCCCACGGCGGTGAACATGTCGGGCCGCAGCAGCGCGCAGTTGGCGGCGATGGGAGAGCCCCAGTCGTGGCCGACGACTGTCGCTGTCTCCTCGCCCAGCGCGTGGACGACACCGACGGCGTCGGCGACCAGCGCCGTCATCCGGTAGGCCTCCACGGGATCCGGGGCCGAGGAACGCCCGTAGCCGCGTACGTCGACGGCGACCGCGCGGTAGCCCGCGGCGGCGAGGGCCGCGAGCTGATGACGCCAGGAGTACGAGGTCTCGGGGAATCCGTGGACGAGGAGGACGAGAGGGCCCGTCCCCTGTTCGAGCAGATGGATCCGGCCGCCGGGGACGTCCACCAGACGGTGGACCGCCCCGGGGACGGTCACGGAGGGCTCTGCGGCGGGAAGGGGCTGGGGCATGTCTCTCCTCGGGCTGCCGGGGCCGGCCCACGTCGGTCCGTGGGGCCGGCTGCCACCATGATTCGGCTCCGGCGCAGGAGCGGACAAGAGAACTTGCCGTTCCGGCAAACCGGCCCGCCGCCCGCTCAGCCCGCGCCGACGAGGAGGCGCATGAGGTGTGCGCAGGCCGAGGCCTCGTCGGGGTGCCGGGCGATCACCTCGTACGTCCCGCGCTCGTACGCACCGGTCTCCCACACCCCGTCGGGCGCCTTCCTGAGGAGCAGGAAGTCCGGGGGTGTGGGGACCGGTTCGTGAACGCCTTCGATCCTGTAGTAGCCGTCCGCGACGCCTGCCGCGTCCAGCGCTTCCCGCAGTTCCCGGCGTTCCATGGGCTGCTCCCGCCTACCCGCCCGCGGGGGTGAGGTAGTCGTGGTCCAGCAGCCACTTCACGTTGAGCCGCTGTCCCTCGCCCGGGCCGAGGAAGACGGCGTCGAGCTTGATCTGCTGACCTCCTCCGGACTGCTCGACCCAGGGGGCGATGCTGCCCTGCCAGACCCAGAACGGCTTGGCGACCTTGTAGACGCGGTAGTCGCAAGGGACGTCCGCGTCAGGGGTGTTCAGGTTCTGCGGGGGCAGGGCGCGCTCCTCGTACGCGTCTCCGGCCGGCGCGAGGTAGCCGCCGTGCTCCGAACCGAAGCGGTCCAGGCGCTGACCGGTGCGCAGCCACTGGGGGCCGGGCCGCGCGTCTCCCAGGAACTCGCCGGTGCAGGGGTCGTGGCGGACGGCCGCCGTTGGGTAACCGTCCAATTCCGCACAGTCGTCACGCCATGCCGTGGGGGGCGCTCGCCGCTGAACAGCCGTGCCCCGAGGGCCCTGGTGCCGCCGCGGCACGGGTGCGCGGGGTCAGGTGGCCGCATCGGTGTAGGTGACGGTCACCTTCTCGAATCCGAGCGAGCCGAGCAGTCCCTGGAGCATGGAGGTGGTGTTCTTCTCCGCCCGTTCCGTGAGCCCGCTCTCCTTCGCCGCCTCGCCGATGTGCTTGGCGGCCAGTTTGTTGACGGCCTGTTCGCTGCCGGGGTTGTCGGAGAAGAAGTCGCCCAGCCGGTCGAGGAGTCCCCGCTGCTTGGACACGGCGTAGGAGCGGTCCGGATTCAGGGCGGGCTTGCCCAGCACCGCGTGGGGCAGGCGGAGTTCGGCCGTGGTGCGGTCCTCGTTGACGCGCACCCCGTTCGCCCCGACCTTCCCGAGGTCGACGGAGGCCCCGACCGTGCCCGCGCCGACGTACAGAGTGCGGGTGCCCCGGATGGCGTCGGGCAGGAACTTGGCGTCCTTCTCCAGGTCGACGACGACCTGGAAGTTGCCCGACGCGGCCTCGTAGGCGCTCATGTCCTGGATGGACTTGAGGACCGCGGGACCGGAGCGGTCGGTGGTCTCCTCGCCGAAGAGGTCTCCGAATCCGGGCACCAGGCTGAGCCTGCTGCCCAGGAACAGCAGGACCAGCGCCGCCGCGCACACCCCGGCGAACGGCAGGCATCCTCGCGTGCGGGCGCGGCGGCGCGGCGTGTCGCCATGGCCGGGTTCGCCCTTGCTGTCTGTCCTTACGTCAGTGGACGTCATACCTTCCGTGTGACCCCGTCGGGCGGTTTCAGTCCGCCGGGTTGTGCCGACTACGCCAGATCCTGTAGTGCAGGCGCAGCACTCAGGCTCCGGTGCTGCCGTCGAGGCGTTCCCGCAGCAGGTCCGCGTGGCCGATGTGCCGCGCGTATTCGGCGATCATGTGGACGTGCACCGTGCGCAGCGAGTAGAGCGTGCCGCGCCGGGTGAAGGTCTCGTCCAGCGAGGCTCCGGCCGCGGCCTCGTCGGCGAGGCGGATCTCCTCGACCAGGCGGGCGTAGTCGTCGGGGGCGCGCTCCGGTGACAGGTCCTCGAAATCGGCGTCCTTGCCCTTCTCCGGGTCGTACATCGGTTCCAGCGAACGGCCCGCGAAGCCCTCGCGGAACCAGATGCGTTCGACCTTGGCCATGTGTCTGATCAGGCCGAGCAGGGTGAGGTTGGAGGGTTCGACGGTCTGGGAGGCCAGTTGCTCGCCCGTCAGACCGGCGCACTTCTGCAGGAGTGTGCTGCGGTAGAAGGCCAGGAACCCGGCCAGGGTCTCGCGCTCACCTCCGGTCAGCGGTCCTGTGGTGCGGATGGCTTCGGGTGCTGTCCATGTCATCGCATGATCATGCCCGGGGACGCGGATGTCCGCGAGCCCCCTGTGCGCGCTGAACGGGGTCCCGGCAGCCGGCGGCTGCTGCCGACGGCCGGGACCCCTGGGGAAGCGGTCGTTCAGGTGCGGTCAGTCACTCCAGGAGATCCGCGTATGCCCCCAGAGCCAGGGCGATGTCGGCCTGTGCCCAGAACCGGTGGTAGGTGAAGACCGGGGCGGCTCCGCCGTCCAGGTATGCCTGCACCTTCGGCCAGTTCGGGTCGTCCTTGTAGAACGACCGGATGGAGAGGAACGTCGAGTCGTTGTCGACGGTGTCTCCGTTGGGCATGGCGCCCGTCCAGCCGTTCGGGACGTACACCGGGTCGTCGAACCGGTTGTAGTCGGCGCGCGTCTCGGGCACCGCGACACCGGCGTCGTCCTGGTAGTGGCTCCACATGCCGTCGAGCAGACCCTCGGCGACGGTCTTCGCCTCCGTGTCACCGGACTTGGCGGCGTAGTAGGTCAGCGTCCTGGCATAGGCACCGGCCACACCGACGTCGTTGGTGTAGTCGGCGACCGTGACGTGGAGTCCGGCGTTGGCACCGGGGCTCGACGCGTTCCAGGTGTCGGGGGCGCCGGACCACTTGAGGGTGGACGGCATGAGATAGGTGCCGTCCGGGTTGATGGTCGTCTCGGAAAGGGCCCAGTCGACCCACTTGTCCAGCACGGCCTTGGCCTGGGCGTCGCCCGACTCGTGGTAGTACTCGGCGACGCGCTCCATGGACCACGCCTGGAAGCCGAACCACTGGTTGGACGGCGGGTCGTGGTACACGGGCTTCTCGTCGTAGTACATGCCGTAGAAGGTCGGGGTACCGGCCGGCGGCTGGGCGTAGCTGCCCTTCCAGCTGTTGGTGGCGCCGCCCGCGATGGCACCCTCGTCGGACTGGAGCCACTGGTAGAAGTCCATCTGCCGGTCCAGGCTCTTGGCCCAGTCCTGCTGCCCGGTGGCCGACTTCGGCTTGAGGTCGGCGACCGAGCTCAGCGCGTAGGCCGCCATCGGGTTCTGGTATCCGCCGTGGGCGTGGCTGGATCCGATGCGCCAGGACCAGCCTGCCGAGGTGTTGGTGGCGCCGCCCCAGGCGTAGTACCAGGACATCAGGTAGTGCGCGCTGTCCTTGCCGCTGCCGGCCGGGCAGGTGGTCGGGCCGACGCAGTTGCCGACCTTCTTGAAGTACTTGTCGAACATGGAGTAGCGGAGATAGTCACCCATCTTCGCCGCCTTGCCGACGGTCGCCGAGACCTCGGCCGACTTGCCCTGCTCCTTCGCCCAGACGTCCGCCCAGTAGGCGGCCTGTACTGCGCGTGCGTCCGCGTCGGGGGCGTTGGTGAACTTCCACTGCTTGGCGTAGGAGGCGTCACCCGTGAACAGGTCCAGGTAGCCGTTGTCCCCGCCGTAGGTGAAGTTGTCGCAGGTCGGGTGGGTGACGGTCTCCCAGACCGACTCCTGGGACCCGCGCTGGAAGGTGTTGATGTACGAGGGCCCGGTCTCCGTGGGACCTGCCGAGCACTTCCCGGGCGTGTTGCCGAATCCGTAGACGTTGTCCACGTCCTGGATCCAGTGCATCCCGTAGATGTCATCGGTGCCGTACGCGCTCTTCAGCTCGGCCGCGATGGGGTCCGATCCGGAGGTCGCCGAACCGTCGAGGACGGCCGGGTACTCGTTCGGGGTGTCGTGCTCGGGCGCGTAGGTGGCGGGCTTGGACGCGTTGTAGAAGGAGTTCGTGGGCTGGTCGGCGTGGGTGGGGATCATGTACTTCTCCATGGTGTCCCACGCACCGTTGAACTTCGTCCAGTCCCCGGTGATCTTTCCGTACATCGCCTGGATCCAGATCAGGTAGCTGTACGCTTCCGAGGTCGTCTCATGGCCGTGGTCGGGCGCCTCGACGATCAGCGTCTCCACGGAGTGGTAGGGGATGCCCTCCGAGGAGAAGTAGCCGTTGGCCGGGTCCGTGATCTTCCCGTACAGGTCGAGGAAGCGGGCGTCGTAGTCCTTCGCCTCCGCGAGCTGGGTGACGGTGACCTCGGACTTGCTGTGGCCCGGGGCGGTCACGGTGAAGGTCGCGGCCCCGGTGCCGGAGGCGTCCGCCGTGACGGTCACCTTCTGGGGCGTGGACCAGTTCGCCGAGGTGAAGGTGAGGCTCGCACCGCCGGTGACGCTGAGGCCCGTGTTGCCCGCGGTCCTCGCCACCGTGACGGTGACCGGGGAGGTGGGCGCGGTGGACAGCGATACGTTGAAGGTCCCCGACTTGCCCTGCTGAACGCCCAGTTGGGCGGGTGTGGCGACGACGGCCGGACCCGCGACGACGGTGATGCCGGCGGGTGTCGACTCGGCGGACGCGCCGAGGCTGTCGTACGCCCTGGCATACACGGAGTGGCCGCCGGCTGCGAGGCCTGTGGCGCTGAACGTGTACGGGGACGTCGTGTCGGTGCCCAGCAGCGTGGTGTCGTCGTAGAACTCGACCTTGCTGATTCCCGCCCCGTCCGCGGCCGCCGCGGTGGCGGCCATCGGAATCGCGTCGCCGGCGGAGAAGACGGCGCCCGCCGCCGGACTGGTGAGGACGGCGATCGGCGGCTGGTGCGCGCCCGTGCACGCCGTGCCGTTGACCGCGAAGGTGGTCGGTGCGGTGTTGGTGCCGCTGTAGGAGAACTGCGCCCCTGTGGTGACCGCCGCTCCGGCGGCCACGGTGCCGTTCCAGGCAGCGTTCTTGACGGTGACGTTCTTGCCCGACTGGGACCAGGTCCCGTTCCAGCCGTTGGTGAGCTGCTGGTTGCCGGCGTACGCGTAGGTCAGGGTCCAGCCGTCGATCGCGGCCGTGCTCCTGTTGGTGACGGTGAGTTCGGTGCTGAAGCCCGAACCCCAGTCGTTCGCCTTGTAGTCGACGCTGCATTGGACGGCTGCGGCCTGGGCCGGTGTACCGGCTGCTGCGGTCATACCCAGTGGGAGGGCCAGTGCGGCAACGAATGCTGTCCACAACCGTCGGTTTCCGGCTCCGGTTCTTCCCGGTCTTCTCGGTAACCACGTTCTTCGTGCGCGTCCCGATGGCATGCGCGGTACCTCCTCGCGGCTCGGCGACATGGGGGGCGTGCGGGGTTGAGCACAAGCCTTGAACCAGTGGGAGCGCTCCCAGCATGGGGATGAGGAAAAAGAGAGTCAAGAGACTTGAAGAGTCGAATTATTTCGATAGCAAGAGTTGAGAACTGGTGTGTTGACCGACACCACTTGACGCTCTAACGTCATGCCACACCAGTGGGAGCGGTTCCATCAGTGGACGTGCCGTAGGGGGCATGCCCGATCTGCAAGGAGTCGCTCATGCGTCACCCCTCGCACTTCTCGCACCTGTTCAGGCTGCTCCTCGGAGCAGTGTTCGCCACGGCCGGCCTCGTTGCCGCCCGCATGGCCGCTGCTTCCGGATCCGCCCCCGTACGCACGGTGGACGGCGGCATCCAGGAGGCCGGCACCGCGGCAAAAACGAGACCGGACGGGACATCTGCGATCGGTGCGAGCCCCGGTCCGACCGGATCCACTGCGCCGGCGGTTCTCTCCGCCTCCACCCACGGGCTGCCCGAACCGGGCGCCCGGAACAGCGAGCTACTCGACGACGCCTCCGTGCGGGCGGCCGACGACGAGCACGCCGGGACCCCCCTTGCCCCCTCGACGAAGGAGTACCGGCTGGGCCGGACCACGATGAAGCCGCAGTATGCGGGCGAGAACGACCACAGCGCCGTGAAGGACCCCTCTCCGTACGGCGAGGACCACGGCACGGCTCCCCCGGGCCGGAAAGCACCCGCCCCGGGAACACCACACCGGCGACATCGCCGGCAGCTCCGACGCGCACCCCGGCCGTACCTGTCCGGGCGACGGCCACGAGGCCGCGGGCATCCAGAGCCCGCCGCCACCGCCCGGCGCGTCCACAACTGAGAAGTCCGTGCGAACGAGGACCGCTGGAAGTCCCCGCTCGCACCGGTCGACACCGAAGTCCCCCTCGCCACAGGCGAGACCGGTGTGAACCCCTGTCCCCACGGCTTCGGCCGACGGGTCACGCAGCGGTTCGACGACCGCGGACCCCGCTCCACCGGACGGACCTGTAACGCGTGGGACCACTCCACAGGCCTGTCCTTGATCAGCGACTACGAACGGAATCCCCACCCCGTACGGAATCGGGCCGCGTCATCTCCGCGCGCCCTCTACAGCTGAGGAAACGGAATTCGCATGAGCCGCACGAGCCGCACCACCCTGCGCCGACCCAGAATGGCGCTCATAGCGGCGGGAGCCCTCGTCGCCGCAGCCGCGGGATCCGCCGCCGCGGCGGTCCCCTTCGGTACCGCCGCAGCAGCGGCGGCCGGCTGCACCGTCGACTACAAGATCCAGAATCAGTGGAACGGCGGGCTCACTGCCTCGGTGAGCGTCACGAACACCGGTGACGCCGTGTCCAGCTGGCAGCTGGAGTGGTCGTTCGCCGCCGGCGAGAAGGTCAGCCAGGGCTGGAACGCCACCGTCACCCAGAGCGGGGCCGCGGTCACCGCGAAGAGCCTCTCCTACAACGGCGCGCTGGCCACCGGTTCATCCGCCTCCTTC
The DNA here is from genome assembly GCF_053593715.1 of Streptomyces sp. NPDC002125. Lineage (NCBI taxonomy): Bacteria > Bacillati > Actinomycetota > Actinomycetes > Kitasatosporales > Streptomycetaceae > Streptomyces > Streptomyces sp. NPDC002125. The sequence goes on along the minus strand of NZ_JBSFDD010000028.1, from coordinate 74,229 downwards.
GGCTTCAACGCGACGGGCAGCGGCAACAGCACCGTCCCCGCGACCTTCAAGCTGAACGGCGTCACCTGCAACGGCGATGTGACGGGTCCGACCGACCCGCCGGACCCGACCGACCCGCCCACCGATCCCCCCGCGGGCAGCAAGGTGAACAACCCCTACGAGGGCGCCAAGGTCTACGTGAACCCGGAGTGGTCGGAGAAGGCCGCCGCCGAGCCGGGCGGAAGCCGGATCTCCAACCAGCCGACAGGTGTCTGGCTCGACCGGATCGCCGCCATCAAGGGCGCCAACGGCGGTATGGGCCTGCGCGACCACCTGGACGCGGCCCTGACGCAGAAGGGCTCCGGCGAGTTGGTCGTCCAGCTCGTCATCTACAACCTGCCCGGACGTGACTGTGCGGCTCTCGCCTCCAACGGTGAGCTCGGCCCCACCGAGATCGGCCGTTACAAGACGGAGTACATCGACCCGATCGCGGCGATCCTCGCCGACTCGAAGTACGCGGGTCTGCGCATCGTCACCACCATCGAGATCGACTCGCTGCCGAACCTGGTCACCAACACCGGCAGCCGCGCCACGGCCACCCCGGCCTGTGACGTGATGAAGGCCAACGGCAACTACCAGAAGGGCGTCGGCTACGCGCTGAACAAGCTCGGCGACGCGCCCAACGTCTACAACTACATCGACGCCGGGCACCACGGCTGGATCGGCTGGGACGACAACTTCGGAGCCTCCGCGGACCTCTTCCACGAGGCCGCGACCACCGAGGGCGCGACCGTCGCCGACGTCCACGGCTTCATCACCAACACGGCCAACTACAGCGCGCTCAAGGAGACCAACTTCAAGATCGAGGACTCCGTCAACGGAACCTCGGTGCGTCAGTCGAAGTGGGTCGACTGGAACCGCTACACGGACGAGCAGTCGTTCGCGCAGGCCTTCCGCAACGAGCTGGTCTCGGTCGGCTTCAAGTCCGACATCGGCATGCTGATCGACACCTCGCGCAACGGCTGGGGCGGCACGCAGCGTCCGACCGGGCCTGGCGCCACCACCAGCGTCGACACCTACGTGGACGGCGGCCGTATCGACCGGCGCATCCACCTCGGCAACTGGTGCAACCAGTCCGGTGCGGGTCTCGGCGAACGGCCGACGGCGGCGCCCGCGGCCGGCATCGACGCGTACGTCTGGATGAAGCCCCCGGGGGAGTCGGACGGCTCCAGCAAGTTGATCGATAACCCCGATGGCAAGGGATTCGACCGGATGTGCGACCCGACCTACACGGGTAACGCACGCAACAACAACAGCATGTCCGGTGCGCTGCCCGACGCCCCCATCTCCGGCCAGTGGTTCTCGGCGCAGTTCCAGGAGCTCATGAAGAACGCCTACCCGGCGCTCTAGGCTCCACGTCGGCGGGTTCCGGGCGCTCTCCCGCCCGGGTCCTCCCGATGACCACGCCACTTGTCGAGAAGAGCGCGTCCGCGAGCTACCGGCGCGGGCGCGCTCCGGCGTGCGCCGGAGTCGGCCTTCGCACCGGCCCCGGTGCGGGGCTTGACCTTCGCCATCACGCCCGACTTTCCCTGCCCGGCCTTCGTGCCGGGAGCGGCCTTCGTGGCGGGGGCGGCCTTCGTGCCGGGCCTGGCCTTGGCGGCGGGCTTTGCCTTGCCGGCCTTCGTCTTCGTGCCGGCCGTGTCCACGGGAGCCGGCTTCACGGACAGTTCGTGGTAGCGGTGGCTGATGCGCCGCCCCAGCACCAGGTATCCCAGCAGCGCACCCGTGGTGTTGAGGATGACGTCGTCGATGTCGAAGGCCCGACCCGCCACGAGCGCACCCTGCGCCAGTTCGACGACCGCTATGACCAGCACGGTCAACACGATCATCCTGAACATCCGCAGCCGGCGCGGCACCATGATCGGCAGCAGCACCCCGAACGGCGCGCCGAGCAGCAGGTTTCCGCCCGCCTGCTTGCATGCCGCGAGGAAAGTGTAGTCCTCCGCGTACTGCCGCAGGGACCGCCCCGGCCGCAGGTTGGACGTCACGATGCCCTCCGAAGCGGGTGACGGGGTGAGCGTCACCTTCGCCAGTACGACGGAGAAGGCCACCAGGGCCAGGAAAGCCGCCGCCAGAACCACCGCCCGCAGCAGAAGTCGTGCCATACCTCTGCGTCGTGCACTACGATCCGCCTCTGCTGTCATGGCGGATCGGATGCCCCCAACTCCGTCGGCCACACCCACCGCCGGGTGCGACCATGTGCGCATGAGCGCACAGAACAAGGACGAACCGCTGGCGGAGGCCGTACGGCTTCGCGAACAGGGCCATCCCGAGCAGGCCAGGGAACGCCTCCTCGCCCTCACCGCCTCGTTCCCGGACGACGCGGACGTCGCCTATCAGACCGCCTGGGTCCACGATGTGCTCGGCCTGGAGGCGGAGGCCGTGCCGTACTACGAGCGCTGTCTCCAGGGCGAGGGGCTCACCGAGGAGGACCGCCGGGGAGCTCTGGTGGGACTCGGCAGCACCTACCGCGTGCTCGGCAGGTTCGGGCAGGCCGTCGAGACGCTGCGCCGCGGCGTGGAGGAGTTCCCGGACGACGGCGCCCTGCGCACGTTCCTGTCCATGGCCCTCTTCAACACCGGCGAGCATCACGAGGCCATGCAGCTCCTGCTGCACCTGGTGGCGACGACGAGCGACAGCCCGCACGTGCGGAGCTACCGGCCCGCGATCGAGCACTACGCCGCGGACCTGACGCGGACCATGTGATGCCGGTCCGACCCCTGCGAGGGGGGGCAGAGGGAAGCCCCGGCCGGATCGGGGGAATCCAGCCGGGGCGGTCTGTGTGCGGGGGCGAAGGCGGCTCGCTGTCCAGCGGGCTCCGCCCGGCCGCTCCCACGTATAGATGAACGATAAACCACCACGCCGCGTTCCCTGGAACCGGCACCCCTTCATGTGATCCACACCACGACCGCACAGGTCAGAGGGGTGCGCCGGCGGCGGCGCGACGGCACTGCCGAAGGTCAGCGGGCCTCGCGGAACACGACGTGACGCCCGGCGGCCGGGTCGAACTTCCGCAGCTCCAGCCGGTCGGGGTCGTTGCGCCGGTTCTTCCGCGTGACATAGGTGTGGCCGGTTCCGGCCGTCGACCGGAGCAGCACGACGGGCCTGGTCTCGTTGCGCGCCATGAGGCCTCCAGAGAAGGTGCCGACCCCAGCCCCTGGATGGGAATGGGTGTCGTTTTCTTTACTGACCCCTCCAACGCACGAGGGCGCGCCGTCATTCCCGCCGCACGAGGCGCCGGAACACCCCGTCGCGGCGCCCGCACGACCGCTTCCGAACGGGCGACCGAGGGGCACCTGACCGCCACTCCGAACACACCGTCGAGCCGCAGGCCGGCCGGAGCGCGTTCCGCGCCGGGCCGCGACTTCGCACCCCTCCGCATATGCCCTGATCCCGGCAGGTGCGAGCCGCGCGAGTCCCCGTGCGCGGGCGTACGCCGGACTGCTCGCGCCGGGTGACTTGCGTCAACTCCCCCACAACAGCAAGGGTGTTCGGCAGACCTTCGCTCCACCGCGCCGATGGCATATGCCGGAAGCAAGAACGTATCGAGTGTTGCCAAACCCCTTACGGGCCCCCGCCGGCTGTGCAACAGTCGTGTTCGGTCCACCCCCACGAATCGGCCGTACCGCCTGTATCGGAGTACCAGATGCCGTCCCATCTGTTTGCGGACCGCCCCGCCCCACAACCGCCCGAGCGGGAAGCCGTCGATGCCCTGATCAACCGCGCTCGACTGCTCCGAGGCGATGTGGACGCCGTGCGGCGCGACACATCCGTGATCGACGACGACGATCTTCAGCTGCGCTGGCAGCGGGCCCTCTGCGAGCTCGCCGTCCACCAGCTCGACGACCTCGGCGAGCACCTGGGACAGCTGCGGGACGGCATATCCGGCGGCCCGGCGGCTACCGGGTCCGCGGGCACGGCCTCCTCCGAGGCGCAGGCCGGCCCTCCGACGGGGTCGCTCCTCAGCAGGGTGGGCAGTGCGGAGTGGAATCTGCTCACCGACGAGGTCAGCTGGTCCGAGGAGCTGTACCAGATCTTCGGCAGGGACGCGGGGAAGGGAGCACTGTCGCTGGACGAACTGCCGTCCGTGCTTCTCTCGGAGGACCAGCCGCTCCTGACGTCGATGGTGACGGACTGCCTGGTGGACGGCAGGCCGATAGACGGCGAATTCCGCATCCTGCTGCCCGACGGCGGCATGCGCACGCTGCACATGATGGGCGAACCCGTCCTGGACGCGGACGGCTGCACCGCCTCGATGTGGGCGGTCCTGCGTGATGTCAGCAGGCTGAGGCGCAGTCAGCACATCGTGGGCAGGACCCGGGACACCCTGCGGCAGCGGGAGCACAGGGCACACACGGAGCACCGGATGGCGGTCGAGCTCCAGGAGGCGGTCGTACCCCCTTGGAGCGGCTCGCTGCCGGTGTCCGGCCGGAGTGCCGGCCGCCTGGACATCGCCGCGCACTACCTTCCGTCGGGGTCGAGCGATCTGATCGGCGGCGACTGGTACGACGCGCTGCCGCTCCCGGACGGAAGGACGCTGCTCACCGTCGGTGACCTCACGGGCCATGGCATCCCGGCCACTTCGGCCATGGCGATGCTGCTCGGGGCCCTGCGGGGCATGGCGGTGGCGGGCGTCGAGCCAGGGGCCGTGATGAGCCATCTGAACCAGCTGATCGAGTGCTCGGCACAGCCCGCCCTGGGAAGCGCGGTGTACTGCCGCTTCGACCCGGTGGCGTCCACGCTGACCTGGGCACAGGCAGGGCACCCCGCACCGCTGCTGTTCCGCAACGGAGTGGGGCGCCCTCTGCCCGCGCCGGACGGGGTGCTGCTCGGTGCCGCGTCCGGGGTCACCTACGAGCAGGACCAGGTGGACCTGCTGCCCGGCGACGTGCTGGTCCTGCACACCGACGGACTGACACGGCACGACGAGCGGAGCGCAGGCCCGGACACACTCCTGGGGCTGGCACCTCGGTTCGCCGCGGCCCGCACGGCGCAGGACTGCGTACGGGCCGTCGTCGAGGAGATCGGATCAGCCGAACGACGCGACGATGCCTGCGTGTTGGTGGCCCGCGTCGAGGCATGAGGAATCGCCTGAGGGCGCGGCGCCGGTGAAGGACCACGGAGAACGGCAGGGCTTGCCCTCGCCCGGACACGGCTGATCCCGCCGTTGACGGGTCTTCCCTGCCCCGGGCCTCCGGCCGGACTCCCTCGTCGCTCTTCCTTGCCGAGTCCGCCTGCGTGTCTCTGACCGGGATCCGGTTCAGATCTGCGAGCCTCTGGCCTTCTTGGTCATCGACTGCGGGGGCAGGACGCGTTCGATCTCCTCACGCAGGTCCTCGATCTTGCCGTATCCCGCGAACTGTCCGGTGAGCCGGTACATCTCGCGCAGCCTGTCCCAGGTGCGGTGCGAGGAGGTCTCCCCCATCGACACCAGGGCCAGCCGTGCGTAGCGGTCGGCCTGCTCCGGGTCGTTGGCGATGAAGCAGGCCGACGCGAGCGAGATGTAGTCGAAGATCTTGGACCGCTGGCGACCGTTTATCCGCAGGTCGAGTGCCTGCTTGGCGTGCCGCTGAGCCGTGGTCGCCGCCGACGGATCGTGCTCGGCGAGCGTACGGAAGGCCAGGGCCTGCATCCCGTGCATGTCCGCCTCGTCGAACATCTGCATCCAGCTGGGCGACGGCACGTCGCCCTTGTCCGAGACGAAGAGTTCCTCCGCCTCGCCCAGGGTGCGCCGCATGGCCTGTCCCCGGCCCATCGACGCCTGCGCCCAGGCCTCGATGGTGTGCAGCATCGCCCGCGTACGGGGCAGGGTCTCCTCCCCCGAGCCGGACTTGGCAAGCTTCATCAGGTCCAGGGCGTCGTCCGGCCGGCCCAGATGGACCATCTGGCGGGCGGCGCGGGAGAGGGCCTCGCCGGCGCGCGGGCGGTCGCCGCCCTCGCGCGCCGCGTGGGCGGCGATGACGAAGTACTTCTGTGCGGTGGGTTCGAGGCCGACGTCGTGGGACATCCAGCCGGCGAGGACCGCCAGGTTGGCGGCAACGCCCCACAGGCGGCGCTGCAGATGGTCCGGATGACGGTAGGCGAGCATGCCGCCCACCTCGTTGAGCTGGCCCACGACCGCCTTGCGCTGGAGTCCGCCGCCTCTGGAGGCGTCCCAGGCCCGGAACACCTCGACCGAGTGCTCCAGGGCCTCGATCTCCTCGGATCCGATGGGCGCCGCCTCGTAGAGGTCGAAGCCCGCTTGGTCGGCGTACTGGGGGGCGTTGAGGTGGGAGGTCCGGGCCGCCGGAGCGGGCTCGGAGTGCAGCCAGTCGTGCATGGCGCCGGTGAGAGCTGAGCCAGCGGCGAGCGCGGCGCCCGCGCTCACCAAGCCGCGTCGGTTGAGCATGAGGTCCATTCCCGTGAATTCGGTGAGGACCGCTGCCGTCCGTTCGGGCGCCCACGGCAGTCCGTCGGGATTGTCCTGCGTCCCGGCTTTCCGCCGTTTCCCCACACGCCCGCGCCGGCCGAACCCGAGGTCCTCGATGGTCACGACACGGCCGAGTCGCTCGGTGAACAGAGCTGCCAGCACTTCGGGCACCGGATCGCGGGGGGACTCCCCCATGTCGATCCAGCGCCGGACCCGCGAGGTGTCGGTGGCGAGTTGGAGGTGGCCCATGGCCGCCGCCTGCCTGTTCACCATTCTCGCGAGTTCGCCCTTGGTCCATCCGGCGAGGCCGAACAGGTCGGACAGGCGGGTGTTGGGTTCTCCGGTCACGTCAAGCCCCCAGGTTCTCGGCTGACTTGACCCTAGCCCCCCAGCGGATGCCGGGCGAATATTCGCCAGGGTTCGCCAGGGGTCGCCAGATGTTCCACTACCCGCAGGTCGGTGTCAGGTAGGAAAGCGCCACCCCGCCCGGCAGCCCTAGGTACTCCCCAGGGTGCCGAACGGCCGCCGGCCGGGGCGGCGCACGCAACTTGTCGGCGCACGAAGGGATCTGTCTCGCCCATGTACACAGCATCGTCCTCCGTGTCCGCCCCGCCCCGGCCGCTCCGTCCCATGGGGACGGGCAGCGGGCCGTATCTCGACCCCCGCGCCGCACCGGCGTCCGGCACGGGTCGGACCCGGCGGGCGGCGGGGCCGGGCACCCAACCGCTCAGCGGACGGCTCGACCTGTCCGGCGCCCAGGGCGCACAGCTGAGGATGGCCATCGCCTCCGTGCACCGCATCTGCCCGGAGTTCAATCCGGTGCAGGTGCTGCGCCGCAGCGGCCGCTCGGTCCTCATCGTGGGCACCACCGGACGCGCGACCGCGGTGGCCAAGTGTTTACTCGATCACTCCCCCGCGTGGACCGAGCGCTTCCGGCACGAAATAGCTGCATATCGTGCCTTCGTCAGGCACCGTCCGCCGGTCCGGGTCCCTCGGCTCATCGCAGCCGACCCGGAGAACTGCACCCTGGTCATCGAGCGGATGCCCGGCCGGGTCGCGGCTCTGACGAGGCATCCTGCGGAGGCCCCGCCCCGCGCGGACCTGCGCGCCGTTCTCGGTGCGGTCAGCCGGGTCAACGCCTGGCGTCCTCCGGCCGGACTCTTCGACGCTCCACTCGACTACGCCTCGCGCATCGCCCGCTATCACGAGTTGGGGCTCTTCACCGACCGTGATCTCGGCGATCTGCAGAAGCTGCTGCACGGTCTGGCCCACGCGGGCGGCCGGCAGGGCATGGGCCAGTTCTGCCATGGCGACGCCCTGCTCTCCAACATCCTGCTGCCGCCCACCGGCCCTGTGCTGGTCGACTGGGAGCACGCCGGCTGGTATCTGCCGGGGTACGACCTGGCGACGCTGTGGGCCGTGCTCGGCGACGCCCCGGCCTCGCGCCGCCAGATCAGCCAGCTGGCGCAGGCCTCCGGCGCTGCGGCGCGTGACGCCTTCCTGGTCAACCTGATGATCGTGCTGACCCGGGAGATCCGTACGTACGAGACGGCCGTGCAGAGGGCCATGCGCGAAGGTGCGCCGTCCGGAGGCGGCCAGGCGCGGCAGGGTGTGCTGTCCTCCGGCGAGGAACAGCGGCTGCTGCTCCGCAGACTGCACGACGACTGCGCGATGGCGCGGCGGGCCGTGCGCGCCGCGGTGGGCACCCGCTGAGCACGCGGGGACGACAGGCCTGACCGACGGGGGACGAGAAAGGCGCGCTGCGGGACCGGTGCCGACACACGGGTCCCGCAGCGCGTTGTCGGTGCTGCTCAGCCGCGGCTCATGAGCCGGCCCGCACCACATCGACGTCGGACGCCTTCACGAAGCCGATCCGGTGGCCGATCTGGACCGTGACGTACTTCTGCGTTCCCTGGAAGTACGTGTGGTCGTACGGCTTGGACGCGTCGATCGTCGGTGCGTAGTAGTAGCCGGTGGGTGCCTCGCCGCCCCCGGGGAAGGCCTGCCCCTCCTTGATGGTGTAGACGAGCGGGCTGCCCACGGTCGGCTTGACGAAGTCCGCGGGATATTCCGCCTTCTCCGGGTACGCCACGCCGTACACGGGCACCTCCGTCCTCCCCGCCTTGGGCCGGACGACACGGCCGGATGTGGGGGTGACGACCCGGGAGCCTGCCGGGGTGCGGAACCACGCCTTCTCCCCGTACCACCAGATCGCCGTCCAGCCCTTCTCCTTGCCCGCGACGACGGCCTGCTGGGTGGCGCTGATCTTGCTGCCCCAGTCCGCGGCGCAGTTCGTGCCCGGAGAGCCGTCCGGGTGCAGACCCGGGTCGGAGAAGAGCGGCGCGTCGTCGGACGGCCCGGTGTGCAGGGGGACGGCGCTGCTGCCCTGCCGGGGGAGGTCGACGCTCTTCTCGCAGTCCCGGAACTCCTGCTGGTTCTTCCGGAAGTCGGCGCTGACGGTGACCAGTTCGCTGCTCGCGGGGGCGCTGGGCACGGTGGGCTTCCCGAGCATGGCCATGAAGCGGTTCCAGTCCCAGTAGGGGCCCGGGTCCCAGTGCATGTTCTTCGTGCCCGCGGCGCTGGTGGGCGGCACGCCGTCGTGGCCGAGGATGTGCTGCCGGTCGAGCGGGATGTCGTACTTCGCCGCCAGATGACGCACCAGTCGTGCGGTCGAGCGGTACATCTCGGGCGTGTACCACGTGGCGCCCTCGGCCGCCACGCCCTCCTGCTCGATGCCGATGGAGTGGGTGTTGAGGTACCAGTTGCCTGCCTGCCAGGCGACGTCCTTGTTCTTGACCATCTGCGTGACATGGCCGTCCGAGGAGCGCACCACGTAGTGGGCGGAGGTCTGGTTGGCCGGGTTCTGGAAGATCTTCAGAGTGGTGTCGAAGTCGACCTCGGTGTCGTGCAGGACGATGAACTTGACGGCGTTGCTGTCGGGCCGCTCCGCCGTGTCGTAGTTGCCGTACGTCTCCTTGTCGGCGGGGTCGCCGGTCTGCTGGTAGGCGGCCGGCACCCAGTCGCAGTCCAGGGTGCGCGGACAGTCGGGCCGTACGGTGTCCGCGCCGGCCGCCGCCGGGGAGAGGAGCGCCACACTCAGCGCCCCCGCCGTGGTCAGAGCGAGCGCGAGTCTGATCCTCTGCTTCGACGTCATGACAACCCTTCCGGGGCCGGGGGTGGCGGAGCTGTCCTGCGGTGCTCGCCGCGTTCGTATGTCGGCGCACACTCTGTGGCGGGAGGTGTCGGTGCGTCAAGAGTGCAGTGTGCAACTAGACCTGAGCTTGTGTGACTATTCCGCGCGGTGCGTGCCCCGGATGGCCGAAGGGTAGTGCTGGCGCCGAAAGGACCGGTCCATGTGGACCGGTCCGGGTTACCGGAAAGGCCTGACGCACATGGCACAGCCCTTCTCACTGCCGGACTTCTACGTGCCGTACCCGGCGCGTCTCAATCCCCATCTGGAGGCCGCCCGGAGCCACACCCGGGAGTGGGCGCGCGGCATGGGGATGCTGGAGGGGTCCGGAATCTGGGACGAGAAGGACCTCGAATCCCATGACTACGCGCTGCTCTGCGCGTACACCCACCCCGACTGCTCGGCGGAGGCCCTCTCCCTGGTCACCGACTGGTATGTGTGGGTCTTCTTCTTCGACGACCATTTCCTCGAGCTGTTCAAGCGCACTCCGGACCGTGAGGGCGGCAAGCGGTATCTGGACCGGCTGCCCGCTTTCATGCCGATGGAGCGGGGCGCGGCGACACCCGAGCCGACGAATCCGGTGGAGGCGGGCCTGGCCGATCTGTGGGCCAGGACGGTGCCGGCCATGTCGGACGCCTGGCGGGCGCGCTTCGCGGTAGCCACGGAGAATCTGCTCAACGAGTCCCTCTGGGAGCTCGCCAACATCAACGAGGGGCGCATCGCCAACCCCGTCGAGTACATCGAGATGCGCCGCAAGGTGGGCGGGGCACCGTGGTCGGCCGGGCTGGTGGAGTACGCGGCGAACGCGGAGGTGCCGGCCCCGGTGGCGGGCTCGCGTGCGCTGCGGGTGCTGCGGGACGCGTTCTCCGACGGTGTTCATCTGCGCAACGACCTGTTCTCGTACCAGCGCGAGGTCGAGGACGAGGGGGAGAACAGCAACGGTGTGCTGGTGCTGGAGAGGTTCCTGGGCTGCTCCACGCAGGAGGCGGCCGAGGCGGTCAACGATCTGCTGACCTCGCGCCTGCATCAGTTCGAGAACACCGCCCTGACGGAGCTCGGTCCGCTCTGCGCGGAAGCGGGGCTCGCCCCGGACGGGACTGCAGCCGTCCTGGCGTACGTCAAAGGGCTCCAGGACTGGCAGTCCGGCGGGCACGAGTGGCACATGCGTTCCAGTCGTTACATGAACGGCGGCGGTGCGGGAGAGAGCGTGCCCGGCTTCGGCATGGCCGCTGCGTCGCTGCGTTTCACGCCCCGTTCGGAGTCCTTCCGGCTGCGCAGCCACGCCCATGTGCCGTTCCACCACGTCGGTCCGTCGCTGCTGCCCGACTTCGAGATGCCGTTCACCACGACGCTGAGCCCGCATCTGGACGGGGCGCGGGTGCGGATCGTGGAGTGGTCACGCCGGATGGGCCTGCTGGAGGCGCAGCCGGGTGTGCCGGGTTCGCACATCTGGGACGAGGAGCGGCTCGTCGCGACCGATCTGCCCCTGTGCGCCGCCGGGTTGCATCCCGACGCCACTCCGGACGAGCTCGATCTGTCGTCGGGCTGGCTGACCTGGGGGACGTACGGCGACGACTGGTTCCCGGTGGTGCACGGCCGGACGCGTGATCTGGCCGGGGCACGGCTGGCCAATGAGCGGTTGTCCCTGTTCATGCCGCTGGACGGCTCGCCGGTGCCGGAACCGGTCAACGCGCTGGAGCGCGGGCTCGCCGATCTCTGGGAGCGCACGTCCGGCCCGATGGACGAGGCCGCACGGCGCACGTTCCGTGAGGCGGTGGAGTCGATGACGGCGAGCTGGCTGTGGGAGCTGGCGAATCAGGCGCAGAACCGGATTCCGGACCCGGTCGACTACATGGAGATGCGCCGGGCGACGTTCGGCTCGGATCTGACGATGAGCCTGTGCCGGCTGGGTCACGGCAGGAAGGTGCCCGAGGCGGTCTACCGCAGCGGCCCGATGCGTTCCCTGGAGAACGCGGCCGCCGACTACGCGTGCCTGATGAACGACTTGTTCTCGTACCAGAAGGAGATCGAGTACGAGGGCGAGGTGCACAACGGCGTCCTGGTCGTGCAGAACTTCTTCGGGACGGACTACCCGACGGGGGTCGCGATCGTGCACGACCTGATGAAGTCGCGGATGCGTCAGTTCCAGCATGTCGCGGAGCGGGAACTGCCGGTGCTGTACGACGACTTCGCGCTGGACGCGGAGGCGCGGGAGATCCTGGCGGGCTATGTGGTGGAGCTCCAGCACTGGATGGCGGGAATCCTGATCTGGCACCGGGACTGCCGGCGCTACCGCGAGCAGGATCTGCGGCGGGGCACAGGAACCCCGTGGCACATCAGTGGTCCCACGGGGTTCGGGACGTCGGCGGCGCGGGTGACGCGCCTGCTGACGGCGCAGGGACGTTTCAGCCCTGTTGGAACAGCTCTGCCGGAAGCGGCTTCAGCAGGGCGTACAGATCGTCGGTGATCGGCCGGTCCCAGCTGGCGATGGTGACGAGCACGCCGTCGCTCCGGTCGAACTGGACACAGGAGATGCGGCTCTCGGAGAGCTTGATGCGGCGCACGATCAGCAGGCTGTCTCCCTGCATGACGGGCACGTCCTCGGTGCCGGTCACCTCGACCGGCTCGTCGTTCTCGAGCGCGAGGAGGAGCTGGGCGACCTCGAAGGGGACCTGGCCCTCCTCGGTCTCGCGGGCGGGTGATCCCTCGGGCAGATTGCCGATGATCATCGCGGGGCCGCGGCCGCCGAACAGGTCGTAGCGCAGGAAGACGCCCTGGCAGCTCCCGTCGGGGGCGGGAAGGAGACCGGCGCCGAGGTTGCCGGGCCAGTCCCCCGGATCCATGGCCAGGACATCGAAGTCCGGGCCCGCGGGTGTGGCGGCGCTACGGCGGCGGAGGAAGGACATGGGGCCATGTTACGTGTCCCGGCTCACCTTGCGGAGCCGGGCACTCCTAAGCCCCTTCGCCCGGATCACGTGTCATCCGGGCGGAAGCCATGGCCGGACTCCGCCGCCAGTGCTTCCAGTACCCGGACCGCTTCGGCCGCACGCGCGTGCGGAACGAACAGGTGGTCGTGGTGGAATCCGGCGACCACGTTGCAGCTGATCCCTGCATCCGTGAGGGCCAGTGAGACCGCGGCGGTCAGACCGACGGCGTCGAGCGCGGAGTGCACACGGAGAGTGATCCAGCCCGCGACGAAATGGAACTCCAGTCCCGACGCGACCGCCTGCCCCTCGGGCACGACAAGCGTCAGACCCTCGCGCTCGGCAACGGTGACGACGGGGGTGACACCGGCCGGCGCCTCACCGCCGGGCACGGCCGTGAAGACGTAGCGGCCGGGATTCAGTTCCGGCCTCATGCCGTGCAGCAGCGTGCGCAGATCGCGTTTACCCGTCATGGGGGCCAGGCTACGGCCGCGCGCGGGCACCCGCGCGCCTGCGCGGGATGCGGCCCTGTCCGGACAGGTAAGCCATTCGGGCACGCCATGTATCCATACGCTCACCTTGCGTGGCACCGGTGCTTGATCGCCCATAACTTCGGCTCATGAGAAGAAAACACATGAAATGCCTGGCGGGTATCACCGTCAGCACTGCCACGGCCCTGGGTCTCGCGGCCGTCCCCTCGGCCGCCACCGGACACGGTGATCATGTGGTGCGCCCGGGCGAGTCCATCCAGAGCGCGGTGGACGCCGCGCACCCCGGGGACACCATCGTCATCCTGCCGGGCACGTACCACGAGAGCGTCCTGGTCACCAAGCCGGGCCTGACCCTCCAGGGCATGGGCCGGCGGACGGTCATCACGCCCGCGGCGGCGGACGGCAAGAAGGCGGCCAACGCCTGCGCCGCCGGAGGGAACGGCATCTGCGTCATCGGCGCCAAGGGCCGCACCGTCGACGGTGTCACCATCCGTGCGCTGACCGTCTCGGGTTTCAGCAAGAGCGGTGTCTGGGCCTCCTGGACCGACGAGCTGGCCGTCCGCAAGGTGACCGCCCGTTCCAACGGCACCTGGGGCATCGCGCAGGAGCGGTCGACCCGCGCCGACTTCCGGCGCAACACCGCGACCGGCAACGGCGACGCGGGGATCTTCATCGCCAACTCGGTCAGCGAGGAGGGCGGGGCGACCGACACCGGGGGGACGGTGGTCCTCGACAACTCGGTGAGCGGGAACCGTATCGGTGTCACCGCCCGCCGGGTCAGGAACCTCGTCATCGACGGCAACACCCTGACCGGCAACTGCAGCGGTGTCTTCGTCGTGGGTGACGAGTCCAAGCCCGCGGCCGGCGCGATGACGGTCAGCGGCAACCGGATCGTGAAGAACAACAAGTTCTGTCCGGCGACCCCGCGTCTGTCGGCGATCCAGGGATCCGGGATCGTCCTCACCGGCAGTGAGCGCACCGTCGTACGGTCCAACGTCATCCGGGACAACGTCGGCTCGACGCCGCTCTCCGGCGGGATTCTCCTGTTCAAGAGCTTCGTGGGCGCGCTGAACACCGACAACACGATCAGCGAGAACCTCGTGCGGGGCAACCAGCCCGCCGACCTCGCCAACCGCGACACCTCCGGCAAGGGCAACACCTTCGTCAGCAACACGTGCGGGACGTCCGTACCGGCTGGGATGTGTGCCGGATGACGGCTGACCACCGCACCAGCAGAAACGAGACGGCATGACCACCGTGAGTCCCACCCCCGACACCACTCCCCTGAAGTCCACCATCACCACCGCGAAGCCCGCCGAGGCCCCGTCCCCGCCGCCGTCCATGCGCCTGCGGGAGCTGGCGTTCGGAGCGGCCGTGGCCGCCGCCGTACGCGCCGCGGCCAGGCTGCGTGTCGCCGACGCGCTGGACGAGACGCCCGCGTCCGCCGCCGAGCTCGCCCTCGTCGTGGACACCGAGCCGGCACCGCTGCGGCGGCTGCTGCGCGCGCTGTGCTGCTACGGGATCTTCAGCGAGACTCCGGAGGGGAAGTTCGTCCACACGGAGATGTCCCGGCTGCTGCGCGAGGACGACCCGAACAGCCTGCGCTACATCTCGCTGTGGTGCACCGAGCCCTGGACCTGGGACGTCTGGCCGCGCCTGGAGGACGCCGTGCGCTCCGGCACGACCGTCTTCCCGGAGACGTTCGGCAAGGGCTTCTTCGAATACCTCCACCAGGACGCGGGCGAGTCCGCCCAGGTGTTCAACCGGGCCATGACCACGTCGAGCGTGCAGTCCGCCCGGGACGTCGCCGAGCTCCTCGACCTCACCGGGGTGTCCTCGGTCGCCGACATCGGCGGCGGTCAGGGGCATGTGCTCGCCAGCCTGCTGGAGAAGCACCCGTCGGTGCAGGGTACGCTCCTGGACCTGCCGGGTGTCGTGGCGAGGGCTGACGCCCGGCTGCGGGACGGCGGCGCGCTCGCGGACCGCGTGCGGATCGTGCCCGGTGACTGCCGTGAGGAGATCCCGGTCGGCGTGGATCTCTATGTCATCAAGAACATCCTCGAATGGGACGACGAGAGCACGCGCAGGACCCTGCGCAACGTGGTCGAGGCGGCCCGTCCCGGTGCCCGTGTGGTGATCATCGAGAACCTCGTCGACGACACCCCGTCGATGCGGTTCACCACCGCCATGGACCTGCTGCTCCTGCTCAATGTGGGCGGTGCGAAGCACACCCGCGAGAGCCTGGTCTCGCGTCTGTCCGAGGCGGGCCTGCGGGTGGGCGAGATCAGCCCGGTCAACGCGTACCTGCACGCTTTCGAGTGCCGCGTCCCATAACCCGCGCCCCCGGACACGAATCGCCCCGGGCCCGGCACGTGAGTGCCGGACCCGGGGCGGTCGTCCGTCCGTCAGGAGGCGCCGTCGCGCTGCCACCGGTAGAACGGCTGGGCCATGGCGTCCTTCGGACCGCGCCAGGTCTGCGGGTCGTAGGGACTCACGAAGGCGGTGAGCCGGTCGCTGATGGCCTTGAACTCGGGGTGCTCCGTCACCTTGGCGATCTCCGGGCCCGGGGGCCGGTCGGACTCGATCAGGTGCAGGTACACATCGCCGAACTGGAACAGCGTGCGCCTGTTGACGCCGACGAGGTGGGGCAGGTCGGTGTTGTCGGAGGCCTCGAACAGCTTCGCGATGTCCGGTGCGGACTCGGGTGCCATCCGGGCGACGATCAGTGCGTGGTGCATCCGGCTGCCTTTCGGGGCATCAGTTGGCGGGGACCGCGGCGGAGCGGCGCTCACGGTCGCGCTGCTCGATCTTGTCGCGGATGAGTTCGAGCTGGACGCGGGAGTTCCGGTTGATGTTGTCGGTCATCCACGCGTCGTCGACCGGCGCGTCGGGCCGCATCGCGAAGTCCTGCCGCCAGTGCATCCGCGTACCGCCGGGGACCTCCGAGTACTCCCACCGGATGTCCATGTGCTGGAAGGGCCCGGGCTCCACACGCCGGGCGCGTACGTTGCGTCCCTGGCGGTCGGTGGTGCGCTCGGAGACCCAGCTCCAGACCTTGCCGTTGTCGTCGGGGTGCATGGTGAGCCGGAAGGTCGTCTTCTGGCCCTCCCGCTTCAGCACCTCGACGGCCGCGTACTCGCTGAACAGCTGCGGCCAGTTCTCGAGATCGTTCGTCATGTCCCAGACGAGGTCCAGGGGGGCGGCGATGGTGATCTCGTTCTCGGTGTGTCCGGACACGTCAGGCTCCTGTCACGAGGGTGTTGTTCACGAGGTCGAGGAACTCCCGGGGCGTCTTGCACCGGTCGGCGTCGACGGGCAGCGGGTGGCCGTACCGGTTCTCCAGTGCGGCGACGATGCCGAGCAGGCCGAGGGAGTCCAGGCCGTAGTCACCGAAGGCCGCGCCGGGGCTGCCCTCCATGAGCTGCGGGTCGACCGAGACGCCCGCGCCGCTCTTCATCAGCGCGGCCAGCTCCTCGTACGTCAGTTGTGCGGTCATGGTGGTACTCCTTCTCAGAGCGGGGTGTCGGTGGGGCGCCGCAGCACCAGGGCGGAGTTCGAACCCATCAGTCCGCGGCTCAGCACCAGCGCCGTCCGCAGTTCCGCGGGGCGCGCACGGCCGGTGACCACGTCCAGGTCGTGGCAGACCTCGAACACGTTGGGCGTCGGCGGGATCAGACCGTGTTCCATGGCGAGCGCGGCGGCGGCCGTGTCGAGCACGGGCGCGCCGCAGTAGGCGCGGCCCGTCCCCGTCTTGGGGGCGGTCACCGGGACGCGTCGTCCGTGCGCGCCGAGGGCGTCGGCGATCGCGAGGGCCTCGGCGCGGTCCGCCGCGGGCACGCCGAGCGCGTCCGCGAAGACGACGTCGATCTCCTCCGGGGCGCAGCCGGCCTCGCGCAGTGCCCCCTCGATCGCGTGGGCCAGCCCCTCACGGGACTGCTCCCAGCGGGAGGCGCCGGTGAAGGTGGCGGCGTGTCCGGCCAGTTCCGCCCGGATCCTGGCGCCGCGGTCGCGGGCCTTCGCCTCCTCCTCGACCACCAGCATGGCGCCGCCCTCGGCCGGCACGAATCCGCAGGCGTCGGCGGTGAAGGGCCGGTAGGCGCGCGAGGGTTCCTCGCAGCGGCTGAGGTCCTCGTAGCCGAGCTGGCAGACGACCGAGTACGGCGCGAGGGGTGCTTCCGCGGCGCCGACGACCACGGCGTCGGTGCCGCGTCCGATCGAACGCGCGGCGTGCATGACCGCGTCGAGGCCGCCGGCCTCGTCGCTGGCCACGACGGCGCAGGGTCCCTTGAAGCCGCCCCGGATCGAGATCTGGCCGGTGCTGGCCGCGTAGAACCAGGCGATGGACTGGTAGGGGCCGACGAACTTGGAGCCCTGGCCCCAGAGCCGTTGCAGCTCCCGCTGGCCGAATTCACCGCCGCCGGAGCCGGCGGCGGTGACCACCCCGACCTTGAACGGCTCGTCCTCGTAGTCGGCGCGGCCGAGCCGCGCGTCCTCGAGGGCGCGATCGGCGGCCGCCATCGCGTAGTGGGTGAAACGGTCGGTCTGGACGAGGTAGCGCTCCTCCACGGCCGCGACCGGGTCGAAGTCCCTGACCTCGCCCGCGACCCGCAGCGGGAGGTTCTCGCAGCCCTCGCGCGAGACCGTGTCCAGGACGCTGACGCCTTCCTGCGTCTGCTTCCAGAAGGCACCGGTGCTGCTCCCGTTGGGAGCGATGACACCGATTCCCGTGATGACGGACCGTCGGTGTGCCGAGCTGGTCATGGGGTCCTCCCGCCTGATCGGGTCAGGGCGACGGCGGACTGGAAGCCGCCGAACCCGCTGCCGACCGAGAGCACGCTGCGCAGCTTGAGCGGCCGTGCGGTGCGCGGTACGTAGTCGAGGTCGCACTCGGGGTCCGCGGTCTCGTAGTTGGCCGTCGGGGGCACCGTCTGGTGTTCGAGGGCCAGGACGCACGCGGCGATCTCGATCGCTCCGATGGCGCCCAGCGAGTGTCCGACCATCGACTTGATCGAGCTCATCGGCACCTTGTACGCGTGTGCGCCGAGGGCCCGCTTCACGGCCGCTGTCTCGTGCCGGTCGTTCTGCTTGGTGCCCGAGCCGTGCGCGTTGACGTAGTCGACCTGCGATCCGTCGAGCCGGGCGTGTCCGAGGGCGGTGTTGATGGCCTCGGCCATCTCCAGTCCCTCACTGGTCAGCCCGGTCATGTGGTAGGCGTTGCCGAAGGTGGCGTAGCCGGATATCTCGCAGTAGACGGTCGCTCCGCGAGCCCGTGCGTGCTCCAGCTCCTCGAGTACGAGGACGGCTCCGCCCTCGCCCATGACGAAGCCGTCGCGGCGGGCGTCGAACGGCCGGGAGGCGTGCTCCGGGTCGTCGTTGTTCGCCGAGGTCGCCTTGATGGCGTCGAAGCAGGCGACGGTGATCGGGGTGATCGGGGTGTCGGAGGCCCCGGCGACGCAGATGTCGACCCGGCCCTCCTCGACGGACTGGAAGGCGTATCCGATGGCGTCCAGTCCCGAGGTGCAGCCCGTCGAGACGGTCTGTACGGGACCGTGCGCGCCGACCTCCTCCGCCACGGCGGAGGCGAGGGTACTGGGCGAGAACGCCCGTTCGAGGTGGGCGCCCGCCTGCCGGTGGTCGACGTCCCAGCGGGCACCGCTGCCGCTGACGGCGACGTAGTCGTGTTCGAGGCGGGTGGTGCCTCCGACCGCGGTGCCGAGGGAGACCCCCACGCGCCAGGGGTCCTCCTTCTCCATGTCGAGCCCGGCGTCGCCGAGTGCCTCGCGCGCGGCCACCAGGGCGAACTGGACGTACCGGTCCGAACGTGCGATCAGCTCGTCGTCCAGGCCGTACGCGACGGGGTCGAAGTCGCACTCCGCGGCGATGCGCGAGCGGAAGGCCGCGGGGTCGAAGAGGGTGATGCCCCGGGTGGCGGTGCGGCCGTTGGAGAGCAGGTCCCAGAAGGCCGGGGCTCCGATGCCACCGGGGGCGACGACGCCGACCCCGGTGACTGCCACACGCCGTGTCATGACGCGGCCCCCGTTCGTTCTGGCGGCGCGTAGCCGTCGCTGGGGTCCGCGCTCTCCGTGACCTCGGTGTCCACGTGTCCGAGTTCGGGGCGCGGGGCGAGCGGGCCGAGGTGGAAGACCATGCGCGCCTCCACGTCGCCGACGTTGCGGAAGCGGTGACGGACGTGCGGCGGGATCAGCAGTCCCTGGTCAGGGCGCATGGAGAACGTCTCGCCGTCCAGGTCCACTTCGAGGAGCCCGTCCACGACGTACACGAACTCCTCGGAGTACGGGTGGTAGTGCTCACCGATGCGGTCACCGGGTTCGACGAGGGCCAGCCCCATGAAACCGCTGGTGGCACCCACGGCCGTGGGTGTGAGCAAGGCGCGCAGGTCGCCTCCGCGCCTGCGGTTGGGCTGAGTCTCGCTGAGGTCCACGATGCGAGGCCGGTGGGTGGTCATGGCTGGTCTCCTCCAGGCACGTTGTGCGGTGTGACGGCAGTGGGGTGTGCCCTCGCTGCCGGTGACGCGGGTCAGGCCTCGGCCGCCCGGCGGTCGGTGATCAGATTCATCTCCGCCTGCGCCAGGAAGCGTGCGGCCTCCTGGTCGGTCGTCGGCATGCCGTTGGCGCCGCCGTCCAGCAGTCGGCCGAGCATGGCCGCCTTGCGGCCGCCGCCGATCCCCAGCGCCTGGGTGGGCTGGGCGTCGAGCGGGCCGCTGACTTCGAGGAGCCGTACGACGATGTCGTCGCGCTGGAAGATGGTGCTGCTCTCGATGGGGCTGGTGGCGTCGTCCGCCGCCTCCTCGTCCTCACCGGCGAGCAGCCGGGCCAGCGCCATTCCGCAGCCTTCCTTGGCCTGGTAGAACAGCGCGTGCCGCTGGACGTCCGCCGAGCTGTGGCGGCCGGCCGTCACGTGGTGGACGGTGGGGAGGGCCGCTCGGGTGAAGAACATCCGGGCGGAGTCGGGGTCGCTGAGGTCGCGGTCCTGCTCCAGGTACTCGTTGATGGCCTCCTCGACGGCCCTGACCTCGGGCTGACGCGAGACGTGGCGCAGGGCTGCCATCAGATCGCCCTCGACCTCGACCGCTCGCACGACACGGTTTCCGTGCATGAAGAGCGAGGTGCGGCGCAGCCGGGTGTTCTCGTCGACGCGCGCCTGCGGGGAGTCGTAGTCGGCGAGGATCTTCGCGACCCGTTCCTCGGTACCCGGCTTCACCGTGAAGGTGAGAGCGTGACGCACGACGCCGTCACCGAGGCGCGGCGCGGCCTGCAGATTGCGCTTGGCCGGCTCGGGGCTGCTCTCGAACGCGGCTCCGGTCTCCCGCAGGACGCTGAAGCGCAGCGAGCGCGTGTCGCGTACGCAGCTGTGCAGCGGCTGCACCGTCGCGACGTGCTCCTCGCTGTTCACCCAGGCGAGGAACGGCGGCGCGCTCTCCCACTCACTGGTGATGAGCCACTGCGAGGGGTTCTCGATGGACTGGCACAGCTGGTCGCTGATGTGCCCGGGGATCGAGGCCACCTGGTTGCGCATGTGCTCGTACGCCTCGAGGAACTGGTTCTGGGCGCCGTCGTGCAGGTCGAGCAGCAGTATGACGCGGAGCCTCGAACCGTCGAAGGCCGACTGAGATATACGTTCCGAAAGGGTGGTCGTCATCCTTGGCTCTCCTTCGATACGGTGCGGCGGCCACGTCCGGTGGCCTCGTCATCCGTCGGTTTCGGTGGAAGCGGCGCGGATCCCTGTCCGCTGACGCGTGACGTCCTCCCCCGCATCACGGGCATCGCTCCCGCGACTGATCGTGGAACGCTGGTACGGGTGGCGCGAGATTTATGAACCGTTCAGGTGAGGGACCGTCCGAAGCCCTCGCGAAGGGCTCGTGGCAGGGCATGGACACTGCATCCCCCATGCGTCCGAGCTGGAGCAACTGATGAACGAGAACGTCGACCTCCGCGTACCGGTCCTCATCGTGGGCGGCTCCCTGGTGGGCCTGTCCGCCTCCCTCTTCCTGAGCCGGCTCGGCGTCCACCACCTGCTGGTCGAGAAACACAGCGACACCTCGACCCACCCGCGTGGGCGCGGCAACAACGTGCGCACGATGGAGCTGTTCCGCACCGCGGGCGCCGAGCAGCTGATCCGTGACGCCGCGTCCGTCCTGGCGGACAACCACGGGATCCTCCAGGCCGCTTCCCTCACGGGCGACGACCAGGAGTGGCTGTTCAAGGAGATCGACCCGGGCGGCGGGCTCGCCCGGTTCAGCCCGAGCGGGTGGTGCCTGTGCAGCCAGAACGACCTGGAGCCGGTGCTGGTGACACACGCCCGTGCGCAGGGCAGCGAGCTGCGGTTCTCCACCGAGCTGATGAGCTTCGAGCAGGACCAGGAGGGGGTCACCGCGGTCGTGAAGGACCGGGAGACCGGGAAGCACACCACGGTCCGGGCGGACTACCTGGTGGCCGCGGACGGGCCCCGGAGCCCGATCCGGGAGCAGCTCGGCATCGGCCAGACGGGCCCAGGGGACCTGTTCCACAACGTGAGCATCACCTTCCGATCACGGGAGCTCGCCTCCGTGGTGGGTGACCGGCGCTTCATCGTCTGCTATCTGACGAATCCGGAGGCGGACGGGGCGCTGCTGCCCGTGGACAACGTGGAGCGGTGGGTGTTCCACGCCCCCTGGCAGCCCGACCGGGGCGAGACGCTGGAGGACTTCACCGACGAGCGGTGCGCGGAGCACATCCGCCGGGCCGTCGGAGCGCCGGATCTCGACATCGAGATCACGGGCAAGGCCCCGTGGCACGCCGCGGAGCGCGTCGCCGAACGGTACGGCTCGGGCCGGGTGTTCCTGGCAGGCGACTCGGCCCACGAGATGTCCCCCACCGGGGCGTTCGGCTCCAACACCGGTATCCAGGACGCGCACAACCTGGCCTGGAAGCTGGCGGCCGTGATCGACGAGGCGGCCGGACCGGGGCTGCTCGAGACGTACGAGGCGGAGCGGCTGCCCGTGGCGAAGGCCACGAGCGCACGCGCGTCGGCCCGTTCCTCGGAGCACAGTCACCCGGGATACGCCGGCTCGCCCGGTCCCGGCGGCGGGCGCAAGGGCGGCATGCTCACAGTCGCGCTCGGCTACCGCTATGTGCGCGGCGCGGTCCTGGACGTCGATCCCGGTCTTCCCGTGGTGCCCGACGGGATGGGCCTGTCGGGCGAACCCGGCACCAGGGCACCGCACATGTGGCTCGGCCGTGAGGGCGGGCGGGTGTCCACCCTCGATCTGTACGAGCGGTCGTTCGTGCTGCTGAGCGACGCCCGGTACAAGGACTGGCGCATGGCGGCCGAGCAGGTGGCGAAACGTCTGTCGGTCCGTCTGGACGCCTTCGGCATCGGTCCCGACGAGGGCGCGGATCTCCGGTCCGAGGAGGGTGCCGACTGGGCCACCGCCCACGGCACGTCCGCCGAGGGCGCGGTTCTGGTGCGCCCCGACGGGTTCGTGGCCTGGCGTTCCGAGGGAGCGGCGGCGGACCCGGAGGGGACGCTGTACGAGGTCCTGGCGACGCTGCTGCACCGCGTCTGACGTGCCGGGTGGCCGGCCGCGCCGTGCGGCGCGGCCGGTCAGCCGATGCCGAAGGACCTGAGGGCCGCGAGGAAGGCCTCCGGATTCTCGCTGTGCACGAGGTGGCCGGCGTCGACCGCGGCGAACCGGCCGCCGGGGATCTCCTGGGCCATCCAAGCGAGTTGCTCCTGGTCGATGTGGCTCCGGGTGCCTCCGACGATGAGCGCAGGGGCGGTGATCTTGCCCAGGTTCTCCCGTGCGGCCGGGTCGGGGGCGTTCAGCTGGGCGTCGATGGAGGGGACCACCTGCCAGTCGAAGCCGAGCTCTCCCGACGGCCGCTCGGCCGGCGGGCGTGGCGGGTCGAGGGGAAGCAGGGCCGGGGCGTCCTCGATGACCAGTGACCCGATCAGTGCCGGGTCCCGCTCGGCGAGCAGCAGGGCGGCCGCACCTCCCATGGAGTGCCCGATCACCGTGGCGCCGGAGAGATTGCGGGCCTCCAGGAAGGCGTGGAGGTCGTCGCGGAAGAACTCGAAACTGTAGCGGCCGGGCCAGTCGCTGAGGCCGTGGCCCCGAAAGTCGAGGGCGTAGACCCGGTGGCGGGCGGCGAGCTCCTCGGCGATGCCCGTCCAGTCGAGACTGCTGCCGCACCGGCCGTGTGCGAGGACGACCGGAGGGGCGGACGGATCGCCCCAGGTGCGGTACGCGAGCCGGATTCCGCCCGCCTGCACACTGCTGACCTCGGGGTCCAGGAAGGCGGTGACGGTGCGGACGAAGGCGCCGGGGTCGTCGATCCAGGGAAAGTGGGAGGCGCCCCGCTGGACGGCGAACTCCGCGTAGGGGAACAGCGCGGCGAGCTTGGCCGCGCGGTCGGGGGTGGGGCCGCCGTCGTACTCCCCCGCGAGGACGAGCACGGGCGCGCACAGCTCACGCAGGGCTGCGAGGGCGGGGGCGGTGTCGAGGCCGTTCTCCGGGTAGTAGAGCGACGCCGCCAGGGCGTTCTTCTGCCCGGGCGAATCGGCCGCGTGCGCCTGGGCCTCCGCGTCCCAGCGCCCGTAGGTGAGCGGCCTGATCCCGGCCCAGTCCTCGGGGGTGGCGTGTCCGGCCTGGATGTGTGCGAGTGCGGCCGCGGCCTCGGGATACCAGGGCTCGTGGGCGCGCAGCGCGGCGGCGTCGCGCCGGTCCTGGTCGGTGGCGGGAAGCCCCAGGATGCCGGCCGCCGGCGTGACGAGGGTGAGGGACCGCAGGCGCTGCGGGTATCTCGCGGCGTAGAGCGCCGCGAGTTCGCCCGATGCGGAGTGCCCCAGCAGGTCCGCCTTCTCCAGGCCCAGGTGTGCGCGGAGCGCCTCGACGTCCTCCACGAGCCGGTCGATCCGGTAGCTCGCCGTGTCCTCGGGTGTCGCGGAGTCTCCGGTGCCGCGCAGGTCGAGCAGGACGAGCTGCCGTACGCGCGCGAGTCCGCCGAGGTCGCCGAAGTAGCGGGCGGCCCGCATGGGACCACCGGGCAGGCAGATCAGCGGCTCGCCCTCGCCGCGGAGGTGGTAGGCGAGCTCGGTCCCGTCGTACGTGCTGAAGATCGGCATGGCTGCCATCCAAACAGGGTCGGGCGCATGGTGCGCACGCCTACGCCCACAGCGAATCAGGTGACCGCCCACAGGAGTTTTCCACAGGCCGGGTCTCCCCCCTTGCCAGGACGGCCCGCCTCCTGAATTACTGATCACAGGGGACGACCGAATGGTCGGTCGTCAGTCGGCGAGGGGATGATCCGTATGACCGTGCTGCTTGACGCCGGCGAACGGCTCGGCCGCGACGAGCTCGAGGCGCTGCAGTTGGAGCGCCTCCGGGCCACGCTGCGGCATGCCTACGACCACGTCGACTTCTACCGGGCGGCTTTCGACAAGGCCGGTGTGGGGCCGGAGGACTGCACCTCGCTCGCCGATCTCTCCCGCTTCCCGTTCACCGTGAAGTCCGACCTGCGCGACAACTATCCGTTCGGGATGTTCGCCGTTCCGGAGGACCGGGTCCGGAGGATCCACGCTTCCAGTGGCACGACAGGCCGTCCGACGGTCGTCGGGTACACCGAGCGCGATCTGGACATCTGGGCGGACGTGGTCGCGAGATCGATCAGGGCTGCGGGCGGACGTCCGGGACACAAGGCCCATGTGGCCTACGGATACGGACTGTTCACCGGAGGTCTGGGAGCGCACTACGGCGCGGAGCGGCTCGGCTGCACCGTCATTCCCGCGTCCGGGGGCATGACCGCGCGCCAGGTGCAGCTGATCCAGGACTTCCGGCCCGAGATCATCATGATCACTCCCTCGTACATGCTGACCCTGCTGGACGAGTTCGAGCGCCAGGGCGTCGATCCCCGCACGACATCGCTGAAGGTCGGCATCTTCGGCGCGGAGCCGTGGACCGAGCAGATGCGCGCCGAGATCGAGGAGCGGTTCGCGATCGACGCGGTCGACATATACGGGCTGTCGGAGGTGATGGGGCCCGGCGTGGCCCAGGAGTGCGTCGAGACCAAGGACGGGCTGCACATCTGGGAGGACCACTTCTATCCGGAGGTGGTCGATCCGTTCACCGGGGAGGTCCTGCCGGACGGGGAGGAGGGGGAACTGGTCTTCACCTCGCTCACGAAGGAGGCCATGCCGGTGATCCGCTACCGGACCCGGGACCTGACGCGTCTGCTGCCGGGGACGGCTCGCGTCTTCCGCCGCATGGAGAAGGTCACAGGGCGCAGCGACGACATGGTGATCCTGCGCGGGGTGAATCTGTTTCCCACCCAGATCGAGGAGATCGTCCTGCGCACGCCGGGGGTCGCCCCTCACTTCCAGCTGAGGCTGACGCGGCAGGGGCGCCTGGACGCCCTGACCGTGCGGGCCGAGGCGCGGGCCGGCGCCACGTCGGACGAGCGGGCGGCAGCGGCTCGGTCGATCGCGGCCGCAGTGAAGGACGGCGTGGGTGTGAGCGTCGGGGTCGAGATCGTCGACCCCGAGACACTGGAGCGGTCGGTCGGCAAGATCAAGAGGATCGTCGATCTGCGGGAGGACATCTGAGACACGCACGAACGTCGCGGGAGGCAACAAGGGGCACAGGGATGGGCCGAAGGGTCACGGGCGACTCGAATGCACGGTGACGCGAGTCTCGCGCGCGGTGCGAGTTTCACGGGGGAGGGAGGAGCCAACATGAGCGGAGCCGAGGTCGGAGTCAGCGTGTGGCGGTCAGTGTCGCGAATACGACGACGTTGTCCTGGTATCCGGACTTCTTCCTGTAGTCGCCTCCACAGGTGATCACCCGCAGTTCGGGCCTGGCGGAGGGGCCGTAGACTTTCTGGTCAGGGAAGTTCTTCTTGCTGTAGACCTCGACGGCATAGACGGTGAAGACGGCGGTGCGCAGATCGGCCCGGTCGATCTCGACCGTGGCGCCCTTGCGCAGCAGTCCCAGTTTCTGGAAGACACCGGGCCCGAGCCGCGTGTCGACATGCCCGGCGGTGATCGCGGTGCCTTCGACACCGGGCATGGTGCCGCCCGCGTACCAGCCGGCAAGTACGGGGTTGTTGTCGGGCGGAGGCTCCAGGGCGCCCGCCTTGTCCAGGCCGAGTTCCATCAGGGGTGCGTTCACCTTGAGCGTCGGGATCCGCAGCCGGAGCGGCGCCGAGGGCGGGAGTGGCCGGGCGGCGGGACGCGCCGGGGCAGCGGCACTGCGGCTGGGGGCAGGAGTGGCAACGGCGCTCTTCGCCGGCAGCGACGACGAGCTCGGCGGGAGGGGGCGGAGGGGGGCGGGACGGACATAGGGCCGGGGAAGGAGCATGGGGGGTGCTGTGGCACGGCGCACGAAGGAGGGCGGCCCGGCGGCGGGACGCTCCGGGGCCAGGTACGCGGGTACCTGGCCGGCAGGCACCACCGGGGCAGGCGTGCGGCCCCCGGACGGCTCCGGCGAGGCGGATGCCGGGGCGCCGGGTGGAGCGGGGGCCGAGACGGACTGGGCAGCGGGCGGCTGCGGCGGCCTGTCGTCGGGCAACCCGGTGGCCACCAGCACCGTGCCCGCCACGAAGGCCCAGACAAGGTGCTTGACCGCCGGGAACGACTGGCGTGACGGGGTGCTGGTCCTGCGCCCGGTTTCCATCGCGTGTGCCTCTGGTTCGCAGCGGGTGGGAGGGGAGTGCGTGGGCCCCGCGAGCCGGATCGGCTTCGGGGCCCACGGGTGGGACGAACGGTGAGCCGGGAATGACCGGGCCGGGACAGGAGCGACTGCCCGGGCCTGCGGGTCAGCATGTTCGGTCAGCGTGCACGGCACGACGCCGAACTGGCGCCCTGACCGTACGGTCAGCCGCGGCCCGCGGCCGGGAACAGCGCCCGGGCCCCGTACCGTCAGCCGCGCATGGCCTGCAGTCGGAGTGGTGCCGCGGCCGGTGACGGGGCCGTACCGCAGCCGCACGTGGCCCGAAGCCGGAGTCAAGCCCCGACCGGGCCGTACCGTCAGCCGCGCATGGCCTGCAGTCGGAGTGGTGCCGCGGCCGGTGACGGGGCCGTACCGCAGCCGCACGTGGCCCGAAGCCGGAGTCAAG
>NZ_JBSFDD010000028.1:0-46969 GCF_053593715.1 Streptomyces sp. NPDC002125 | reverse complement strand
CAAGCCCCGACCGGGCCGTACCGTCAGCCGCGCATGGCCTGCACTCGCAGTGGTGCCCCGGCCGGTGACGGGGCGTACCGCCGCCGCGCGTGGCCCGAAGGCTGAACGACCGCCGGGGCCCGGGACGGCGTACGGTCGGCCGCACACGACACGCCGAAGCTTCAGGCTGCCGCCAGGGCCCGGGGCAGGGCGCCCCGTGGACGGCAGCACGGCCCCGACGCCGGAAAGCCCGCCAAAGGTCGGCAGGCCAGGGCGTGCCGTCAGCCGCGTGCGGCGGCTGTCCGGCGGCGCATCCTCACCACTCCCCCGGCCACTGCCCCGGCGAGCAGCACACTCCCCACGGCGAGCTGTGTGCTTCCGCCGGTGGAGACTCCGAAGCCGGCGTCGACGCCACCGCTGGGTGCGCGGTCGACGATCTGGTACGTGTCAATGATCTTGATCCGTGGCGGGCACTTCACGGTGACGGTATCGGTGCCGGGCTCCGTACCCTTCGGGATCTCGAAGATGCCGACGAGTACGCCCTTGCGGTCGCCCTCGAAGAGGTGGAAGGCGCCTCCTGCCTCCGATGTGCCCTTGCCGTAGGTCTCCTTGCCGCAGGCTCTGGTGGTGACGGTGACCTGTGTGCCCGGCGAGGCCTTCGCCGGGCTGATCCTGATGGTCTGTTCAGGGGCTGGTTCGGCTACCGCGCCCGCGGCCGGAGCCGAGAGCGCGAGAAGCCCTACGGCCAGACAGATACCCGCACCGATGCGTGTGTTGCGCATGTGGTTCCTCCAACAGGAGCAGGGTCCGGCCGGTCTGCGCGGCACCTCTGCTGTGCTCCGATCCCGAGGCAACCGACACCCCGTCACCCCCGCAACACGAGGCGTCCCCCGGCCCTTCACCCGGCCGGTCCCGGGGACGGGCCTTCCGCCGATCGTTTACGCAGGTCACCCGATTCGGAGGCGGATCTGAGGAGGAATCATGTGTGGACGGCGAACGGGTTACGGCGGCTGTGCTCCGCCCGGTGGTCCGTCAGGCGGCAGCAGGCCGACCGGAACCCGTCGGTCCCCCGTCCCCGGGGAGCGGGAGCGGGGGGACCAGATCCCCTCCCTCATCGCCGGTCGCGGCGCGGGACGCGTCGAGCGGACCGAAGGCGGGCTGCTCTCCAGGGAGTTCGGGAGGAACGCGCGAGCAGGCCCCGGTCACTGCGGACGGGGGCCTGCACGCGTGCGAACCGGCGCCGGCCGGGGACTGTCAGGCCTCGGCCCGGCATGGCGGCGGTGCTCAGGAGTACGTGTCGCGCAGCTCTCTCTTGAGGATCTTCCCGCTGGCGTTGCGCGGCAGTTCGCCGACGAACAGGACCTTCTTCGGGGCCTTGAAGTGGGGCAGTTTCTCGCGGGCGTGCGCGATCAGTTCGGCCTCGGACGCCTCGCCACGCAGCACCACGATCGCGGTGACGGCCTCGATCCAGCGTTCGTCCGGCAGCCCCACCACGGCCGTCTCGGCGACCGCCGGATGGGTGTACAGGGCGTCCTCCACCTGCCGGGAGGCGACGAGTACGCCGCCCGAGTTGATGACGTCCTTGACCCTGTCGACGACCGTGAAGTAGCCGTCGGCGTCGCGTACGGCGAGGTCGCCGGAGTGGAACCATCCGTCACGGAAGGCCTCGGCGCTCTCCTCGGGCTTGTCCCAGTAGCCCTGGCAGAGCTGAGGGGAGCGGTAGACCACTTCGCCCGCCGTACCGTCGGGCACGTCCTGGCCGTTCTCGTCCACCACCTTCGCCTCGACGAAGAGCACCGGACGCCCGCAGGAGTCCATGCGGCCCTCGTGCTCGTCGGGGCCGAGGACGAGGGCGAGCGGGCCGATCTCGCTCTGCCCGAAGCAGTTGTAGAACGCCAGCTCCGGCAGCCGCTCGCGCAGGCGTTCCAGCACCGGCACGGGCATGATCGACGCGCCGTAGTACGCCTTGCGCAGGCCGCCGAGCTCACGGGTGGCGAAGTCGGGGTGGTTGGCGAGGCCGATCCAGACCGTGGGCGGCGCGAAGAGGCTGTCCGCCTCGCCGGCCTCGACCAGGTCGAAGATCCGTCCGGCGTCCGGGGCGTCGAGGATGGTGTTCTCGGCGCCCACCGCGAGGTACGGCAGAAGGAACACGTGCATCTGAGCGGAGTGGTAGAGGGGCAGCGAGTGCACCGGGCGGTCGGTGGCGCGCAGGTCGAGGGCGGCGATGGCGCTGACGTACTCGTGGACCAGCGCTCCGTGCGTCATCATCGCGCCCTTGGGCTGGGCGGTGGTGCCCGAGGTGTAGAGCAGCTGGACCAGGTCGTCGGCCCCGGGTTCACGCTCGGGCGTGAAGGGGCGCGGGGTGTCCAGTGCGCCGAGGAGGGAGTCCGGTGCGTCGCGCAGCGCCCGTACAGCGTGCCCCTCGGGGACACGGCCGGCGATGCCGGGGTCGGTGAGCACCAGGGCGCTCCCGGACTGCCTGAGGATGTACGCCAGGTCCTCGCCGGTCAGGTTCTGGTTGACCGGCACATGGACGAGGCCCGCACGCGCGCAGGCAAGGTAGGCGATCAGGTACGCGTCCGAGTTGTGGGCGTAGGACGCCACCCGGTCTCCGGGGCGCAGCCCGTGCTCCCCGGTCAGCACGGCGGCCGCTGTGCTGACCGCGGTGTCCAGGGCGGCGTAGGTCCAGGACCGTTCCGCGTACCGCACGGCGGTGCGCCCGGGGGTGCGCCGCGCGCTGCGCGCCACGACGCCGTCTACTGTGCTGCTGCGTACACCTGTCATGGCGTGATCCTGTGCGGCCGGACGTCGGGGGTCAAGAGTCTGGAATCGCGGTGTCGCCACCCGCGCCAGGCGAACCCTCCCCCGCCGTGACATGGCCCGCCTCGCGTCGCGACACGGCCCGCCTCGGGCCCTTCGACTCGCGCCGGAGCGCATCTCGTCGCGCCAGGCCCCTCGTACGGCGCCTTGCCCTTGCCCTCCGGCGCCTCTGCCCCGGCGCCCTCGCTGATGGGGCGTCAGATTCTTTGTTGTGCGAGAGGCCCACGGGAGGGCTGCGCCGACAGTATCCTCCGCTTCGGCAGGAAGTTTCATCACCGTACGAGAATTCGAAAGTTACTTTCACGCGGGTGCTTTCGACGTGAGGGGAAGGGGTTCCGGATGGCCGGGGACGTGTCGGGCAGGGGAATGAGCCGTCGGAGGCTGGGCGGCGGGATACTGGCGCTGGGCGGAGGGCTCGCTCTCGCTCCGATTCCCTTCGCGGGGGTCGCGGGAGCGGCAGCCGGCGCCGGGCGGGGCACGGAGGCCGCGAGCGGCGTAGCACCATCGGGAACCGGGACGGGTATGGGATCAGGGCGCGGCCGACCGACACTGCGCCGCGGCTCGGCCGCGCGGGCCGGGCTGCTGCCGGACCAGCTCGACCAGCTGGTCGCCGACGCGGAGGCGTTCCTCGCCGACTCCCCCAAGCACCCCTGGTACGCAGGCGCGGTGCTGCTCGCGGGCCGCGGTGACACCGTGGCCCTGCACCGGCCGATCGGGCGGGCGGTGCGCTACGCGGCGTACGACGAGAAGACCGACTCCGGGGTGGAATTCCCCCCGGAGCAGCAGATCGCCATGGCCGAGGACACGGTCTTCGACCTGGCCTCGGTGTCCAAGCTGTTCACCTCGATCCTGGCCGTCCAGCATATCGAGCGGGGCGCGCTGGAGCTCGAGGCCACGGTCGCCTCCTACCTCCCCGACTTCGCGGGCGGCGGCAAGCAGGACATCACGGTCCGTCAGCTGCTCACGCACACGTCGGGTTTCCGTGCCTGGATCCCGCTCTACAAGGAGCCGACCCGCGAGGGGAAGCTCCGTCTGATCTGGGACGAGGTTCCGGCGTCGGCCCCCGGCACGAAGTACCTCTACTCCGACCTCAATCTGATCTCGTTGCAGCTGATCCTCGAAGAGATCACCGGCCGCACTCAGGATGTCCTGCTCCACGAGGAGATCACCGCTCCGCTCGGGATGCACCGCACTCGCTACAACCCGCCCGCCTCCTGGAAGCCTGAGATCGCCGCCACCGAGGACGCGCGGCTCCCCTGGTCGGGACTGGACCGCGGGCTGGTCTGGGGTGAGGTCCACGACGAGAACGCGTTCAGCCTGGGCGGGGTGGCCGGCCACGCGGGGGTCTTCTCGTGCGCCTGGGATCTGGCGGTGCTGGCCCGCACCCTGCTCAACGGGGGCTCCTACGGCAGGGCCCGGATTCTGTCCGAGGAGTCCGTGGAACTGCTGTTCACCGACTTCAACACCGCCTTCCCCGGCGACGAGCACGGCCTGGGCTTCGAGCTCTACCAGCACTGGTACATGGGCGCGATGGCGACCCCGCGCACCGCGGGCCACACGGGCTTCACCGGCACGAGCCTGGTCCTCGACCCGACGACGGACTCGTTCCTGATCGTGCTGGGCAACTCCGTCCACCCCGTGCGCAGCTGGCGTTCGGGCAGCGCGCCCCGGGTCGCCGCCGCCAACCGGATGGCCCGCGCGGTTCCGGTCCGCCCCGTCCGGGGCGGCACCTCCTGGTTCTCGGGCATGGCGAGCGCGGCGAACGCGACACTCGCCCTGCCCGCCCTGCGCCTCACCTCCGCACGCACCGTGCTGAACTGCGCCCTCTGGTGGGACACCGAACCGGCCTCGGACTTCCTCCGCCTGGAGGTGTCCTCGGACTCCGGGGCGAGCTGGCAGCCCGTCCCCTTCACCACCGTGCCGACGCAGGGAGAGCGGCCCCGGGAGCCCCTGCCGCACCCGGACGGCTCGGTCTCCGGCTGGTCGGGGCGTCTCTGGCACCGCGTGGAGGCGGACCTGAGCGGGCGACAGGGCACGGACGTGCGACTGCGCTGGCGTTACACCACGGACCAGTTGTACGTCGGGCGCGGTGTGTACGTCGACGGCATCCGTGTGGAGGGCGGCGGCCGGACACTCTTCGACGGGAACAGGCCGGGTGACGCGGGCCGCGTCGAGGCGACGGGGTGGACGCTCTCCGCGAACTGATGCCCGGCCCGGGCTGGTTGGATGACACCATGAATGGAACCCAGTCCATAGACACCCCGTGGGGCGTGTCGGTGTTCGGAGCGGCGAGCGTGGACGCCGCACCGGACCTGGCACGCCTCCGTGTCGCGATATCGCGGATCGAGAGCAAGCCGGGCGCGGCCTTCGCCGCCACACGGAGCGGGGTCAACCGCATCCGGGAGGTCCTGCGCGGGCATGCGGTGCCCGAGGCCGCCGTCTCCGCATCGAGGCTGAATCTGTCGTCCAAGTGGACCTACGGCGTTGAGCGCACGTTCCTCGGATACGAGTGCACCGCCTCGTTCGTGATCGAACTGCGCGCGCTGGACACGCTGGAGACCGTGCTCGTCGACGTCGTCGACGCGGGGGCGAACGAGGTCAGGGCCGTCGAATTCGACGTACGGGCCAAGAAGGAACTCCGCGCCCGGGCCCGCACGGCGGCCGTGACCGCTGCGCGCGAGAAGGCCGCCCTCTACGCCGAGGCGGCGGGGGCACGGCTCGGGCCCGTCATCCACATCAAGGATGTGGACTCCGAGCAGGTGGAGAGCTACCGAAGTCACAGCAGCAGCCAGAGCGGTGGCGACGACGGCGATCTGACGCCCGGCAAGGTGACCGTGTCGGCGGCAGTCGTACTGGGCCTCGCCCTGATCAGCGGCTGAGGCCGCCGACTCGTCCCGACGCGGGCGCGCGGGCCGTCACCCCAGGCGGCCCGTACGGCGTCCAGCACCTCAAGCCCGCGCCACCCACGCCCGCTCACGGCACCCCGCCCGCCCTGCCCACGCCCGGCCACCGCCGCCCGCCCTGCCCACGCCCGGCCACCGCCGCCCGCACCACCCACGCCCGGCCCGCCGCCGCCCTGCTTCCACACCACCCGCGCACCGCCCTTCGATGCCCTCGACGAGCATCCGAAACTTTCGCCCTTCACCATGAATGTGTTTCGACCAGCTTGAGCCAGAGCCCCGGAAGCGTCGCCAGCCGAGCACGCCCCACCTGCGAAGGCTCGCCATCTACGCAGTTAGAGTCATCAACTCCCTTCAGATGAGCGGGTGTTCGCTCGTAAACATTTCGGAAATACAGCGTTGACCTGACTTCCCGTTGCGCGCATACTCTCCCTCGCTCCCCTTGTTCCACAGCTCGTCTTCCCGTCGGCCACGCCCCTCCGAACGCGTCCGCCGGCGGCTGCACAGCACCTCGAACGGTCCGAACCCCCTGTCCGGGCTCCCCTGTTCGTACGCCCGGCAACCGGAAGAAGAGGCTGGAAAACGTGATGGCCCAGATACCACCCGGCGCAACCCCCACCCGCCCGCATCTGCCGGCCCGTGCCAGACGGGCGCTGTCCCTCGTCACCGCGGGCGTCCTCGCGGCGGCCGGTGTCGTCGCGCTCGCCGGCAGCGCGGAGGCCGTCGGTGCGCTCGGTGACGCCGCGGCCGCCAAGGGCCGCTACTTCGGTACGGCGGTGGCCGCCAACCACCTCGGCGAAGCGGCGTACGCCTCCACGCTGGACGCCCAGTTCGACTCGGTCACGCCCGAGAACGAGATGAAGTGGGACGCCCTCGAAGGCACCCGCAACTCGTTCAACTTCACCGCGGCGGACCAGATCGTCAGCCACGCGCAGAGCAAGGGGATGAAGGTCAGGGGTCACACGCTCGTGTGGCACTCGCAGCTTCCCGGCTGGGTGAGCGGTCTGGCCGCCACCGATCTGCGCTCGGCGATGAACAACCACATCACCCAGGTGATGACGCACTACAAGGGAAAGATCCACTCCTGGGACGTGGTGAACGAGGCCTTCCAGGACGGCAGCACCGGGGCGCGGCGCAGCTCGCCGTTCCAGGACAAGCTCGGGGACGGCTTCATCGAGGAGGCCTTCCGTACCGCCCGGGCGGTCGATGCTGATGCCAAGCTCTGCTACAACGACTACAACACCGATGGCCAGAACGCGAAGAGCAACGCGGTCTACGCGATGGTGAAGGACTTCAAGCAGCGCGGAGTCCCGATCGACTGCGTCGGCTTCCAGTCGCACTTCAACAGCAACTCGCCGGTTCCCTCCGACTTCCAGGCCAATCTGCAGCGCTTCGCCGATCTCGGTGTCGACGTACAGATCACCGAGCTGGACATCGAGGGCTCGGGTTCGGCCCAGGCCGCGAACTACACCAAGGTGGTGAACGCCTGCCTGGCGGTCACCGGCTGCAAGGGCCTCACCGTCTGGGGTGTCACGGACAAGTACTCGTGGCGCAGCAGCGGTACGCCGCTGCTCTTCGACGGCGACTACAACAAGAAGCCGGCGTACGACGCGGTGCTCGCCGCGCTCGGCGGGTCGAGCGGAGGCGGCGACGGCGGTGGTGACGGCGGCACCGGCGCCTGCACGGCGACGTACACCAGGACGGCGTCCTGGGGCGGCGGGTACAACGGGGAGGTGACCATCAAGGCCGGCGGGTCGGGCATCACCACCTGGGCGGTTCCGGTGACCATCCCGTCGCCCCAGACGGTCTCCGCCGTCTGGAACGGCACACCCACGACCTCGGGTGGCGTGATGACGGTGAAGCCCACCTGGAACGGGACCCTGGCGGCCGGTGCGTCGACCAGCTTCGGGTTCACCGTGACGACGAACGGCAGCACCGCGGCGCCCGTCGTCGGCGCCTGCACCGCCTCCTGACGGAGCGGCCACCCGGCCGGAACGGGGCGCGGCGAAGCCCGCACTCGTCCCGTCCCGTTCCTCTGCTCCGCCCCGTCCGGTCGCCGACCGGACGGGGCGGAGCGCTGTCCGGCCACCGTCGGCCCGCGCTCAGCCGGCGGCGGGACGGCCGGCTCCCGTCGAGGCGAGCGCCGGGGCGGAGGCACTCCGGCCCGGTGCGGACGCCGTCGATTCGCGTACCACCAGTCGGGGTCTGATCAGCAGCGACCGGCCGGCCGAGGGAGCGGAGTCGATCCGCGCTCTCAACTGCTGGAACGTCTCGGCGGCCATCTCCGGGAGGGGCTGGCGGACCGTGGTGAGCGGCGGTTCGAAGAGGTCGGCGAGCAGGATGTCGTCGAAGCCGACCACCGAGACGTCCCGTCCCGCGCTGTGCCCGGCGTCCTTGGCTCCCCGGCAGATCCCGATCGCGCACATGTCGTTGATCGCGACGAAGCCCGTGGGAGGGCTCGGCCGCGAGAGGAGCTCCCTGGCCGCGTTCCGGCCGAGCTCGGCCGCGTCCTTGTCCCCGAACTCGGTGGTGTCCGCGCCCGGCCAGACGATCGCCTCCGCCGGGTCGAGCCCGGCAGCCTCCAGGGCGGACCGGAAGCCTCGCAACCGCTCCCGGCGGTTGACGCTGTTGACGGAGCCGGAGACGAAGGCGAGCCTGCGGTGGCCCAGTTCGATCAGATGACGGGTGGCGAGCTCGGCGCCCATCGCGTTGTCCACGCTGATGCTGGCCAGTGACGACGGGTCGCCCGCCTGCGCGGTCCTGTCGAAGGCCACCATCTTCAGCCCGCGGCTCAGCAGCGGCGTCATGTGTTCGAGCGAGGGCAGCGAGGAGCAGAGGACCACACCGCTCACCCCGTCGGCGAGCAGCTCCTCCCCGTACTTCAGCTCACGGGCGGGGTCACGCTCGCTGTTGCAGAGCAGTACGTGATAGCCCTCGGCCAGGGCGATGGCCTCCAGCTCCCTGGCGAGCGCCCCCCAGAAGGGGTTGGCCACGGACGGCACGATCAGGCCGATGACCTTGATCCGCCCGGTGCGCAGCATGCGGGCCGCCCGGTTGGGCCGGTAGTTGAGCTGCTCGATCACCTGCTCCACACGGGCCAGGGTGGCCGCCTGCATACGGTCCGTACGCCCGTTGAGGACGTTGGAGACCGTACTCGCGGAGACCCCTGCGGCCTCCGCGACCTGATGGATCGTTACCCCGCTCATGCCACCTCCGGTTCGGAACGCACTGCCGACGCTAGTGTACCGATTTACTGAACTGGCTCTACCGGTACACCCGTTAACTTCCCTGAAAAATATTGTGCACCAGCTGTTGACGCCACTCTCACGGCGTTCCTAGCATCACTGCATCGATTTACCAGCGTTTCCCAGCCATGGCCGGGACGTCCCCGCTGGATCGATCCACCGACTCCACCTCAAGAGGGGTGTCCCATGGAACTCAACAGACGGTCCGTGCTCACTGCCATCGGCGCGGGCACCGCCGCCGCCGCTCTCGCCGGATGCGGCGCCGGCGGCGCGTCGTCCGCCGGCGCGGCCGACGGCCCCGCCGAGGGCGAGATCACGCTGCTCACGCCGATCTACGAAGGCGCCGACGGGAAGACGCTGTTGGAGCAGAAGATCCTCGGCGGGTTCCGGAAGAAGTACCCGGACGTCAAGGTGAACGTGGACTACACCACGTACGCCCAGCTCAACGAGAAGATCACCACCGGCCTCGCGGGCGGGCTGCTCCCCGACGTGCTGATGATGGGCGTCGGCTGGATACCGCCGTTCGCCGCCAAGCAGGCGATCGCGGAGCTGCCGGAGAAGCTCGCGTCGGCGCACGACTACGAGGAGCGGGTGCTGGAGCCCTCGCGCTACGAGGGCAAGCTCTACGCCCTGCCCGTCGTGCTCGACACACGCATCGTCGTCTACCGCAAGGACCACTTCGCCGAGGCCGGGATCAAGAAGACACCGGCCAACTGGGCCGAGCTGCGCGCCGTGGCGAAGCAGCTGACCAAGGGCGGCCGCGTCGGCTTCGACCCGTTCTCCATCGATCTGCGCCAGTGCTGGGAGACCTTCCTCTTCGCCAACGGCGGTCAGCTGTTCAGCGCGGACGGCAAGAAGGTGCTGTTCACCGACTCCCGCGGGGTCGAGGCGCTGCAGTTCTTCAAGGACCTGATCAAGGACGGTTCGGCGGACTACGCCAAGAAGACGGACGCCGGGGCCCCTTCGAACGTCCAGACGGGCAACGCGTCGATGATGATGACGACCAGCGCCCTGTGGGAGCAGGTCAAGGACCAGAACCCCGACCTCATCGAGGACGGCAAGCTCGGCTCCTTCGTGCTCGCCAACCGCAGGCCGGCGATGCTCCAGGGCGGGACGCTCGTCACCCAGGCCGCGCGTTCCAAGCACCCGGCGGCGGCCCGCGCACTCGTCGAGTACCTCGCGACTCCCGACTCGATCCTCGGGGCGGCCGAGCAGCGCGGGTCGGTCCCGGGTCTGCGCGACCTCGACGACACGAGCTACGTCAAGGAGAACCAGTTCGTCGACCTCTCCCTCCAGAACCTCGAGCACGCCGTCTCCGAGGGCGGAACGGCCGCCTGGATGGAGATCCGCGAAAAGATCAAGCCGACGCTGGAGCCCGCGATCGTGGGCGGTCAGTCCGCGAAGGACGCCATCGCGGAGCTCGGCCGCCTCGCCGAGGCCGCCATCGGCCGGATGTGAAAGGCCCGTCACCATGGGAGCGACAACCGTAGTGAAGGCGAGGCCGGCCCGGCCGCCTTCCCCTCGTCAGACCCCGGCGCCGCGGCGTACCCGCCGCGTGCCCACCGGCCCGGGACGCCGTCGGCGCCGGGCGGGCATGCTCATGGTGGCGCCCGCGCTGCTGCACGCCTCGCTGTGGATCGGTCTTCCGGTCGTGGTCTCGGTGGTCCTGGCCTTCACGAAGTACGACGTGCTGACCGCACCGGAGTTCGTGGGTCTGGCCAACTTCCGGGACATGCTGGACGACGCGGTCTTCCGCAAGTCCATCGTCAACACCCTCCTCTACACCTTCTTCACCGTGCCGTTCGGAATGGCGCTGGGCCTGCTGGTGGCCCTCGCCCTGCACACGGGGCTCAAGGCGCGCGGCATCTTCCGTACCGCCGTCTTCCTGCCCCAGGTCACCGCGACCGTCGCGATCGCGCTGGTCTGGCTGTGGATCTACAACCCGGGCAACGGCCTGCTCAACGCCCTGCTGTCGTTCCTCGGCATCGACGGCCCCGCGTGGCTCTCCTCCACCACCTGGGCGCTCCCCTCGGTGATCCTCGTCGGCATCTGGCAGGGCATCGGCATGAAGATGCTGATCTATCTGGCCGCGCTCCAGTCGCTGCCGAGGGAGCTCTACGAGGCGGCGTCGGTGGACGGGGCCTCCAAGGTCAGGCAGTTCTTCTCGATCACCCTGCCGCTGCTGAAGCCCGCGACGTTCTTCGTGCTCATCACCTCGATGATCAGCGCGTTCCAGTCGTTCGACCAGATCTACATCCTGACCGACGGCGGCCCCGCCAACAGCACCACGATGATGACGTACGAGATCTACAAGTCCGCCTTCCGGGAATTCCGCGTCGGCTACGCGAGCGCGCAGTCCCTGGTGCTCTTCGTGCTGCTAATGGGCTTCACCCTGGTCAACAAGCGGATCATGGGAGGCACCCGTGGCCACAACTGAGCTGCTGAAGCCGGCTCCCGCGCCGCGTGCACGGACCAGGGCGCGGACCGTGTCCGCCGGCCGGATCGCGCTCTATGCGACGCTGTCCGTCGTCTCCCTGCTGATGGTGGTGCCGTTCGTCTGGATGGTGCTCACCTCGCTGAAGACGCCGGTGGAGATCGCGTCGCAGGACGCCGGACTCCTCCCCGAGCACTGGCAGTTCGGGAACTACCTGGACGCGCTGAAGGCGGCGCCCTTCGCGACGTACGCGCGCAACAGCTTCATCATCGCGATCAGCCACACCGTGCTCAACGTGCTGATCGCCTCGATGGCCGGGTACGCGCTGGCGCGCATCAAGTTCCGCGGCAGCGAGATGATCTTCTATCTCTTCATCGCCGCGCTGATGATCCCCACCTACACCAAGGTGCTCCCGGAGTTCCTGATCGTCCGCTTCATGCCGCTGGCCGGGGGGAACGACATCCTCGGCCAGGGCGGCAGCGGCTGGCTGGACAGCTGGTGGGCGCTCATCATCCCGGGTGCCGTCACCCCGTTCGCGGTCTTCCTCTTCCGGCAGTTCTACCTGGATCTCCCTGTGGAGCTGGAGG
Organism: Streptomyces sp. NPDC002125; assembly: GCF_053593715.1. Classification (NCBI taxonomy): domain Bacteria; kingdom Bacillati; phylum Actinomycetota; class Actinomycetes; order Kitasatosporales; family Streptomycetaceae; genus Streptomyces; species Streptomyces sp. NPDC002125. Next base: position 35,004 of record NZ_JBSFDD010000028.1, on the reverse strand, counting down.
AGGCGGCCCGGCTCGACGGGCTCGGCGAGTTCCGGATCTACGCCCGGATCATGTCGCCCCAGGTCAAGCCCGCGTTCATCACGGTGGCGCTGCTGACCTTCGAATCCTCCTGGAACAACTTCCTCTGGCCGCTGCTGGTGACCCATACGGACAGCCTGCGGGTGATCCAGGTGGGCCTCTCCGTCTTCAAGACGGAGAACGGCACCCAGTGGCACTTCCTCATGGCCGGCACCACGCTCGCCACCCTGCCCATGGTCGTCCTCTTCCTCATCGGCCAGCGCTACTTCGTGCAGGGCTTCGCAACCGCCGGTCTCAAGTGACCGGTTCCGGCCCCTCGCGGGCCGGTCACCGAAAGGGCTTCACCCATGTCTGCTGATCTCAACGGTTCCCGCGCGCTCGTCACGGGGGCGGGGCACGGCATCGGCCGCGCCATCGCCGTCGCCCTGGCCGAGGCCGGCGCAGATGTCGCCGTCCATTACCACTCCTCCGCCGACGAGGCGGCGAAGACCGTCTCCGCCATCGAGGCACTGGGCCGCAGGGCAAAGGCGTTCAGGGCCGACGCGACGCTGTCGGACGAGGTGGACCTGCTGGTCGAGGAGGCCACAGGCTTCCTCGGCGGCCTGGACGTCCTCGTCTGCAACGCGGGACACCTCATCGGCCGCGAGAAGATCGCGGACATGTCCGACGACCACTTCGAGCGGGTCGTCTCCACCAATCTGACCTCCGCCTTCAGGACCGTGCGGGCCGCCCTGCCACATCTGACGCAGTCGTCCGCCGGACGGATCATCACGATGTCCTCGCTGGCCGCGCACAACGGCGGCGGCCCCGGCTCGGTGGCGTACGCCGCCGCCAAGGCGGGTGTACGGGGCTTCACCAAGGGCCTGGCGAAGGAGCTCGCGGGCACGGGCATCACGGTCAACACCGTCGCTCCCGGCTTCATCAAGGGCACCGCCTTCCACGACACGTTCACCGCCGCCCCCGCCCAGGAGGCGATGGAGGCCGGCATTCCGGTCGGCCGGGCGGGCACGCCCGAGGACGTCGCGCACGCCGTCGTCCATCTGGCCTCGCCCGCCTCCGGGTTCCTCACCGCCACCACGGTGGACATCGACGGTGGCGTATGGCCGCGTTGAGGCGCATCCCCCGGGAGCGGGGCGGCTGGTGGCACGCGTACGTCTGCCCGGCGCACGGCGCGGAGCTCGACCACGGCGACGTGCTCGCCGGGGTCTTCCCGGACGGCGGGGCCCGCTGCGCCCACGGCTGCCGGGTGGACACCCCGGCGGTCCGCGGCGCGTGGGTGGTGCTCTCGCACCAGGCGTGGGCCCGGCATCTGCGGGTGCTGGCCCACCGGGGCGAGCGGGCCGAGGCGGTGGCGCGGCTCACCGAGTACGCCGGGCTGTACGCGTCGCTCGCCACGGAGCGGCACGGCGAGGCGCAGGGCTGGATGCTGCGCGGCCGGCTCTTCCACCAGGCGCTGACCGACGCCATCTGGGCGGTGAACATCGGACACGCCGTGATCACGCTGGCCGAGGACGGCACGGACGGCCTGGCGCCGGTCCTGCCGTTGCTGGAGGAGCTGGAGCAGGCGGCGGCGGAGGCCCGCGGGGTGCTGACCGGCCGGGGCGACCTGGCGTCCAACTACACGGCCTGGCTGAACGCCGCGGGTGCTTCCGCGAGCCGCGCGGCCTCGGCCGCCCGGGGCCTGGAGTGGGACGGCGCGAAGCAGTGGCTGGAGGGCGAGTCCGGGCTGTACGCCCACCTCCGGGTCGCGGTCGCCGAGGACGGCTGGGAGTGGGAGGGCAGCACCTACTACCACGGGTTCGTGCTGCGGGCGGCGCTGCTGGCGCTGCGCTCCGCCGATCCGGCCGCGATCCCCGCGGACGTGGCCGGGGTGCTGGCCGGGATGACGGACGTACTGGCGGCCGTCGCGACTCCCGGCGGAGTGCTGCCGGCCCTGCACGACGGGCCGTACCTCCGGAATCCGCTCGCCCTGGAGTGGCTCGAACTGGTGGCGCTGGCGCAGCAGCTGGTGCCGTCGGACCGGCTGGACGCGGTGGCGGAGCGGGCCCGGGCCGAGCTGGGTACCCACGACGACGGGCTGGACCGCGAGCTGTCCGGATGGTTCGCCGGGCCGCCGCTGCCCCGGCGCCCGGCGCCGGAGGCGGTCACCGTGTTCCCGGTGGCCGGTTACGCGGTGGTGCGGACGGCCGGTATCCACGCCCTGCTCGACTACGGCCCGCACGGCGGTTCGCACGGGCACCGCGACAAGCTGTCGCTGTACCTGTACGGGGACACCACGCCCTGGCAGCCCGATCCCGGCCAGGTGCCGTACGCGCACGCGGAGTTCAGGGAGCTGTACGCGTCGTCCGAGGCGCATCCCGCGTTCCGGGTGGACGGCGCGGAGCAGGCCGAGTGCGCGGGCGTGCTCCTGGCCTCGGACCCCGTCTCGGTGACCGCGGAGGTCACCACCGCGTACGAGGGTGTCCGCGCGGTGCGCAGGGTGGTGGCGGGCGACTGCTGTCTGGTGGATCTGCTGACCGTGACGGGCCGTCAGGCGCGGCGCGTCACGGCCCAGCTGCGCCCGGGGACCGCCCTGGACATCCAGCAGCAGGCCGCCGGTCCCGTGCGCACCACGTGGTACGGCGACGAGACCCTGCACGGCTGGCACACGCACACCCCGGGGGTGGACGTGCGTCCGTTCTCGCGGCCGGGTCCGGGTCCCGCCGACGACCCCCAGCGCACGCGTACCCGGGTCGACTTCGGCGCCGAGGCGGAGCGGATCACCTTCGCCTCGGTGTACCAGGCGGCGTCCGCGGGCCCCGCGGTGACCCGTGTCCGGATCGAGGGCGAGGAGCTGACGGTGGAACTGGCGGACGGTACGGTCACGCGCTTCGGAACGGAGAGCTGACCCGTGCTCCTCTCCGCCACCGCGCCGCCGGGCCCCCGCCCCGCGCAGGAGCTCCGGCTGCGGGAGGAGGCCGCCCGCCACCGCGGCCTCACCCCGCCCCGCACCCATCCCCTGGCCAGCGTCACCTGGCTCGGGCCCGCGGCCTCCAACCCCGCGCTGGCGTACCGCACCACGGGGGACCGCGCGCATCTGGACGAGAGCCGGCGCTGGATCGAGGCCGCGGTGCGGCTGCCGCACTGGGGCCGGGCCCATATGCCGGACCACGATCTGGACGCGGGCTGGCTGCTGCACCATCTCTCGCTCGCCTACCGGTGGATCGGTGACGACCTCCCGGACGAGGTGCGGGCGCTGCTGCGGTACAAGCTGCTGCTCCAGGGCCGCCGGATGTACGAGTTCGCGGTGGCGAGCGAGGGCAGCTGGTGGTCGTCCTCGTACTGGCAGAACCACAACTGGATCTGCTACGCGGGCCTGGCGACGGCGGGCTACGTGCTGGGCAAGGAGGAGTGGACCGACCGGGCCAGGGACAACCTCGGCACGGTCCTGGACCTGATGCCGCCGGACGGTTCGCACGCCGAGGGCGTCGTGTACTGGCGCTACGGGGTGCCGTTCCTGGCGATCCATCTGGATCTGCTCCAGGAGGCCGAGGGCATCGACTGGTGGGGGCGCGGCGGCTTCCTCTCCTCGACGTTCCGCTACCGGCTCCACCAGACCGCGCCCGGCTTCGCCCTCAACGTCGACCATGGGGACTGCCACGACCGGCGCAGCGGCCACAGCGCCGGGCTGTACTACCGGCTCGCGGCCCAGTACGGCATTCCGGAGGCCCAGTGGATGGGCGATCTGGCCTCGGGCGAACTGCTGTGGCAGGAGGCCGCGGAGAGCGGTGTGCGGCCGGGAATCCTGCCGGAGGCGTACCTGGAGTACCTCTGGTACGACCCGTCCGTGGCGGCGGCGCGGCCTTCGGAGACCCATGCCTACTTCCCGGACCTCGGGCTGCTCACGGCCCGTACCGGCTGGGACGACGACGCCACGCTGGTGTCGTTCAAGGCGAGTCCGGGCGGCGGCCGTACGGCGTGGGAGACCTCGGCGAAGCACCGGGCGGAGCTGGGCTGGGAGACCCTGAACCAGGGGCACCACCATCCGGACTCCGGGTCGTTCGTGCTGGTGTCGCAGGGCGCCTTCCTCGCCGTGGACGAGGGCTACAGCAACCGCAAGCGCGCCGCGCACCACAACCTGCTGCTGGTGGACGGGCAGGGGTACGCGGACGAGGACCGCTACCACGTCTACCAGGGCATCCCGTACGAGCGTCAGGCCGGGCAGCGCGACGTGCTCGTGGACGGTGAGGGCGGCTGGGCGCACGCCACCGCGGAGATCGCCGCGATGTACGATCCGGCGCTCGGCGTGCGGCGCCTGGACCGGACCCTGGTGTCCACGCCGTCCGGACGGCTCGTCCTGCTCGACCTCGCACAGGCGCGGGAGGAGCGCGCGTGGACGTTCCTGCTCCAGACCGACCGTCCGACGGAGCCGCTGCCCGACGGATCGAGGCTGATCAGGTCAGGGGCGGCCACCGCCCTCGTGCGGCGGTTCGCACCGCCCGGCGGGCCGGCCGTCCACGAGGCCGCCGCGGTCACCGAGGTCGAGGCCAATCCGACCTCCAGCACGCCCGGACTGCGCCTGACCCGCACGCTGCACACCCTGCGGGCGACGACGACGCCGGTCCGTGACGCTCTCTTCCTGACCGCGATCGCCCCGGGCGGAACGCCGGGCGGCGAACGGGTCCCGTGCGAGCACGGCCACGGGGTCGCCTTCGCGGAGGCCGGGGAGACCGTGCTCCTCTCCCCCGTCGCCCGCCGCATCCGTCACGACGCCCTCGACGCGGACGCCGCCGCCGTCCTGCTCGGCGCCGACGGCACACCGTACGTCGTGCGGTGCACGCGGCTGGAGCTCGGCGGGCGCGTGCTCCTCGACACGACGGAGCCCTACACGGGAAAGGTCGGCTGACCATGCAGGCAATCCTTCCGTCCGGCGGGGCGGCGCTGCTGCGCCGTCTGGAGTTCATCGCCTTCCCGGCCGCCGCGGGCGCCGCGGGCAGCGTGCTGTCACTGGGCGTCGTGACCTGGCTGCCCGCACTCGCGGCGATGGGTCATGCCCTTCAGCTCTGGCGCCGCGACGGGGACGGCCGCGTCTTCGCCAACACCTTCGCGGAGTTCCCCCGCTACTGGCGGGCCCTGTGGCGGCACGGGCTGCTGTCCACGGCGGCGGCGGTCGTCCTCCTCGCGAACATCGCGTATCTGCTGGGCCGTTCCGAGCCCTGGACCTTCGTGCTGCTCGCCGCCCAGGCGGGCATCGGCGCCGCGTTCGTCATCCACCACGTCGCCCTCGCGGCCGAGGCCGGGCGGACCGTTGGGGGGTCGGTCCGGACCTGGTCGGCGGGCGCGCTGGCGCTCGGCTTCGGCTCCCCGGCCAGGGGCACGGCGCTGCTCGGCGCCGTGGTCTCCGCCGTACTGCTCTCCCTCGTCGTACCGCTGGGCCCGCTGCTTCTGGGTCCCAGCGTTCCCGTACTGCTCGCACTGTCCTTCGCCGATCCCAGGAGGCACACCTCATGAGCCGTTTACTGCGTTCCGCCCTCGTCGCCGCGCTCGCCGCCGGCACCCCGCTGCTGCTCTCCCCGCCGTCCTCGGCCGCCGTGGCGGCCACCGCGTACTACGTCTCGCCGTCCGGTGCCGACACCAACGCCGGTACTTCGGCGGGGGCGCCGCTCGCGACGATCCAGAAGGCCCTGGACCTGGCCCCGACCGGCTCGGTGGTGAACCTCGCTGCCGGCACGTACCGCCAGGACGTGGTCACCACGCGCTCCGGGGTCACGATCACGGGTCCCTCGAACGCCGTGGTGAAGGGCGCGGGCGACAGCCGCGTCATCCAGGTGCGGCACGACTCGACGACCCTGAGCGGCTTCACCGTCGACGGGCTGCACGGCTCGGCCTCCGACGTGTCCGGCTACCGCCTCAAGCTCGTCTACGTGATGAGCACGACCCCGGGGAACGGGGTCGGCGCCCTGCGCATCACCGGGATGACGCTCAAGAACGCGGCGGACGAATGCCTGCGGCTGCGCTATCTGGTCACGGGTGCGGAGGTGGACGGCAACACCATCACGGACTGCGGGGTCGCCGACTTCACGTTCGGCGGAGGCGGCAAGAACGGGGAGGGGATCTACCTCGGCACGGCGCCCGAACAGCAGGGCGCGAACGGTGCCCCGGACGCGGCGGCCGACGTCAGCAGGAACAACCGGATCCACCACAACACCATCGTCACCCGGGGCAACGAGTGCGTGGACGTGAAGGAGAACTCCACGAACAACTACGTCGAGTACAACGACTGCAGCGGCCAGAAGGACTCCAGCTCGGGCGGGCTCGACGCACGCGGCAGCGGCAACATCTTCCGCTACAACACGGTGCACGACAACGTGGGCGCGGGTGTCCGGCTCGGCGGTGACACCGCGACCGACGGCATCGACACGAGTGTCTACGGCAACACCATCACCTCGAACGCGGGCGGCGGGATCAAGTTCATGCGGACCCCGCAGGGACCGGTGTGCACCAACACCATGAGCGGCAACACCGGCGGCGACGCGGTCGGCACCTACGCGAGCGAGTACGACCCGACAGGGACGTGCCCGCAGTGAACGTCAGAGGGCCCGCGAGACGCGGGGTGCTGACGGCAGCCGCCGCGGGTGCGGCGGTGGTGGCCGCGGCCCCCGCCGCCCGCGCGGCGGGGTCCGGGGACTCCGGCGGGACCGGGCGCGCCGGCTCATGGTCGACGTCGTGGGCCACCGCCCAGACCGCGCCGACCCCGACGGACGCCGTGGCGTCGGCCGGGCTGACCGACGGAGTGGTCTCGGCGACCGTGCGTCTGTCGGCCGGGGGCGGGGTGCGGCTGCGGTACGGGAACGCCTTCGGCAGCGTGCCGGTCCTGATCGGTCCGGTGACCGCGGGCGGGCGGGCGGTGACGTTCGGCGGGCGGCGGCAGGCGTGGCTGGCCGCCGGCGCCTCGCTCATCAGCGACCCGGTCGGCGGGCTGCGCGTGCCCGAGGGGTCGGCGCTCACGGTGGAGACCCGGCTGCCCGGGCCCACCGGGCCGCTGTCCTTCCACCGCAACACGCATGCCTCGCACAGCGTCGACGGGGTGCGCACGGCCTCGGTGTTCCTCCTGACCGGTGTCGAGGTCAGCGGTGCGTACGGGCCGTCCGTGGCCGTGCTCGGCGACTCGATCACGGAGGGCGTCGGCACGCCCGACGACGCCGATCTGCGCTGGCCCGACCAGCTGGCGCGGCGTCTTCCCGGATCGGCGGTCGCCAATCTCGGCGTCAGCGGCAACAGGCTGCTGCTGGACGACGCCCGGTTCGGGCCCGGCGGCCAGGCCCGGTTCGACCGGGACGTCCTCGCGCTGCCGGGGCTGGGCACCGTGCTGGTCCAGCTGGGCGTCAACGACCTCCAGCAGCCCCCGTCCCAGACGGACCCCGCGCGCGTCCTGGCCGGCTTCCGTCAGCTGGTGCTGCGGGCCCGGAGCGCGGGGCTGCGGATCATCGGCTCGACCGTCACCCCGTTCGAGGGCTGGACCCGCTGGACACCGGAGCTCGACGAGGTGCGGCAGCAGGTCAACCGCGCGGTGCGCACAGGGCGGCTGTTCGACGCGGTCGCCGACTTCGACGCCGCGCTGCGCGACCCCGCACGCCCGTCGCGGCTCCTTCCCGCGCTCGACAGCGGCGACGGCCTGCACCCCAATCCCTCCGGTCACGCCGCGCTCGCCGCGGCCGTGGACCGCCGAACCCTGCTGTGAGGACCCGACCCATGAACCCAGCAACGGGCGCCACGCGCCGCACGGTCCTGGCCGGAGCGGCGGCCCTCGGCGCGGCCGTGACCCTACCCCTGAGCCTCACCCCCACGGCCGCGTACGCCGCCGCCGGGGACGCCGCCGCGCTGCGCAGCCGCTGGCACACCCTGCTGACCGGAGGCGCCGGCCTCGATCCGTCCGACGAGCGGATAGCCGCGGCCGTCGCCCGGACCGGCCGGGCCGCGACGACGGCGGCCAAGGGCCTCGACCCGTCCCGCACCGACGGTCTGTTCGCGGATCTGACCAGCACGGCGCTCTCGAACCACGTCACCACGTCGTTCAAGCGCCTCGCCACGATCGCGACCGCGTGGGCCGTACCCGGCACCCCCCAGCACGGCGACACCGCGCTGCGCGACCTGCTGCTGGCGGGCGTCGACTGGATGCTGACGAACCGTTACGGCCCCGGCCGCACCCGGTTCGACAACGACTGGGACTGGGAGATCGGCTCGGCGCTCGCGCTCAACGACACGGCGGTGCTGCTGTACGACGAGCTCGGTGCGGAGCGGCTGGGCCGGATCACCGAGGCGGTGCGGCACTACACACCCGATCCGAACCTGTGGCGCGCGGACCGCCAGATCGCGACCGGCGCCAACCGTGTGTGGGTCTCCACCGTGGTGGCCGTCAACGCGGTGCTGCGGGGCGACGGAAGCTCCCTGGCGCGGGTCCGTGACGCTCTTTCGGACGTCGAGGGTTCGGGTGCCAACAGCGTCCTGGCATTCAACGACCGTACGGACGGTACGGCGGGTACCGGCGAGGGCTTCTACTCCGACGGCTCGTTCCTCCAGCACTACAAGCACCCGTACAACGGCGGCTACGGCAAGGAACTGCTCAACAGCCTCTCCCGGCTGCTGAATCTGCTCGCCGGCACCGAGTGGATGGTCACCGACCCCGATCTCGACAACGTACGGAGCTGGGTCGTCGACGGCTTCGACCCGCTGCTGGCGCGCGGCGACGTGATGGCGTCGGTGTGCGGGCGCGAGATCGCCCGTCCCAGCAAGCAGGGCCACGCCTCGGCGCAGACAGTCATCGAGGCGGTGCTGCGGCTCATCCCCGGCTTCCCGGGCGAGACGGCCGACGCGTTCACCGCGCTGGTCAAGCAGTGGATCGCCGAGGACACCTACCGGGACTTCCTCGCGGTCACCGACCCGGCCTCGCTGGTCGCCGCCCTGGGGATCATCGGTTCCCCCGTCCCGGCGCGCGGGCCGCTGGTCGCCCACAAGCAGCACCCCCGCATGGACAAGGCGGCGCACCACCGGCCCGCGTTCGCCCTGGGCATCTCGGCGTACTCCAGCCGGATCTACAACTACGAGTCCATCCAGAACGAGAATCTGCACGGCTGGCACCTCTCCGACGGCATGGTGCTGCTGTACACCGGCGACCTCGGGCACTACAGCGAGGACTACTGGCCCACCGTCGACCCCACCAGGCTGCCCGGCACCACGGTCGTGGCCGGACGCCCGGCGGACGCCGCGGGGCAGCGCACGACGAGCGCCGCGGACTGGGCGGGCGGCACGGCTCTGCCGGGCACGACGCTCGGCGCGTACGGCATGGAGCTGCGGGCGTACGGGAGCACGCTGCACGGCCTCAAGAGCTGGTTCTGCCTCGACGACGTGATCGCCTGCGTCGGCTCCGGGATCGGCGCGGAGTCGGGGACGGTGGAGACCGTCGTCGAGAACCGCAAGCTGGGCGATCCGGCCGCGGCGCTGCTGGTCGACGGCAGCCCGGCGCCCACCGGCACGGACTGGTCGGCGGAGCTGGGCACGGTCCGCTGGGTGCACCTGGAGGGGACCGGGGGGTACGTCTTCCCCGAGCCCACCACGCTCCGCGCGCTGCGCGAGGAGCGCACCGCGACCTGGCGGGAGATCAACCTCAAGTACGGCACGGACACTCCCGTCACCCGCCCGTATCTGACGCTGTGGCAGGACCACGGGGCGGCTCCGGCCGGGGCGGGCTACTTCTGGCTCCAGGCCCCGGCGGCCCCGGCGGCGCGGACCCGCCGGTGGTCCGCCGCGCCCCCGGTGGAGCTCGTGGCCCGCTCGACGGCGGTGCACGCCGTGCGCCGCGCGGCGGACGGGCTGCTCGCCGCGAACTTCTGGGCGGCCGGCACCGTGCGGGAGCTGACCTGTGACGGACCCGCCTCGGTGCTGGTGCGCAACGAGGGCAGGACGCTCACCGTGGCCCTGTCCGACCCGACGCAGCTGCGGTCGTCGGTCGTGCTCGACCTGGCCAGGCCCGGTCTCACGGTCACCGCCGCGGACCCGGGCATCCGCGCCACCGCCACACGGCGGGGCCTGCGGATCACCGCCGACACGGCCGGTCTGCACGGCGCGACCCTCACCCTCACCCTGAAGAGGAGCTAGACCCTTGCTGTTCGACATGCCACTGGAGCGGCTGCGGGAGTACCGGCCGGAGCCCGAGGAGCCCGCCGACTTCGACGCGTTCTGGGAGAAGACCCTCACGGAGACGGCCCGCCACGGCCTGGCCGCCTCCTTCGTCCCGTACGACGCCGGGTTCGCGACGGTGGACGTCCTCGACGTGACGTTCGCCGGCTGGGGCGGGCAGCCGGTGAAGGCCTGGCTGATGCTTCCGCGCGTCCGCTCGGGCCCGCTTCCGGCGGTGGTCCAGTACATCGGCTACAACGGCGGCCGCGGCATCCCGTACTCCTGGCTGACCTGGAGCGCGCTCGGCTACGCGCATCTGGTCATGGACAACCGCGGCCAGGGCGGCGGCGGCAAGAACACCGCGGACACCCCGGACATCGGCCCGGACGGCCACGGCTCCTCCTCCCCCGGATTCCTCACCCGGGGCATCGAGGACCCGTACCGGCACTACTACCGCCGCCTGATCACCGACGCGGTGCGCGCGGTCGACGCGGTGCGGGCCCACGAGGCGGTGGACCCCTCGCGGGTCGCGGTACTCGGAGGCAGCCAGGGAGGCGGGCTCGCGCTCGCCGTGGCCGGGCTGCGCGACGACGTGGCGGCGGCCGTCGCCGATGTGCCCTTCCTCTGCCACTTCCGGCGTGCCTCGCAGATCACGGACTCGGGCCCGTACGCGGAGATCGCCCGCTGGCTCTCCGGGCACCGCTTCCGGATCGAGGAGGCGATGGAGACCCTCTCGTACTTCGACGGGGTCAACTTCGCGGCGCGGGCCACGGCGCCGGCGTGGCTCTCGGTGGGGCTGATGGACCGGGTCTGCCCGTCCTCGACCGTGTTCGCGGCGTACCACGCCTACGCGGGCCCGGCCGATCTGGAGGTGTTCACGTACAACGGCCACGAGGGCGGCGCGGAGTACGACCTGCCGCGCAAGCTCGGGGCGCTGCGCGGGGTGTTCGACCGGTAGCGGCGGCGGTCACCGGCCCAGCGCCGCCATGGCGGCGTTGTGGCCGGGCACCCCGCTGACCCCGCCCCCGCGCACCGCGCCGGCCCCGCAGAGCAGCACGTTGGCGTGGGCGGTCTCCACGCCCCAGCGGCCCGTCTCCCCGGTGGCGTACGGGAAGGAGAGGTCCCGGTGGAAGATGTGGCCGCCGGGCAGCCCGATCTCGCGCTCCAGGTCGAGGGGTGTCTTCGCCTCGACGCACGGCCTGCCTTCGGCGTCGAGGGCGAGGCAGTCGGCGAGCGGCTCGTCGAGATGGGCGTCGAGCTGCGCCAGGGTGGCGTCGAGCAGTGCGGCGCGTGTGCCCTCGTTGTCCGCGGCGAAGAGCCGGGCGGGGGTGTGCAGTCCGAAGAGCGTGAGGGTCTGGTGGCCTCGGGCCGCGAGGTCCGGTCCGAGGATCGACGGGTCGGTCAGCGAGTGGCAGTAGATCTCGGAGGGCGGTGCGCCGGGCAGCCGTCCGGCCGCCGCTTCCCGGTGGGCGGTGGCCAGTTGCCCGTACCCCTCGGCGATGTGGAAGGTCCCGGCGAACGCGCGGCGCGGGTCGACCGTGCGGTCCCGCAACCTGGGCAGCCGGGTGAGCAGCATGTTCACCTTCAGCTGGGCGCCTTCGGCCGGGGCGGGCGGTTCCTCTCCGAGGAGCGCGGCCAGGGCCTCGGGCGACGCGTTGACCAGGACCCGGCGTGCGCCGACGACGTGCTCGCCGCCGGGTGAGCGGACGGTGACCTCGGCCCGGGTGCCGTCGGTCTCGATACGGGTCGCCTCGTGGAGGACGCGGATCTCGGCGCCGGCGGCGCGGGCAGCCCCGGCCAGCGCGTCGGTGAGCGCGCCCATGCCGCCGACCGGCACGTCCCAGTCGCCCGTGGAGTTGCCGATCACGTGGTAGAGGAAGCAGCGGTTCTGGAGGAGGGACGGGTCGTGGGCGTCGGCGAAGGTGCCGATCAGCGCGTCGGTGAGCACCACTCCGCGGACGAGGTCGTCGGCGAAGTTCTCCTCGACGGCGACGCCGATGGGTTCCTCGAACAGCGTCCGCCAGGCGTCCGCGTCGCCGATGCGCGTCCGCAGGGCCTCGCGCTCCGGAAGGGGTTCGGTGAGCGTCGGGAAGACCCGTTCGGCGACCCGCCTCGTCATCGCGTAGAAGCGCTGCCAGGCCTCGTACTCGCGGTCGTCGCCGGTGAGCGCGGCGAAGGAGTCGCGGGTGCCGTCGCCGCCGACGAGCAGTCCGGTGGGCCTGCCGCCGCGCACGGCCGGGGTGTAGGAGGAGACGGTGCGCTTGCGTACGGCGAAGTCGAGACCGAGCTCCCCGATGATCTTCTGCGGGAGCAGCGAGACGAGGTAGGAGTAGCGCGACAGCCGGGCGTCGACCCCGTCGAAGGGGCGCGTCGACACGGCGGCTCCGCCGGTGCCCGGGAGCCGTTCCAGGACGAGGACGGACCGGCCGGCGCGGGCGAGGTAGGCGGCGGCGACCAGGCCGTTGTGGCCGCCGCCGACGATCACCACGTCGTAGTGGGAGCGGGCGGGTGTGCCGGGTGAGGCCGTCTCGTCTGCGGGCATGGCCCCTTCGTAACACGGGATGATCGGCCCTGGACAGAGGTACCGCTCCGTGGCGGGCGGGCAGGGGCCGTCGAAAAGCGGTGGGCCGTCGGGCGGCGCTGTGGCAAGGTGCTGGCCCGGACCACGCCCTTCCGCGCCGTCAGGAGAGTTCATGGACACGCCCGCACGCCTGATCCCGTTGCTGGAGCAGTTCGACTGGGCGTGCGAGCGCCTCACCGACCGGTTGGCGGGGCCCTTCGTGGACAGCGGCAACGGCACGGACGTGGCGGCCCCCGTGCTGACCGACGAGGAGTATCTGTGGGAGCCGGTGCCGGGCTGCTGGTCGGTCCGCCGGCACAGCGCGGGGCCCGGGCAGGGCGCGACCGTCCTGACGGGTGCGGGCGAGTGGGGACGCGACACGGCGCCCTTCCCGCATCCCTCGCCGCCGCCGTTCACCACGCTGGCGTGGCGTCTGAGCCATCTGAGCGAGCTGCTGGTCCTGCGCGCCGACCACACGGCGGGGAACCACACCATGACCCGGGACGAGTACCAGGTGCGCGGGGACGCGGCGGGTGCCCTCGCGGACTTCGGTGCCTCGGCGGCCGCCTGGCGCGCGGCGCTGCTGGGCGCCGACGACGCGGCGCTGGACACGGTCGGGCACAGCACCTACCCGTACGGCAGCGACCCCGAGGATCCCTTCCTGGACACCGTCTGGTGGGTCAACCAGGAGGTGCTGCACCACGGGGCGGAGATCGCGCTGCTGCGCGACCTCTACCGCGTACGGGGCGGCCTGGCCTGAGGCCTGACGGTCAGTGCGGCGGGATGCCGCGCTGCCGGCGCAGGTCGGCGACACGGCGGTAGAGGCCGACCGCCTCCGCGCTCCGGCCCAGCTGCTCCAGGCAGTGCGCCTCGTCGTTGCGGCTGGCGAGGGTGTCGGGGTGGTCGGCGCCGAGGACCCGTTCGCGGGCGTCGGCGACCGCGCGGTAGCCGTCGAGGGCGTCGGCCCAGCGGCCGAGCCAGCCCAGTCCGACGGCCACCTCGCGGCGGCTGACGAGCGTGTCGGGGTGGTCGGGGCCCAGCGCGCGTTCCCGGATCGCGCAGACCTCGCGGGACTCGGCGAGCGCCTCCTCCCAGCGCGCCATCCGCCCGAGGTTCACCCCCAAACCGTGCCGGGCGCGCAGGGTCTCCGGGTCCGCGGGTCCGCCCACCCGGGTGCGGTCCTCGACCAGCGCGCGGTAGAGCTCCAGCGCCTCGGCGCTGCGGCCGAGCCTGCCGAGGCTGATGCCCACCTCGTAGCGCGCGGACATCGTGTCGGGGTGGTCGGCGCCGAGGGTGGCCGCACGGGCCTGCGCCACCTCGCGGTAGGTCCCCAGCGCCTCGGTCCAGCGGTCCAGCCGGCCGAGGGTGTAGGCCACCTCGTAGAGCGTGACCAGGGTGTCGGGGTGCGTCGCGCCGAGCAGCCTGCCGCGGGCGTCGGCCACCTCGCGGGCCATGCGGTACGAGTCCTCCAGGCGGCCCAGCCTGCTGAGGTTGAAGGCCAGGTTGTGCCGGCAGCGCAGGGTGTCGGGGTGGTCCGGCCCCATGGAGCGCTCCCGCGAGGCGAGCACCGCGGCGTAGACCTGGTGCGCCTCGAAGTGCTGGCCGAGCTGGCCGAGGACGTACGCGCTCTCCTGACGGGCCGCCAGGGTCTCGGGATGGTCGGGGCCCAGGGCCCGTTCGCGGCCGTCGGCGACCGCGCCGAACTCGCGCAGCGCGTCCTCGGCGCGTCCCGTGCGGCTGAGGCTGAACGCCACCTCGTACCGGCTGGCGAGGGTGTCGGGGTGGTCGGCGCCCAGCGCGTGTTCGCGTGCGGAGGCGACCGTGCGGTGGACGGCGCCCGCCTCCTCCCAGTGGCCGAGGCGCCCCAGGTTGAGCCCGGCGCTGTGCCGGCCGGCCAGGGTGGCGAGCAGTTCGGGGGGCGGGGTCGGACGGGCCGTCCCGCCGGGCGGGAAGGCCCCGGGGAGGGCTCCCGTGACCACCCCCGTGGTCCACGCACCGGTCAGCGCGACCGCCTGGTCGATGACCTCGGTCCCTGGGGCGGAGCCGCGCACCTTGTGACCGGTGGTCATGCCGCGGGTCCAGGAGGGCAGCCGGGGCTCCTGCCCCGCGGGCGCGCGGCCGGGATGCTGGAACGGGACGGGCGGGGCCAGCCGTATCCTGCCCGGCCGGTGCTGCTCTCCGGTGCGCCCGAGCGCGATGCGGGCCCTGAGGTCACCGGCGTCGGACGGCCGCTCCTCCGGTGTCTTGGCCAGCAGATCCAGGACGACCCGGTCGAAGAAGCGCGGGAGTTCGGCGCGGTGGGCGCGCGGCGGCTCGGGAACGGTGTCGCGGTGTCCGACGAGGACCGCCCAGGCGTCGTCCATGTCGAAGGGCGGTACGCCGGTGGCGATCTCGTACAGCACACAGCCCAGGGAGTAGAGGTCGCTTCGGTGGTCGACCTCGCCGCCGCTGATCTGTTCCGGCGACATGTAGTGCGGGGTGCCCATGGCGATGCCGGTGCCGGTGAGGCGCGAGGTGAATCCGATGTCGTGGCCGAGCCGGGCGATGCCGAAGTCGCAGATCTTCACCGTCCCGTCGTCGAGCCGCATGATGTTGGCGGGCTTGAGGTCGCGGTGCACTATGCCCTGGCGGTGGGTGTAGCCGAGGGCGTCGGCGACCTGGTCGGCGATGTCGACGACGTCCGGCACGGGCAGCGGGTGCTGCTTGTTGTCCTCCAGGAGCTGGCTGAGGTTGCGCCCCTCCAGGAGTTCCATGACGAGGTAGAGGACGCCGTCCGACTCGCCGAAGTCATGGACGACGGTGACTCCGCGGTGCTGGAGAGCCGCAGCCACTCTTGCCTCGCGGCGGAAGCGCTCGCGCAGGATGCGGGTGAAGTCCCGGTCGTGCTGCGGCCCCATCGGTTTCAGGCACTTGACGGCCACCTGACGGCCCAGCGATTCATCGCGCGCACGCCATACCTCGCCCATGCCTCCGCGCCCGATCAGTTCGAGCAGCCGGTACCGGCTCTGGATCAGCCTGGTGTCCGCCATCGCCTGTTGCCGCCCCCGTCTGCTCCGCTGCTCGCCTGCCGCTGCGCCCTCCCCGGCCCGTCCAGTATGGCGGCCTGTCTGCGGAGTTTGTACGGGGTGGGCCTGCTGCCGGGGCCGAGCCGTGCCATCGCGTTCACGATGTGCCCGGGCGGCAGGCACCAGCGCAGGCGTGCGGGGACGGCGCGCAGGGCGGTCCCGGTGGTGCGCAGGCGGCGGTCGACGGCCGCCGGGGGCGGCGCGGTCCTGCCGTAGAGCTCATGGGCGTACGGAGGCAGGGAGTCGTAGGCCAGTGCCGCCACGCGCCTCCACAGCAGCGCACGCGCCGGGGTCAGCAGGGCATGGACCGGCGGGCTGCGTAGGAAGTCGTCCACCTCCAGAGCGTCGGGACCGGCGGCGAGCCGGGGGCGGACCCGCTCGAAGTAGGCGGCGAGCGCCCCGGTCGTGGCGGGAACGCCGGACGGATCGAGGCCGACGAGGCGGGCGCTCTCCCGCTGCTCGTCGATGTAGCGGTCGGCCTGGGCGTCGCTGAGGGGGAAGCCGGAGCGGCGCTCGACCTGGAGATAGGAATCGACCTCGGCGCAGTGCACCCAGAGCAGCAGCCCGGGTTCGTCGATGCCGTAGACCTCGCCGGTAGCGGGGTCGGTGGCCTTGAGGAGCCGGTGGATCCTGCGGACCCTGGCGCCGTACTTCTCGGCGGCGGGCACGGTGTCGTAGGTGAGCGTCCCGACGAAGTCGGCCGTGCGCAGCAGCCGTCCCCAGGCGTCCTTGCGGAAATCCGAGTTCTGCATGACGCCGCGGACGGCGCGCGGGTGGAGTGCCTGGAGGTAGAGGGCGCGGATTCCGGCCACCCACATCATAGGATCGCCGTGCATCTGCCAGGTGACGGAGTCGGGGCCGAAGAGGCCCGGATCGGCGTCGTGCATCGGCTCGTGCCCTCCGATCGGCAGTCGCCCCGGCGCCTCAGGGCCCGATGCCGTGCCGGGCCGTGGTCCTGCCGGGGAGACCGGGACTCGCGACAGGCGTTCTCCCTCCCATGCATACAGCAACAGCGCACGTTCCGGGGAGGGTGCCGTCGAAGGTGATCACGAGCCCGGCGGCGCGGAACGGCCCGGGAGGCCGGTGCGCGCCGCCGAGCTGTTCAGCGGCCCCGCCGGCGTCACCGGGCCGGACCGGTGCGGGTCAGACGAAGTAGGACCTGAACTCGGCGCGCGTGATCTTCCGGTCGCCGTCGGTGTCGGCGCTCCGGACGAAGTCGGCGAGCTTCGTGCCCTCGAGCGTGCCGCCGTGGGCCTGGCCGTAGTCCCTCAGCTCCCGCAGACGGATCGTCCCGTCGCCGTCCGTGTCGATCTTCGCGAACAGGTCGTCGACCTCGGCGTCACTCAGCTTGCCCATCGTTTCTTCCCGTCTCTCTGTCGCTCGGTGGCCCGGTTCGGCGATGCGGCGGCACAGGACCGCCTCCGTGGTGGAGACCGGCCGGATCCTGGCCTTCGCACGCCTCTGCCGGGAGCCCGCTACGGCGTCGTAGCGGTTCGACCGTAACCCTCGCGGTCACCGTGCGCACCGGACCGCCTGCGCGGCGTTCACCCATGAGGCGCATCCACCGGCGCGGTTCAGCGCTTGACGGCTCGCAGGACGACGAACTTCGGGTCGCCGGCGACGGTGACGCAGTTGCCGAAGATCCGGCGCAGCTGGGTGTGGTAGCCGAGGTGCCGGTTGCCGACGACCCAGAGCTCACCGCCCTGACGCAGCGCGGCGCGCGCTCCGTGGAACATGTTCCTGGCGGTGGCGTCGGTGACCGCCTGGTGCGAGTGGAAGGGCGGGTTGCTGAGGACGAGGTCCACGCTCGACGGGGGCACGTCCGCCATCGCGTCGCCGACCAGGAAGTGCCCCTCGGTGTCCGGGGCGGCATTGGCCCTGAAGGTCTCCTGGGCGGAGGCGACGGCCTGGTAGGACTCGTCGATGAAGGTGACGGTGGCGTCGGGGTTGGCCAGCGCGGCGGAGGTGCCCACGACGCCGTTCCCGCAGCCGAGGTCGACGACATGGTCCGGGCCCGTCCGCGCGGGGAGGTGCTTCAGGAAGAAGCGGGTGCCGATGTCCAGTCGCTCGGCGCAGAAGATCCCGGCGTGGTTGGTGACCGTGCGGCCGGAGACGGCGCCGACGTCGCCGGGCAGGTCGTAGCGGTACGGCCAGGGGCTGGGTGTCCTCGGCAGGGCCGGGTCCGGGGTGCAGAAGATGAGCCGCGCCTTCTTCACCGCGAGGGAGGTGCGGGTGGGCCCGATGATCCGCTCGAAGAGCTTGAGCGTGGAGGTGTGGATCTCCTTCACCATGCCGGTGCCGATGACGACGGTCCCTGCGTGCACGGCCGGGGCGAGCCGGTGCAACTGGTCCTCGAGGAGCGCGAGGCTCTTGGGAACCCGTACGAGCAGGAGATCCACGCGCTCCGGAGGGGTGTCGCGCACCGACAGCATGCGCACCGAGTCCGGATCGAGGCCGTTGCGCGCGAGGTTGGCCGTCGTGGCGCGCCGCGCGAGGTACGAGTCGGTGATCTGTACGGGGCCGTGGGCGGCGAGCGCGGTGGTGAGAGCGCCCCAGCGGTCACCGACCACCGCCACGGTGCCGGAGGGACGGACGGGCTCGCTCCCCTCGGCGCCGTCCAGCCGGTTCAGCAGATACTCGTCGGCGGCGTCCCACGCACGGAGGGGATCGCGCGGGTTCTCGGGAAAGCGGGCGAGATCGAATTCGCCCTGTGACGTCGTCAAACGGTTCATATTGCGTTCAGGCTAACCGAGTGGCGGGGAGCGCCCTGCACGCTCCCCGCCCCAGGGGCCCCCTGCGCCACCCCACCCGGCCTAGGGAAGCCGCTTCTCCATGGCCGAGCGGCCCTCCTCGGACAGCTTGCGCCGTGCCCACTCCAGACTCTCGGGGGTCACATCCCGCCCGGAGGCGAGCACCAGGTCCTCCGCGGTGGGTTGTTCGCCGCCGCCGGTGTGCAGCAGACGGTCGGGAGTCACCCCCCGGACCTCCGGTACGGATACGGATACGGATTCGGACTCTTCGCTCATACCGCCTCCTCGTCCTTGCGGTAATTCTCGCGCCGGTGCGCGGTCGGCGCATCCGATACCCCGGCGGCCGCCCACGAGGCGTCACTTGACTTGCACATGATGAATACGCAACGTTCACACGACGAGCACCGTGCGTGTGGAAGGCTCCCGGACGAGCAGCCCCCGCACGGCCACCACGACACCGTTCAGCACCTCGGAGAGGACACCCCACATGTCCAGTCGTCGCCGTATCTACGCGCGTCCACTGATCGCCACAGCCGCCTCGATCGTCGTACTCACCGGCGTCGCGTCCGCCGCACCCGCCGCCACCACCGACGCGGCCGGGACCATGTCCCCGGCCGTCGCACTCGACGACACCTACTACCAGGACGCGCTCGGCAAGACCGGCACCGCGCTGAAGAGCTCCCTGCACACGATCATCAGCGACCAGACCAAGCTCTCCTACAGCCAGGTCTGGGACGCGCTCAAGGCCACCGACGAGGACCCCTCCAACTCCTCCAACGTGATCCTCCTCTACACCGGCCGCTCCCAGTCCAAGAGCGAGAACGGGGGTGCCGTCGGCGACTGGAACCGCGAGCACGTCTGGGCCAAGTCCCACGGCGACTTCGGCACGTCGACCGGGCCCGGCACCGACATCCACCACCTGCGTCCGGAGGACGTCCAGGTCAACTCCATCCGCGGCAACAAGGACTTCGACAACGGCGGCAGCGCCGTGTCCGGGGCGCCCGGCAACTACACCGACAGCAACTCCTTCGAGCCGCGCGACGCGGTCAAGGGCGATGTCGCCCGGATGATCCTCTACATGGCGGTGCGCTACGAGGGCGACGACGCCTTCGCCGACCTCGAACCGAACGACAGCGTGAGCAACGGCTCAGCGCCGAACATCGGACGGCTCTCCGTGCTGAAGCAGTGGAGCCAGGAGGACCCGCCGGACAGCTTCGAGCAGAACCGCAACGAGGTCATATTCGACCGGTTCCAGCACAACCGGAACCCGTTCATCGACCACCCGGAGTGGGTCGAGGCCATCTGGTAGGAGCACGGACAGGGTCGGCCACGGCCTGCGCGCAGCGCTCCACGGCTTCCTCGCGGGAGCCGAAGCGCGGCAGGTCCTGGCCGGTCCGCTCCCGCACCAGGTCGGGCGGGCCGAGCCGGTCGCCGGGATCGACGACGGCGGCGCGCCGCCCGTCCCGCGCGAGCCTGGCCAGACCCGCGTGCAGCAGCGCGAGCGCGACCGGGTCCACGCCCGTGACCTCGCGCAGGTCCAGCACGACCGCGCCCACCCGGTCGGGGCCGGACTCGTCCAGGGCGTACAGCACACGCTCGACGGCGGTGAAGTCGAGGGCACCCTGGGCGGCCACGACACCGACCCGCTCGTGCAGGGCCCGCTCCCGCCGGCCGGACGGGGCCGAGGGGAGCACATCGGCGGTGGTGACGAGGGTGACCGTGGAGCCGGGCAGCGCAGGATTCCTCATCAGATGGAGTCCCAGCCGTTCGGACAGGGCACCGAGCGCGGCCTGCCCGCGCACCGATGTCCCTGCGGCGTCGAGGGGCGGGCTGTAGGTGGCCAGGCCGAAGCGGGCGGGCCCCGCGGCGATCAGCCCCCCGGACACACCGCTCTTGGCGGGCAGCCCCACCCTCAGCAGCCACTCGCCGGACGCGTTGTACATGCCGCAGGTGGCCATGACGGCGAGTACCTGTGCCGCGACCTCCAGCGGGACGACGGTCTCGCCGGTCAGCGGATTGACTCCGCCGTGCGCGAGTGTCCCGGCCATCACGGCGAGGTCGACGGCGGTGGCGCGCACGGAGCACTGCCGGAAGTAGGTGTCCACGGCGGCGACGGGGTCGAGCGGCAGGGTCCCGGTGCTGCGGATCAGATAGGCGAGGGCCCGGTTGCGGTCGCCGGTCCCGGCCTCGGAGCGGTACACGTCCTCGTCGACGTCCAGCCTCCGGCCGGCGAAACGGCTCAGACAGGTGAGGATGCGGGAGAACGCCGGCAGGTCCGGGCTGTCGGGGACCAGCGCGGTGGTGACGATGGCACCGGCGTTGACCATGGCGTTGGCGGGCCGTCCGGTACGGGCCTCCAGGCTGATGGCGTTGAAGGCCTCACCGCTGGGTTCCGCGCCGACCCAGCGGCCCACCTCGTCGAGCCCGTGCGTGGACAGGGCGAGGGCGTAGACGAAGGGTTTGGACACCGACTGGAGGGTGAAGGCGGTGTCCGCCGCTCCGGCGCTGTAGCAGTGCCCGTCCATGCTGACGACGGCGATCCCGAAGGCGTCGGGGTCGGACCGCGCCAGCTCGGGGATGTAGTCGGCGCGCCGGCCCTCCCGTACGCCGGCGAAGCGCGCGTGCAGATCGCGCAGCGCGTCCGTGACGGCTTCGGACGCGGTCACCGGCGCCCCGCCCGACGCCGGGGGCGACCGGACACGTGGCCGTCCGTCATTCCGCTTCGTCGCCGAAGATCTCGCGGAGCTTGGCCTCGCGCCCGGTGTCGAGGTTGCTGTGCAGCAGCTCGGCGCCTCCGCCGGGCAGCGACTCCCCGATGCGGCTGGGCACTTCGGCCGTGGTGAGCAGGAAGAGCGCCGAAGTCCCCGGTGTGACCTGCTGCTTGACCTCGGCGATGAAGTCGTCGTCGATGCCGACGTCGGCGAGCTTTCCGCCGAGCGCGCCCGCGGCGGCTCCGATCGCGGCGCCGAGCAGGGGCATCAGGAAGATCAGCCCGAAGAGCATCCCCCAGAAGGTGCCGCTCAGCGCGCCCGCTCCGACGAGGTTGATCAGCTGCTTCGTCCTCGGCTTCGAGCGCTCGGCGGGCCAGGACACGACGGCGGCGTCGATGATCTTCAGCAGCCCTTCCTTCTGGAGGGACTTCAGGGCGGTCTCCACGTTCTCCGCGCCTTCGGCCGACTGGAACTTCCACACGGTGAGCGTGGACATCGCATGTACCTCCGGAAGAGAAAGGGAATAACTCGCTCATATTAGGATCAAAAGGTATGAATTGACTCGTCGAACGACCCGCTCCGCGCCACGGGGGCGGCCCCAGTACCGCGGACCCCGAACCCTCCGGGAGACAACGATGGACACGGACGCCCTGACCCCCGGCCTTCTGCAGGAACTCCGCAGGAACAGGCCGTATCCGGCCCTGTCCCTGACGATGCCCACCCACCGCAAGGCGCCGGACAACGCCCAGGACTCCGTGCGGCTGCGGAATCTCGTGGCCGAGGCAGCGGGCCGCCTGGAGGCCGACCCCCGGGTGACCCGCGAGGCCCGGGCGGCGGTCAAGGCCCAGCTCGACCGCGCCGTGGAGGAGGTGGACCAGCGCCGCGCGCTGGACTCCCTGGTGATCCTGGCCGACGCGGACGAGTACCAGATCTGGCAACTGCCGCGCACCGCCCCCGAACGAGTGGTGCTCAGCGACAGTTATCTGACCCGCAACCTGGTGTCGGCCAAGGCCGGGGCCCGGCTCTTCTGGGTGCTCAGCGTCTCCGCGGAGCATGCCGCGCTGTTCTCGGGCACGAACGACGGCCTGCGGCCCGAGGCGCGGGACGGGTTCCCGCTGGCGGCCCCGCACGAGGAGCCCAACCCGCAGCGCGAGGAGCGCATCGGCGACACCCCGAGCACGTACAGCAGCGAGGACGCGCGCAACTTCCTTCGCACGGTCGACGAGCACCTGCGCGCGGTCATGGCGGCCGACCCGCGCCCGCTGTTCCTGGTCGGTCTGGCACCGGCACTCTCCCTGCTCGACGAGGTGGGCGAGAGCGCGAAGCCGGCCGTCGGCAGGGTGGCGAAGGGCACGACCCCGGGCACCACCGCGCCGGAGCTGCTCAAGGAGCTGACCCCGGCCCTGGAGAGCTGGCGGGAGCAGACGGCCTCCGAGATCCGCGGCAGGTTCGACAACGCCCTGAGCAGCCGCTCCTTCGCCGGCGGGCTCGACGAGGTGTGGCTGGCCGTACGCGAGGGCCGGGCGGGGCTGATCGCGGTCGAGGAGCACTTCGAGCAGACGGTCCGGATCACCGACGGGCACCTGGAGCCGGTAGGACCGGACGTCGCGCCGGCGACGGACGGCCAGGTCCGCGAGGACATCGTCGACGAGCTCGTCGAGGCGGCACTGGACAACGGCTGCGAGGTGGCCTTCGTCGCCGACGACTCCCTCGCGGACCATGGGCGCATCGCGGCGGTTCTCCGCTTCTGACCGCGTGTCCCTACGTGAGGATTATGTGAAGTATGTCTAGGTTTGGCGCTCCGAAGTCGATCTCGCCGCGTTGATCTCACCGATCGCGCGGTGCACGAAGGAGAGCCATTCATGGACCGATTCAGGCGCGCATCGGCGGCAGCCCTGCTGACAGCGGTGGCACTGGCCGGCGCGGTGGGCGGGGCCGCGGCGTCGTCCGGTGTCCCCGCACCGCCGTCCGGGGAGCGCGCGCACGACCTGGCCACGCGCCCGGCCATCTCCGCGCACGCGACCGCGCGTGCCGTCGCGGCGTGGGAGGAGTTCCGTATCCACGGCTCCGCCCGCAACGTCACCTCCGGCACCCCGGTCACGCTCCAGCAGAAGCAGGGCAAGCGCTGGGTGTCCCTGCCCGCCACGATCAGGACGGCCCGCAGCGGCGAGTACAGCCTGCGGGTGAAGCTGGGCATCAAGGGCGAGAACGCCCTCCGTATCGTCGGCGGGGGCGCCGTCTCCCCGGTCGTCCGCACGACCGTGAGCTGAGCGCCCCGCCCCGCGCACCTCCGGCCGGCCTGCGAGGAAGCAGGCCGGCCGGAGTGCGTCGCCGCCGGTGTTCAGCCGTCCCAGGCCCAGTCCGCCACCTCGGGCAGGTCCGTGCCGTGTTCCCGGATCCAGTCGTGGTGACGGGTGCGGACGTCCGTCATCGCCTGCCGTACGGCGGCGGCGCGCACGCCCAGACCGGGCACCCTGTCGACGACGTCCATGACCAGCCGGTAGCGGTCCAGGTCGTTGCGGACCACCATGTCGAACGGTGTGGTGGTGGTCCCCTCCTCCTTGTAGCCGCGGACGTGCAGCTGAGCGTGGCCCGCGCGCCGGTAGGCCAGCCGGTGCACCAGCCACGGATAGCCGTGGTAGGCGAAGATCACCGGCTTGTCCCGGGTGAACAGTGCGTCGTACTCCGCGTCCGGCATCCCGTGCGGGTGCTCCTCGTGCGGCAGGAGCCGGGTCATGTCGACCACGTTCACCACGCGCACGGCCAGCTCCGGAAGATGACGCCTCAGCAGCCCGGCCGCGGCCATCGTCTCCAGCGTGGGCACGTCCCCCGCGCAGGCCAGCACGACGTCCGGTTCGCGGCTGCCGTCCTCCGTGCCCGCCCACTCCCAGATCCCGGCGCCACGGGCACAGTGCGCGCGGGCCTCGTCGAGGGTGAGCCAGTCGAAGCCGGGCTGCTTCCCGGCGACGATCACGTTGACGTAGTCCCGGCTGCGCAGCACATGGTCCGCCGTGGACAACAGCGTGTTGGCGTCCGGCGGCAGATAGACCCGTACGACCTCGGGACTCTTGTTGAGGATGTGGTCGACGAAGCCGGGGTCCTGGTGCGAGAAACCGTTGTGGTCCTGGCGCCAGACGTGCGAGGTGAGCAGGTAGTTCAGCGAGGCGACCGGCGCGCGCCAGTGCAGCCGGCGCGAGGTGCGCAGCCACTTGATGTGCTGGTTGACCATCGAGTCGACGATATGGGCGAAGGCCTCGTACGAGGAGAACAGGCCGTGCCGTCCGGTGAGGAGGTATCCCTCCAGCCAGCCCTGGCACAGGTGCTCGGAGAGCACCTCCATCACACGGCCGTCGCGTGCCAGGTGCTCGTCGACCGGGAGGATCCGGGCCTGCCATGCCTTGCCGGTGGCCTCGTAGAGCGCGCCGAGGCGGTTGGACTCCGTCTCGTCGGGGCCGACGACGCGGAAGTCCCTGCGCCCGGCCGTGGCCGCCATGACGTCCGCGAGCAGGCCGCCGAGCACCCGGGTGGGCTCGTGCAGGACGGTCCCCGGCCTGTCGACCGGGACCGCGTGGTCCTCCAGGGAGGGAAGCGGCAGATCGCGCAGCAGAAGCCCACCGTTGGCGTACGGCGTCGAGCCGAGCCGTGCCGTGCCCTCGGGGACGCAGTCCAGGACCTGGGCGGTGGGCCGGCCCTCGGCGTCGAAGAGTTCCTCCGGCCGGTAGGAGCGCATCCACTCCTCCAGCTGCCGCAGATGGTCCGGGTTGTCCCGGACCCCGGGCAGCGGCACCTGGTGGGCGCGCCAGGTGTTCTCGACGGGGAGCCCGTCGACGTCCTCCGGGCCCGTCCAGCCCTTGGGGGTGCGCAGCACGATCATCGGCCAGCGGGGGCGCTCGGTGGCGCCCTCGGTCCGGGCCGCGCGCTGGTACGCGCCGATGCGGTCCAGGGCGAGGTCCATGGCGGCCGCCATGGCGCGGTGGACGGTCTCGGGGTCGTCCCCTTCGACGTAGACGGGGTCGTGGCCGTATCCGCGCAGGAGGGCGTCGAGCTCGTCCTCGGGGAGCCGGGCGAGCACCGTCGGGTTCGCGATCTTGTATCCGTTGAGATGGAGGACCGGCAGGACCGCGCCGTCGTGGACGGGGTCGAGGAACTTGTTGGAGTGCCAGGACGTGGCCAGCGGGCCGGTCTCCGCCTCCCCGTCCCCGATGACGCAGGCCACGAGCAGCTCCGGGTGGTCGTACGCGGCGCCGTAGGCGTGCGCGAGCGCGTATCCGAGCTCGCCTCCCTCGTGGATGGAGCCCGGGGTCTCCGGGGCGACATGGCTGGGCACGCCGCCGGGGAAGGAGAACTGCTTGAACAGGGCACCCATACCGGCGCGGTCGCGGCCGACATCGGGGTAGATCTCCGAATAGCTGCCCTCGATCCAGGAGTTGGCGAGGACGGCCGGTCCGCCGTGGCCCGGTCCCCAGACGCACAGCGCGGGGCGCTTCCGTGCCTTGACGACGCGGTTGAGGTGGGTGTGGACCAGGTTCAGCCCGGGCGAGGTGCCCCAGTGGCCCAGCAGCCGCGGCTTGATGTGCGCGGGCGCCAGGGGCTCTTCGAGGAGGGGGTTCGCCAGCAGGTAGATCTGGCCGACCGCCAGGTAGTTGGCGGCGCGCCAGTGGGCGTCGAGGGCCGCGAGTTCGGTGTCGGACAGGGCGTCTGTCATGAGGCTTCTCCCGGGTCAGCCGGCGTCGGGGCCGTACCAGACGGTGGTGGCGTTGCAGAACTCGCGGATGCCGTGTCCTGCCAGCTCCCGCCCGTATCCGGAGCGCTTCACGCCGCCGAAGGGCAGTGCGGGATGGGAGGCCGTCATCCCGTTGAAGAAGACCCCGCCCGCCTCCAGGTCGCGCACGCAGCGGGTCATCTCGCCCTCGTCGCGCGTCCAGACGTTGGAGCTGAGTCCGAAGGGGGTGTCGTTGGCGAGCTCCACGGCCTCGTCCAGGTCCGCGACGCGGTAGAGCGTCGCCACCGGGCCGAAGGTCTCCTCGCGGTGGATGCGCATGCCGGGGGTGATGCCGGTGAGCACGGTGGGCTCGTAGAACCAGCCGCGGTCGAGACCGCGCGGCCGGCCGCCCCCGCACAGCGCGGTGGCGCCCTTGCCGAGGGCGTCGCCGACGAGCTCCTCCAGGTCGGTGCGGCCCTGTTCGCTGGAGAGCGGCCCGACGTCGGTGGACTCCTCCAGCGGGTCGCCGACGGTGAGGGCGCTCATCCCGGCGGTGAACCGCTCGGCGAACGCGTCGTACACGTCGGCGTGGACGATGAAGCGCTTGGCGGCGATGCAGGACTGCCCGTTGTTCTGCACCCGGGCGGTCACCGCGGTCGCGGCGGCCTTCTCGATGTCGGCCGAGGGCAGGACGATGTACGGGTCGCTGCCGCCGAGCTCCAGCACGGTCTTCTTCACCTCGTCGCCCGCGACGGAGGCGACCGCGCGGCCTGCCGGTTCGCTTCCGGTGAGGGTCGCGGCGGCGACCCGGGGGTCGCGCAGGACCGCCTCGACCGCGCCCGAGCCGATGAGCAGCGTCTGGAAGCAGCCCTCGGGGAATCCGGCGCGGGTGAACAGGTCCTCGATGTACAGAGCGGTCTGCGGCACGTTCGACGCGTGCTTGAGCAGACCGGTGTTGCCCGCCATGAGCGCGGGCGCGGCGAAGCGCATGACCTGCCAGAGCGGGAAGTTCCACGGCATCACGGCGAGGACCACGCCCAGCGGCCGGTAGTGCACCCGGGCGCGTGAGGCGCCGGAGTCCTTGACGTCGGTGTCGTCGGGGTGCTCGTCGGCGAGCAGGCGTTCGGCGTTGGCGGCGTACCAGCGCATCGCCTTGGCGCACTTCGCGGCCTCGGCTCTGGCGGCCTTGACCGGCTTGCCCATCTCGGTGGTCATGGTGCGGGCGATGTCCGGCTGGTCCGCGTCGAGGAGATCGGCGGCCCGTCCGAGCAGGCGGGCGCGCTCGGCGAAGTCCGTGGTGCGGTAGCGGCGAAAGGCCCGGTGCGCGGCGGCGAGCCTGCGCTCGGTCTCCCGCTCGTCCAGTGCGTCGAATGTCCTGAGCGTCTCGCCGTTCGCGGGGTTGACCGTCGCGATGGGCATGGCAGTGCCTCCTTGCGTCTGTTCTCCGACCGTGCCGCGCCGCACGCCGGTGCGCAACGCGGCCCTCACGCACACGTACCCGGCCGGTGCGGATCATGCGTGCTCCGGGCACGCCGTCCGCACCGGCCGGGCCGGCGACGGGCTGCTGGTCACACGAGTTCGGCGACCGGGGTGCTCAGGAAGCCGCGCCCACCGGGCAGCGGCGTGCGCGGGAGCAGTCCGGTGGTGCACGGCGTCTCGGCGTAGCGCGTGAACCACACGACCTTGCCGTCGGTGGTCCGGCAGGTCCCCCAGCTGTCGCTGAGGGCCATCACGCGGCTCAGACCGCCGCCACCGCCGTCGAGCAGCCGGGGCATCCGGGCGTCGTTGTCGGCCACGGACACCGTCAGGTGCCGGCCGGTCCAGCGGAGTTCGACGACGCAGTGGTTGTCGTCGCCGACATGTCGCTGGACGTTCGTCAGGAGCTCCTCGGCCGCCCGGCACACGGGCCGGACGTGCAGATCGAGACTCCAGTGACGAAGGTGTGCGGCGACTATGCGCCGCAGCTGGGAAATGCGCTCTGCCGACACCTGCAGTTCGACCAGATAGTGCCGGTCGAGTGGAACGGTCATCGTCGAGGCTCCTCACCGCGAGGCCCACGTGCTTCACCCCGTCTGACCAACGACCCCCGAACACGAAGCGTGAGCAGTTATCACTTCTGGGTCACTCATCAGGGTGACCCGAGTGGGCCGGTCGCGCAACCGAGGCGGACCGTCACAGGGAGTCAGGGCAGATAGGGCAGGATCTTGTCCGGGGTGAGGGGCAGCTCGCGCAGCCGGGCGCCGGTGGCGTGCCGCACGGCGTTCCCGATCGCCGCGGCCGTCCCCACGATCCCGATCTCGCCGATGCCCTTGCTGCCCATCGGGTTGAGGTGCGGGTCGAGCTCGTCGATCCAGTGCGCCTCGATGTCCGGGACGTCGGCGCAGACCGGCACGTGGTAGGAGGCCAGATCGCTCTCGGTGAAGTCCCCGAAGACCGGGTCCATGGAGCTGCCCTCGGTGAGGGCCATGCCGAGGCCCATGACCATCCCGCCGATGAACTGGGAGCGTGCCGTGCGGGAGTTGAGGATGCGTCCGGCGGCGTACACGCCCAGGAGCCTGCGCACCCGCACCTCGCCCGTGAGCGAGTCGACGGCGACCTCGGCGAAGTGGGCGCCGAAGGCGTGCCGGGCGTACGGGGACTCCCCCGCCTCCTCGGCGGTGTCGGCGGTGGCGGTGAGGCCCTCGGGCGGGAGCGGCCCGGTGTGCTCGGCCAGCCGGCCCACCAGGGCGGTGGCGGCCTTGTGCACGGCCGTTCCCCAGGAGGCGGTGCCCGAGGAGCCGCCCGCGACGGACCCGGTGGGCAGATCGCTGCTGCCGATGTCGATCCGGACGTCCTCCTGGGGCACGCCCAGGGCGGAGGCGGCGATCTGCGCGAGGACGGTGCGGGCGCCGGTACCGATGTCCGTGGCGTCCACGGCGACGCGGAAGGTGCCGTCGGGCGCGGCGTGCACCGAGGCGGCGGACTTCGACAGGAGTACGGGATAGGTGGCCGAGGCGACTCCGGTGCCGAGCAGCCACGGGCCGTCCTGGACGGTGGCGGGCTGGGGGTCCCTGTCGTACCAGCCGAAGCGGCGGGCGCCCTCGCTCAGACAGGCGGCCAGATTGCGGCTGCTGAAGGGGCGTCCGCTGTCGGGTTCGGCCGACGGCTCGTTGCGCAGCCGGAGTTCGACCGGGTCGATCCCGAGGGCGGAGGCCAGTTCGTCCATGGCGGACTCCAGGGCGTACATGCCCGACGCCTCCCCCGGTGCGCGCATCCAGGACGGGCTGGGTACGTCGAGCGCGGTCACCCGGTGCTCGGTGCGGCTGTGGGGCGAGGCGTACATGACGCGGGCGGGTACGGCGGCCTGCTCGACGAACTCCTTGATGCGCGACGTGTGCGTGACGATCTCGTGGGAGACGCTGGAGAGCACTCCGTCGCGATCGGCGCCCAGCCGGACCCGCTGGACGGTGGGCGCGCGGTGTCCGACGATCGCGGCCATGTACCGCCGGGGCAGGGCGAGCTGGACGGTTCGTCCGGTGTGCCGTGCGGCCATGGAGGCGAGGACGGCCTGCGGGCGCGGCGTGCCCTTGGAGCCGAAGC
The DNA here is from genome assembly GCF_053593715.1 of Streptomyces sp. NPDC002125. NCBI lineage: Bacteria > Bacillati > Actinomycetota > Actinomycetes > Kitasatosporales > Streptomycetaceae > Streptomyces > Streptomyces sp. NPDC002125. The sequence continues at coordinate 5,464 of NZ_JBSFDD010000028.1, read as the reverse complement.
CGCCGCCGACGTGTTCGGAGACGACGGTGATGCGGTCCCGGTCGAGGCCGAGCGCCTGGGCGAGGCCCTCGCGTACGGCGTCGGCACCCTGGCTGGAGTCGTGCACGGTGAGGTGGCCGTCGGCCCACCGGGCGGTGGAGGCATGCGGCTCCATGGGGTGGTTGTGCAGTCCCCGCAGGGTGTACGTGGCGTCGATCCGCACGGGCGCGGCGTCGAACGCGCGCCCGGCGTCCCCGCGCTCGCGCAGGCCGGGGTGGCCGCCGTTGGCCTGCTCGGGGGTGTAGAGGCCCGGGTGACCGGGGGTGAGGACGACGTCGTGGGCGGTGGTGGCGTATTCGACGTGTACGGCTCCGGCGCCCGCCCGCGCGGCTTCGATGCTCTCGGCCAGGACGAGGGCGACGGGCCAGCCCCGGTGCGGAACCCGGTCGTCCTGGAGCACGGCCAGGACCGGGTCGTCGGGCTCCTGGAGCCTCGGGGCGTTGTCGTGGGTCAGGACGGTGTGCACCCCGGGCACGGCGAGCGCGTCCGCGGTGCGGATCGCGGTGACACGTCCGCGCGCGACGGTGGCGGGGACGATCCAGCCGTACAGGGAGTCCGGCCCGGTGTGCTCGGCGGCGTAACGGGCGGTGCCGGTGACCTTGTCCCGGCCCTCGCGGCGGACGACAGGCGCGCCCAGCGCCTGCGGGGAGTCGCTCATGACGGAGTCCTCGGTTCGTGGGGGTGTGAGGGACCGGCGGGTCAGGCGGCAACCGCCCGGGACGCCAGCCGGGCCAGTGCGTCCACGGCCAGCCTCCGGGCCAGATCCACCTTGAAGCCGTTGTCGCGCAGGGGCCTGGCGGCCGCGAGTTCGGCGTCCACGGCCCGCGTGAAGGCTTCCTCGGTGGCGGGGGCGCCCCTCAGGGCGTCCTCGGCCGCGCGGGCGCGCCACGGCCGGTGCGCGAGCCCGCCGAACGCGAGCGCGGCGTACTCGACGCGGCCCTCGCGCACGCCGAGTACGGCCGCGACGGAGGCCAGCGCGAAGGCGTAGGACGCCCGGTCACGTGCCTTGCGGTACAGCGAGAGGGTCCCGTCGGGAGCCGGCGGCAGCACCACATCGGTGATCAGCTCGCCCGGCCGGATGACCGTGTCCTGGTCGGGGTTGTCGCCGGGCAGCCGGTGGAACCCGGTGACGGGCACGGTCCGCTCGCCCTCGGGCCCGTGCAGCAGGACTGTGGCGTCCAGGGCCGCGAGGGCGACCGCCATGTCCGAGGGGTTGGTGGCCACGCAGTCCTGCGAGTGGCCGAGCACCGCGAGGTCGCGGTGGGCGCCCTCCCGGGCCGGGCAGCCCGAGCCGGGGGTCCGCTTGTTGCAGGGTTTGGAGACGTCCTGGAAGTACGGGCACCGGGTGCGCTGGAGGAGGTTCCCGCCGGTGGTCGCGGCGTTGCGGAGCTGTCCGGACGCGCCGGAGAGCAGAGCCTGCGACAGGGCGGGGTAGCTCCGGCGTACGTCGGGGTGGGCCGCCAGGTCGCTGTTGCGTACGGTCGCACCGATCCGGAGGCCGCCGTCACCGGTGCGGGTCACTCGGTCCAGGGGCAGCCGGCTCACGTCGATGAGCAGGGCGGGCTCCTCCACGCCGAGCTTCATCAGATCGACGAGGTTGGTGCCGCCGCCGAGATACCGGGCGGCGGGGTCCCCCGCGCCGGCGTGGACGGCTTCGGCCACCGATCCGGGGCGCAGATAGGCGAAGGATTTCACGGCGCCACGTCCTGGATCGCCTCGACGATGTGGGGGTAGGCGCCGCACCGGCAGAGGTTTCCGCTCATCCGCTCGCGGATCTCGTCGGCGCCGAGCCGGGCGGGTCCGGGGTCGGCGAGCGCCGTGCCCGGGGTCGCGTGGGACGGGAAGCCGTCTGCGGCCTCGCCGAGCATTCCGGCCGCCGAGCAGAGCTGTCCGGGGGTGCAGTAGCCGCACTGCAGGGCGTCCCGCTCCAGGAAGGCGTCCTGCAGCGGGTGCGGCCGGCCGCCGCGGGACAGTCCCTCGACGGTGGTGATCCGGGCGTCCGCCTGAGCGACGGCCAGCAGCAGACAGCTGTTGGCGCGCCGGCCGTCGATGAGCACGGTGCAGGCACCGCACTGGCCGTGGTCGCAGCCCTTCTTCGCCCCGGTGAGCCCGAGATGCTCGCGCAGCGCGTCCAGCACGGTGGTGCGGTGGTCGAGCGTGAGGGTCCGGGCGGTGCCGTTGACGTACAGCGTGAAGGTGGAGGAACGGTCGGGGGGAGCAGGCGTCTGTGCCGTGTCCGTCCCGACGGTCCCGGGGATGGCATCCATGTGCGCGTACCTTCCGGGTTCGGGGGTGCGTCCGCCGTCAGGCCGGACGGTGGCTCTCGAGGCGCAGCCGGATCTCCTGTTCCTGGTCGCCGGCCGCCGTTCCGACGACCCGTACGGCGAAGGCGTCCGCCAGATGCTCGCGGAGCCGGTCCACCGCCCAGTAGCCGCCCTGTGCCTCGACCGTCACCGGCGCCGAGAGCCGGGCGGGTTCGGGCCCGGTCCTCACCTCGGTGACGTCGACGGTCGCCGTCCACACGGTGGGGCGGGTGTCCGACGCGTCCTCGGGGGCGTCGCTCGCCGGGCGGTCGGAGACGAAGGAGCGCCGCAGCACGTCGAACACGATGCGCGCGTCGTCCTTGGGGCATCCGGTCACCGCGACGACGACATCGCCGCTCTCCTGGTGTTCCTGTGTCTGTCCCTGCGTGCTGTTCACCTGGGTTCCTTTCGCCGGGAGCGGGGTCAGGTGACTCATTCCAGGCTCACCCCGCCACTGCCTGTCTGCGACACGAGCGAACGATGCGCGGACGCCGCATGAAACGCATTCGCTTTTACATCCTCATAAAACATGAATTAGAGCCATTATCTGTCTGCGGTCGATCTCCCGGGGTATGCGCCATGCATGGACGTAACGAATGGAGCAAGGGACTCACTCGCCGCCACCCTCGCCGACGGCCCCGGGGCAGTGGGCGTGACCATCGGCGTCGTCGGCCTCGCCGTGGTGCTGCTGCTGATCGGCGGTTTCTGGTGGGGCATGCGGCGCCGGGACAAGGAACTGCCGCCGCCGCGCCCCGAGGAGCAGCCGCACCGGCCCGCTCACCGCACGGAGATCCAGGAGAGTGACAAGCACGGTTCGGACAGCTTCCCCGACAACGGCAGCGCACTCTCGCCGTACGAGCTCGGCGGTCACGGCAACGAGGTGATCCCGCCCGACCCCGACCGTCCGCGCGACTGAGGGCCGCGCTGGTCCGGCCAGGTCCGGTCGGCGGCTCCGCGTGTTGCGGGAGTCGCCGGGGCCCATGAGGCTGGTCCTGGCCGGGCGGCACCGAAGAAGTCATGCCGCAGAACCGATAAGGCAGTGGACATGACTCCTAGCGAACCGCGGACCGCGCCGGAACCGGCAGTGCTGAGCGGTGCCAGCGCGCCGTGCTGGGTCCACCTGGTCACCCGCGATCTGGAGGACGCGCAGCGCTTCTACGGCGCCGTCCTGGGCTGGACGTTCCGCCGGGGGCCGCTGGGCAGGGACTTCGTGATGGCCCGCTCCGACGGTGTGCCGGCGGCGGGCATCGGCGCGGTCGCCTCCGCCTACCAGGTCGCCGTGGCCTGGATGCCCTACTTCTCGGTCCGGGACGCCGATCTCGTCGCGAGCCGCATCCGTGAACGCAGCGGGACCGTGGCGGTGGGCCCGCTGACCCTCGGGCAGGGCCGCGCCGTCCTGGCCGCCGACCGGGACGGGGCGTCCTTCGGCGTCTGGGAGTGGACCGGACGCGCGGCCACGCTGGCACCGTCCGGGAACCGGGCGCACGCCTGGCTCCGGCTGCGTACCAGGGACGCCTTCGACGCCGCGATCTTCTACGGCGAGGTGCTCGGCTGGGAGAGCGGCGAGCCCGGCGGCTGCGAAGTGGCGTACGTGAAGGAAGAGGTTCTCGTCCGCTGCAACGGGCGCCCGCTGGCCCGGATCAGCTCGGGCGCGGTCGAGTCCGCCCCCGACCCGCAGGTGCGCCCGCACTGGCAGGTGCAGTTCCCGGTGGCCGACGTGGACGCGACGGTCCTCTCGGCGGAGCGGCACGGAGGGACCGTGATGGAGCGGCGCGACGTGCCCCAGGGCAAGGAGGCGACGCTGCGCGACCCGGACGGCGGGCTGTTCACCGTGACGGACGTACGCAGCCCGGCGAGCGCCGACGACGACTGAGCAGCCGGTCAACGGTCCTGGCCAGAGTCCTCGGCGTCCCCGGGGCTGCTCCCGTCCGACGGCCGCCGGCCGTCGCCCCGGGCGATGGCCCACAGCGGGAACACGAACCAGCAGACGAGGAACCACAGGGCCATCCCGCCCACCAGCCACAGGGCCACCGCGTTGTGCAGCGCCACCCGCAGGATGAGCAGCAGGGCACTGCACATGGTGCAGAAGAGCAGGACGAGCCCGATCTTCGTCAGCCGCGAGGCCCATGTGACCGTCTGCGGCTTCAGCCGGCGGCCGGTGAGCAGCCGGTGGTAGGACACGGGCCCTATCAGCGCGGCCGCGGTCGCCGAACCCAGCATCACGGTCGCGACGTAGATGTCCCGGTCGACGGTGGACAGGTCGGCGAAGCGGGGCTGGAAGACCACCGCGAGCAGGAAGCCGAACAGGATCTGCACGCCCGTCTGCGCGACCCGGAGTTCCTGGAGCAGATCGCCCCACTGCCGGTCCGCCCGCTCCTCCTCGGTCTCCTGGCGTCCGCTGTTCGGGTTCGTGCCGGCCCGTTCGCCGCGTCTGTCCGCTGTCCGTCCCATCGGTTCCTCCCCACCTCGTAGAGGTGGTACTGGTTCCCCGCGAAGGCGTCGTGATGCACTCCATGGTGGCAGCCGCCGGAAAATCCACCACAGCGCGGAACGAGGGCCGGGAGAGCCCTCAGCCTCGACGCGGGGTGGGGGCTCGCCTAGGATCGTCGGTACGGCATCGCGCGTCGGTCACCGGCCGGGTGAGGCGTGGAGGTAGCCCGTGAGATGCCTTATGGAGGCATTCCACAGTGTCGGTCGAGCTCAATCACACCATTGTCCACTGCCGGGACAACCGGGAGTCCGCGGACTTCCTGGCACACATCCTGGATCTCCCCACCGGAACCGAATGGGGACCTTTCATTCCGGTCGTTCTCGCGAACGGCGTCACGCTGGACTTCGCGACCGTTCCCGCCGGATCGATCACCGTCCAGCACTACGCGTTCCTGATCTCGGAAGCCGAGTTCGACGCGGCCTTCGAGCGCATCACGGCCCAGGGGATCACGTACTACGCCGACCCCCATCAGAAGCACCCCGGCGAGATCAACCACAACGACGGCGGGCGCGGGGTGTACTTCCCCGACCCCAGCGGTCACGGGATGGAGCTCATCACCCGTCCGTACGGCGGATGGTCGTAGCGGCGCATCCCCTCGGCACCAGCGTGCGGCCCGGCCGGGACTCCGGCC
>NZ_JBSFDD010000027.1:0-124092 GCF_053593715.1 Streptomyces sp. NPDC002125 | reverse complement strand
TGGTCGTACGGCCGCGGGTGCCCGGGGCTCCGCCGCCACGCTTGCTGAACTGGCTCTGCCTGCCGTCGTCCCCTCCTGGCACACTGCCGGGGGCCCCGCCGGCGACTGCGAGTCATATCTGGATGGTGATCATCTCTTCCGTACGACAACGAAGTCGGCGAGCTCGGTGAGCTGAGCGCGCACATGTTCCGGCATGTCGACGCCGTGCAGCGCCTCGATGGCCACCGCGTGCTGGCGTCGGGCTTCCTGGGCGGTCCACTCGCGGCCGCCCGCCTCCTCGATGAGTGCCGCTCGCGCGGCGAACTCCTCTTCGGAGAAGCTGTCGAAGTCGCTGCTCTTGGCGTCGGCGGCGAGCAGCTCGCCCAGCCGCTCCGACGCCGGTCCGCCCGCGGCAAGCGCGGCCACGACGGGCAGGGACTTCTTGCGCTGACGCAGATCGCTCCACGTCTGCTTGCCCGTGGACTCCGGGTCGCCCCAGATCCCGAGCAGGTCGTCGACGGCCTGGAAGGCGAGGCCGAGGTGGTAGCCGTAGGCCTCCAGGACGTCGGCCGTGCGGTCGTCGGCACCGCCGAGCACGGCGCCGATGGAGACGGCGCAGGCGAGGAGGGCGCCCGTCTTGTTGCCCTCCATCTCCAGGCACTCCTCGACGGTGACCCGCTCGCGGTGCTCGTAGGAGATGTCCTGGGCCTGACCGTCGATCAGCTTGCGGCTGGCCGTGGTCAGCCGCCGGGCCGCCCGGCCCGCCTCGGCGGTGCCGAGCTCCAGCAGGATCTCGTTGGCCAGCGCGAAGAGCGCGTCGCCGACGAGGATGGCCTGCGCGGGGCCGTGGACCTTCCATACGGTGTCGCGGTGACGGCGCTGCTCGTCGCCGTCCATCAGGTCGTCGTGCAGCAGCGAGAAGTTGTGCACGAGTTCGACAGCGACGGCGCCGGGGATGCCGGCCTCGGGCGGGGCGCCCGCCGCCTCCGCGGACAGCAGGGCCAGCGCGGGGCGTACCGCCTTGCCGCCGTCTCCGTCGGCGGGCCTGCCCTGGGCATCGATCCAGCCGAAGTGATAGGCCGCGACGGTGTCCATGGGCGGCGCCAGCCGGTCCACGGCAGCTCGCAGCACCGGCGCTGACAGGGCCCTTCCGCGCTCCAGAAGCGCGGTGACGTCCGTGGTGTCCGCCACGGTGTCGTAAGCCGGATTCGCCGGGGTCACAGACTCTCCTCTTGTTCCGGTGGTACTGCTCATGCCGCCTCCTGCAGCGGATGTTCGTGTGGCCGGCCGAGGGCCCGGAGTGCGGCGTCCGCTGCGGTGAAGCCGCTGCGGACCGCACCCTCCATCGTGGCGGGCCAGCCGGTGGCGGTCCATGCTCCCGCCAGGTGGAGCCCGGGGGCACGCGTGTGCGTACCCGGCCGCAGGCGCCCCACGCCGGGCGTCGGCGCGAACGTCGCGGCGCGTTCCCGGGTGACGAAGAAGTCGCGGACACCCGCCCCACGGGCGGCCGGGAGGAGCCGCTCCAGCTCGGGGAGGTAGCGCTCGCGCAGCTCGGCGACGGGCAGGTCGATCTCGTCGCCCGCCGCGGACTGGGACACCGCGAGGTACTGTCCGGCGCCCTGGAGCCCGGAGGACTCGGTGCGGTCGAAGACCCACTGGACGGGCGAGCCGAGCGCGGCGAAGAACGGCCTGCGCAGCACCTTGCGGTCGTAGACGACGTGGACGTTCAGGATCGGCGCGTCGGTGAGGTCGAGCAGCCGGCCGGGCTCGTCCAGGGCCCCGTCGGGCAGCAGCCGGTGGGTGTCGCCCTGCGGTACGGCGAGGACGACCGTGTCCGCCTCGAAACGCTCACCGTCGGTCGTGACGGCCCAGCGGTCGTCCTCGGTGCGGGTGAGGGAGGACGCCCGGGTGCGCAGACGGATGCTGACGCCCGCCGATTCGAGCGCCTTGCGGGCGAGGGTGTCGTGGAGGTCCCCGAGCGGCACGGCGGCCCAGCCGATGTCGGCCGCGCCGGGTTCGGAGAGGAGCCCGGTCTTGAAGACCTTCGCGGCCAGCGCCATGGAGGCGTGAGGTGCGGTGGCGTTGAGGGTGGCGACGCCGACAAGGTCCCAGAGCGCCTCGATGGCGCGCTGCGACTGGCCCTGGCGGCGGAGCCAGGTGGCGAAGTCGATGCCGTCGAGCGCGGGGTCCGCCGGGTCGAGCCGGCCGAGTGCCAGTGCCGCGCGGGCGACGCCGGCCTTCTCGGCAAGGGAGAGGTGCGGGTAGGCCGCGAGCCCTCCGGCGAGGTGCAGCGGTACGGGCAGCGCGGTGCGGCGCAGACGTCCGAGCCGGGGCCCGGCCTGACGGCCGACATCGAGCACGGGCACGTCGAGGCGGTCCTGGAGGGGGGCGAGGTGGGTCCCCTCGATCCGGTCCAGGAACCAGCGGTAGGCCGTGCAGCAGCGCAGATAGACGTGCTGGCCGTTGTCGACGGAGAGGTCGCCGCGCCGGAAGGAGAAGGCGAGGCCGCCGAGCCGGGGACGGCCTTCGAGCAGGGTCACGTCAACCCCCGCCTCGGCGAGGCGGAGCGCGGTGGTGACACCGGCGAGGCCTCCGCCGACGACGACCGCGCGGGACGGGCGGGTGCCGAGGCCGGTCATGACTGCCCCCTTCGTCGTGCCGTCGGGTCGGGCGGCGTCCGCCGCGTCGTCGCAGTGGGGGACGCGAGGAGCTCCGGGGAGGTTGCCCGCCGTGCGCTCCGGAGCCGGTCCGGCGCCGCCATCAGGCCCTCCCCCGGGTCGTCCGGCGCGAGATGTACCGCGCGTCGAGCCCCGAGAGGCCGCGCACCGCGACGTAGGCCTTCTCGTGGCCGGGCAGCGAGACCCTGCCGCGCAGGACGGCCTCGGGGTCGCGCTCGATGCGGTCGAGGAGCCGGCGGTAGATCCCGGCCATGGCCGCCACGCAGGCGCCGCTGCGGCGGTCCAGCATCGGCAGGAGCCGGTAGCCCTCGGCGAAGAGGGCCCTGGCGCGCCGGACCTCGAAGTGCACCAGCCCCGCGAAGTCGGAGCCGGGGGGCGGGGTGGCCCGCTGGAAGCCGGCGGAGCAGCCGAATTTGGCGAGGTCGTCGGCCGGGAGGTACGTACGCCCGTTGCCGGCGTCCTCGCGCACGTCACGCAGGATGTTGGTGAGCTGGAGGGCGAGGCCCAGGGTGTCGGCGTACTCGGCGGCGCGCTCGGAGCCGGGCGCGCCCGTCTCCGTACCGAAGACGCCCAGGCTGAGGCGCCCGATGGCACCCGCGACGCAGCGGCAGTACAGCTTCAGGTCGTCCCAGGTCTCGTAGGTCGCCCCGCGCACATCCATGAGCACGCCGTCGATGAGCTCGTCGAGGCCGCCGAGCGGCAGCGGGAAGCGGTGCGCGGCGTCGGCGAGCGCGACCGCGACCGGGTCGGTGTCGTCCTCGTCCACCGCCTTGTCCCGGATCCGTTCGAGCAGCTGCCGGGTCTCCTCAAGGCGGACGCGCTTGGTCTCCGCGTCCAGCTCTCCGTCGCCGATGTCGTCGACGCGGCGGGAGAATGCGTACAGCGCCGACATGGCCTGACGCTTCTCGTACGGCAGCAGCCGGATGCCGTACGCGAAGTTGCGGGCCTGCTGTCCGGTGACGGCCTCGCAGTAGCTGTACGCGGCCTGTACCGGTGCCGACATGTACGGCGTCTGTCCCTCCACGGTCCGGCTCACCCCTCTCTGTGCGCTCGTCGCAGGACGGCTCCCACTTCGCGCAGCAGTCTCGGCGCGGTGGGCTTGGGCGGTCCGGGCAGTACGTCGAATCCGGCCGCCGAGATCGCGGAGAGGGCGGCCCGCCCTCCGCCGACGAATCCGGCGAGCAGCAGCTTGAGCCGGCCGTGGACGCTGTCCACGAGGGGGATGCCCTCGTCCAGCAGGTCCTGGGCGCGTCCCGCCTCGAAGGCGACGAGTGCGCGCACCGAGGCGTTCCCGGACGGTGCGGCCAGGTCGGCCTCGGTGACGTGGAAGCGCTCCATGTCCTCGGCGGGCAGGTAGATCCGGTCGCGACCGAGGTCCTCGGCGACGTCCTGGAGGTGCTCGGCGATCTGCAGCGCGGTGCAGACGGCGTCGGAGCGGCGGATCCGTTCGGGGCTGGCGGTGCCGGTGATCTGCAGCACGAGTCGGCCGACGGGGTTGGCGGAGAGCTCGCAGTAGGCCAGCAGCTCGCCGTAGGTGCCGTAGCGGCGGACCTTCTGGTCCTGCCGGTTGGCCTCGACGAGGCCGAGGAAGGGCTCGGGGGTGAGCGCGCAGCGCCGCACGGTGGGACGCAGGGCGCGCATCAGGGGGTGGCGCGGCTCCTGAGCGCTGCGCGTGAAGACGCGGTGCAGATCGGCTTCGAGGGCGTCGAGCGCGGCGACTCGGTCCTCGCCCTGGCCGGGTTCGAGGCCCAGGTGGCGGGCGTCGGCACCGCCGGGGGCCAGGTCGCCGTCGCCGATGTCGTCGACGAGGCGGGCGAAGCCGTAGACGGCCATCAGGTCGTCGCGCCAGGCGCGGGGCAGGAAGAACGGCGCCACGGGGAAGTTCTCGTGCGCGGCCTTGTCCAGCGTGCCGGCCGCGGCGGCGTCGGCGCGCGTCTGCTGGGTACGGGTCACTGCGTACCGCCCGACGCGGGGACGGCGAAACCACGTCGGAGCTGGAGATTATCCATCATTGCCGTCATATCTCCCGTTCTACACTGCCGACCCAAAACATCCCTTTTCGGACACGCCGCTCGTCCTCCCGAGTGCGACATGCACACAACGGGCGATGTGCCGGGGGGCGTATCACCCCACATTGGCGCGAATCAGCACCGCTACAGCTTACGTTGTACAGCTCACAGGACCTCGTCAGGGGTACAGCGCGCCCCGGTACAACACCTGGGCTCCCGTCAACCTTCCCCGGAACGCGGTCCATTGACGTCATCCGCCGGGAGGAGATCGCCGTACACCCCCGGCGCCGCACAGCGCGGTGGCCCCCGCCGCGACGCTCGGGCGGGGGCCACCGCGGGCGGCAGCTACTTGCCGGTCTCCCGCTCGTAGGCCTTGAGCACCTCTTCGGTGGGGCCGTCCATCAGGAGCTCGCCCTTCTCCAGCCACAGCACCCGGTCGCAGGTGTCCCGGATCGTCTTGTTGTTGTGGCTGACCAGGAAGACGGTGCCCGCCTCCTTGCGCAGCTCGCGGATCCGCTCCTCGGAGCGCACCCGGAACTTCCGGTCACCGGTGGCCAGCGCCTCGTCGATCATGAGGACGTCGTGGTTCTTGGCCGCCGCGATCGAGAAGCGGAGCCTCGCCGCCATGCCGGAGGAGTACGTCCGCATGGGCAGCGTGATGAAGTCGCCCTTCTCGTTGATCCCGGAGAAGTCGACGATGTCCTGGTAGCGCGCGCGGATCTCCTCGCGGCTCATGCCCATGGCGAGACCGCCGAGCACGACGTTGCGCTCACCGGTCAGATCGCTCATCAGCGCGGCGTTCACGCCGAGCAGCGAGGGCTGGCCGTCCGTGTACACCTTGCCGTGCTCGGTCGGCAGCAGCCCCGCGATGGCCCGGAGCAGGGTGGACTTGCCGGAGCCGTTGGTGCCGATGAGGCCGATGGCCTGGCCCCGGTACGCGGTGAAGGAGACACCCCGCACCGCGTGCACCTTGCGCACACCGCGGGGCTCGCCCTTGCCGCGGCGCACGATCCGGCTCAGGGCCGCGGTGGCGCTGCCCTTGCCGCCGCCCGAGCCGTTGACCCGGTACACGATGTGCACATCGTCCGCGATCACGGTGGGGATGTGTCCCTGGGACGATTCCTCAGCCACGGCCGTACCGTTCCTCTGCCTTCCAGAAGTACACGAAGCCCACGACGCCCACCACGAGCGACCAGGCGAGCCCGACGGCCCAGACGTGGTCCGGCAGGTTCTCGGAGCCGTATCCGTCGATCAGCGCGAACCGGACGAGGTCCATGTAGATGGCCGCCGGGTTGTACTGCAGCACGTCGGCGATCCACTGCGGCTTGTCGGCCAGCATCACGGGGATGGAGAACATGACGCCCGATGCGTACATCCACGTACGCATCACGAACGGCATCAGCTGGGCGAGGTCGGGGGTCTTGCTGCCCAGCCGGGCCATGACCAGCGCCAGGCCGGTGTTGAAGAAGAACTGCATCGCCAGCGCCGGGACGACCAGCAGCCAGGAGAGCGTCGGATAGCTCCCGAAGCCCACCGCCACGGCCAGCAGCACGATCATCGAGTACAGCAGCTGCTGGAGCTGCTGGAGCGAGAACGAGATGGGCAGCGACGCCCGGGGGAAGTGCAGGGCCCGCACCAGGCCGATGTTGCCCGCGATGGAGCGCACCCCCGCCATGACCGAGCTCTGGGTGAAGGTGAAGACGAAGACCCCGGTCACCAGGAACGGGATGAAGACCTCCTGGCTCATCCCCTTCCGGGTGCCCAGGATCAGCCCGAAGATCAGGAAGTAGACCAGGGCGTTCAGCAGCGGCGTCGCCACCTGCCACAGCTGGCCGAGCTTCGCCTGGCTGTACTGCGCGGTCAGCTTCGCCCGCGAGAACGCCAGGATGAAGTGCCGACGGCCCCAGAGCTGCCGCAGGTACGCGAACAGCCCGGGCCGGGCCCCGCTCACCGTCAGGCCGTACTTGTCGGCCAGCTGGGAAGCGCTCAGGCCCTCGTCGGCGGACGGCGGGTTGCTCAGCGCAATCCCGCCGTCGTGGGTCGTGTCACTCACAGTTAAGAACTCTCGTCTTCACAATGCGCAGCCGGGCGCGGCCGATGCGGACAGGTTCCCCGTACGGAATGAATACGGCTCATGGTCTCAGAGGGAGAGCCTCTCAGATCACCGGCGGCCGGCCCAGTCTGGTCAGCCGCCATACCGTACGCCACCTCATGGGGCGCCGGGGACCGCAGGGCGTCGTCCACCCTTCCCGGAAACCTCCGAACCATGCCTTGAGCGCGGGCAGGGAGGGCCTGCGCACCAGGGTGAGCAGCAGCCACACCCCGACGTACACGGGGACCAGCGGGGCGGGCAGGTTCCGGCGGGCGAGCCAGACGCGGTTGCGGGCCACCATGCGGTGGTAGACCGCGTGCCGCGAAGGGGCCGTGGTGGGGTGGTTGAGCACCATGTCCGCGCGGTAGTCGATCATCCAGCCGGCGTCCAGGGCCCGCCAGGCGAGGTCGGTCTCCTCGTGGGCGTAGAAGAACTCGCCCGGGAGCGGACCGGCCTCGGCGATCACCTGGCTGCGCACGGCGTTCGCGCCGCCGAGGAACGTCGTGACACGGGACGAGCGCATCGGGTCGGACGCGCGCAGCCGCGGCACGTGCCGCCGCTGGGTGACCCCGGTCTCGGGGTCGGCGATGCGGAAGGTGATGATGCCGAGCTTCGGGTCCGCCTCGAACGCCTGCCGGCAGAGCTCGGCGGTGTCGGTGTTCGGCAGATGCCCGTCGTCGTCGAGGAAGAGCAGCGCGTCCACGTCGGCGCCCGAGGGGCCGAAGGCCTCGATGCCGACGTTGCGGCCGCCCGGGATGCCCAGGTTCTCGGGGAGTTCCACGGTCCGTACGCCCGGGGGGACGTCGGGGACCGGGGCGCCGTTGCCGACGACGACCACCTCGATCCGGTCGCCCTCCTGCTTGGCGACCGAGTCGAGCAGGGCACGCAGTTCCTCCGGGCGGTTGCCCATGGTGATGATGACCGCGCCGAGTTTCATGGGAGAGCTCACTTCAGCCTGCTGGACGCCAGGATCGACACCAGGTGCAGGACGGTCTGGAGAAGGGCGATGCCGGCCATGACCGCGACGGCGAGACGGCTGAAGAAGAGGTCGTCCCTGACCGTGTCGAGTACGGCCACCACCAGGATGACGAAGGACGCCTCGATGCCGAGGATCAGCCGGTGGAACTTGAGCGCGCCGGCCGCACGGCGGGCCAGCGCCATGCCGGAGGAGCGGGGCTCGGAGGCGGCCTCCTTGACGGGCGGCAGCCCGCCCTGGTGGCGGGCGACCCCGACGAGGTCGGTCTCGGACTTGATCAGGATGGCGCCGAGCGCGGCGAGCGTGCCCAGGAAGGCCCACAGCCAGTCGATGCGTCCCGTGCCCCAGAGATCGGCGGCACGCAGCCCGAAGCCGACCAGGACAGCCGCGTCGCAGAGGTAGGCGGCCACCCGGTCCAGGTAGACGCCGCCCAGCGAGTACTGCTTCTTCCACCGGGCGACCTCGCCGTCGACGCAGTCGAACAGCAGGTAGAGCTGGACCGCGAGCACGCCGAGCAGGGCCCCGGGGATGCCGGGGACCAGCAGGGCCGGTGCCGCGAGCACGCCGGCGACGGTCATCACGTAGGTCAGCTGGTTGGGCGTGATCCTCGTGGTCACCAGGCGCCGGGTGATGCGCAGCGAGATCTCGCGCATGTAGAGCCGACCCGCCCAGTGCTCGCCGCTGCGCCGGTCCTTCACACCCGGCGGGTGCACGACCGGACGGAGTTCAGCTATGGATGGCTTTTGCATAGTCGGCGTACGCGTCCCTGATCTGGTCGGTGGACAGGTTGAGGTGTTCCAGGATCGTGAAGCGTCCCGGACGCGTCTGCGGGGCGTACTCGACGGCCCGCACGAACTCTTCGGGGGTGAAGCCGATCTCCTCGGGCAGCACGGGCAGCCCGTGGCGCCGCAGGACGGACGCCATGTGGAGCGCGTCCTCGCGTGCGCCGCGCAGGTGCATCGCGAAGCAGGCGCCGAGGCCGACCTGCTCGCCGTGGCTCGCGGCGCGCTTCGGGTACAGCAGGTCGAAGGCGTGGTTGATCTCGTGGCAGCCGCCCGACGCGGGCCGCGAGTCACCGGCGATCGACATCGAGATACCGGTCAGGACGAGGCCTTCGGCGAGCACCTTGAGGAAGGCGTCGTCACCGACCCCGCCGGGGTGCCGGAGCACCGCTTCGCCGGCCTGCCGGGCCATGGCCGCCGCGAGGCCGTCGATGTCCTCGCCGCGCACCTTGTGGGCGAGCTCCCAGTCGGCGACGCACGAGATGTTGGAGACCGCGTCGCCGATGCCCGAGCGCACGTAGCGTGCGGGCGCCTCACGGATCACGTCGAGGTCGATGACCACGCCGATCGGGGTGGGGACGCCGTAGGAGCCCCGCCCGTTGTCGTTGTCCAGCGTCGCGACCGGGGAGCAGAGCCCGTCGTGGGACAGGTTCGTCGCGACGGCGACCATGGGCATGCCCACGCGCGCCGCGGCGTACTTCGCCACGTCGATGATCTTGCCGCCGCCGAGGCCGACCACGGCGTCGTAGCGGTTGCCCTTGATGCCGTCGGCGAGGCGCACGGCGGCGTCGATCGTGCCGTCGGTCACCGGATACCAGTCGGCGCCCGGCAGCACCGGGGCGAGCCTCTCGCGCAGGGCGCGCCCGGAGCCCTCGCTGATCGCGATGGCGAGCTTGCCCGACGTGGAGATCCGCTGGTCGGCGAGGAGGCCGGCCAGGCCGTCCATGGCGCCGCACCGGATGTCGACGACGACCGGCGACGGAATGAGCCGCGTCAGTACCGGCACGCGATCTCCCTGCCCCTGGCGAGGTCGTCGTGGTTGTCGATCTCCACCCACGTCACCTCGCCGATGGGCGCCACGTCGACCGTGAAGCCGCGGTTCACCAGCTCCTGGTAGCCGTCCTCGTAGTAGAGGTCGGGGTCACGCTCGAAGGTGGTCCTCAGCGCGTCGGCGAGCTCCTCGGCGGCTTCGGGCTCGATGAGTGTGACGCCGATGTACTCGCCGGTCGCGGTGGCCGGGTCCATGAGCTTGGTGATCCGGCGGACGCCCTTGCCGTCCTCGGTGATGACCTTCATCTCCTCGTCGGCGAGGCTCTTCACCGTGTCGAGGGCGAGGATGATCTTCTGGCCCTTGCCGCGCGCGTCCAGGAGGGTCTTCTCGACGGAGACCGGGTGCACGGTGTCGCCGTTGGCGAGGATGACGCCCTTCTTCAGGACCTCACGGGCGCACCAGAGGGAGTAGGCGTTGTTCCACTCCTCGGCCTTGTCGTTGTCGATCAGCGTCAGCGTCACGCCGTACGTGGCCTCGAACTCGGCCTTGCGGGCGTAGACGGCCTCCTTGCGGTAGCCGACGACGACCGCGACCTCGGTGAGCCCGACCTCGGCGAAGTTGGCCAGCGTCAGGTCCAGGACCGTCTTCTCGCCGTCCACGGGCACCAGGGCCTTGGGCAGCGTGTCCGTGTAGGGACGCAGACGGCGTCCGGCACCGGCAGCCAGTACGAGGCCGATCATGCGAGTTCTCCTTCGTCGTGTACTGCGGGCGCCGAGGAGGACACCCAGAAGCGGATGGACTCCACGAGCACCACCAGAGCCACGGCCGCCGCGAGGGCGGTGAGTGCCGTGGTAAATCCTGAACCGCTGGTCAGCAGAGCGGCGAGGACGGTCACGGCCAGGGTCCGGCCCTCGTGCCCGCCGATGGTGCGCACCAGCCACCTGGGCGGCGCTCCGGTGCCTCCCCGGATGCGGTACACCGTGTCGTAGTGATGGTAGGCGACCGCGGAGACCAGGCCGAATGCCGCGGGAACGGCGTGCGGGACGTCGCTGCGGGCCGCCAGCACGAGGACCGTGCAGTATTCGGCGGCCCGGAAGACCGGGGGTACGAGCCAGTCGAGCGCACCCTTGAGCGGCCGCGACACGGCGAGGCCGGAGATGACCGCGTAGAGCACCGCCGCGCCCACGGTCAGCCAGCTGCCGTACGGGGCGAACAGCGCCGCGGCGACCAGCACGGCCGCACCGGCGAACGCCAGGAACGGGGCTGTGAAGCCACCGCCAGGGCGCCGCAGCACGGCGGCGACGCCCTCGGCCAGCGGTCCGGAGTCGGCGAGGTCGGCGAGTGCGCCCGCGGCGCGGTCGGTGCGCTGGGCCTTGCGCGTCAGCGAGCGCAGCAGCCGGCCCGCCGTGGTGTAGCAGGCGGCCAGGGCGCAGCCGACGAGCAGGGCGTAGAAGACGACGCGGGGCGTGGTCACGGCGGTCAGCACGGCGATCATGGCCCATCGTTCGCCGATGGGCAGCACTATCATCCGGCGCAGCCAGACCGTCCAGCCGACGCTGTCGAGCTTGTCCGAGAGCGCGGCCGTGGGGCTCGTGTTGGACACCGCGTCGTGGTTGGCCTCGTTGAACGAGAAGTCGACGACATGGCGGCAGGCCTGGAGCACCATCGCGCCGAGCGCCAGCACCCATACGTCGTCACCGCCACGGGCGGCGCCGAGCGCGAGGCCCGCGTAGTAGGCGTACTCCTTGGCGCGGTCGAAGGTGGCGTCCAGCCAGGCGCCCATCGTCGAGTACTGGAGCGAGTAGCGGGCGAGCTGCCCGTCGGTGCAGTCCAGGACGAAGGAGAGGAGCAGGAGCACTCCGGCCGCGATGTAGCCGCCGCGTGTGCCGGTCGCCGCGCTGCCCGCCGCGATGAGCGCGGTGATCAGCGAGGCGGTGGTGACCTGGTTGGGGGTGAGGCCCCGGCGGGCGCACCAGCGGGCGATGTAGCGGGAGTACGGGCTGATGAAGAACGTGGTGAAGAAGCCGTCGTGGGCCTTCACCGCGCTGCGCAGCCGTACGGCCTCGTCGTCGACGGCGTCGACGGCTGCCCTGGCGGCGACCCGCTCCTCGGGTCCTGTGGGCACCGCTGCCGTGAGCGAACCGAGCTCGGGCCGCTGGACATGGGTGCCCTCCGCGTCCAGCGCCACGGCCAGCCGGCCGGGGACCGTGCGGTCCTCGGTGGCGGGCTCGGCGCCGGGAGGCCCGACGGGGCTCCCCGCGCCGACGGCCACGACGGCACGGCGCAGGGCCCGGAGCAGCGCGGGGCGCGCCTCGGGCTGCGCGGTGAGCGCGCCGGGGATCGCGGCCGCCGCGAAGCGGGGGTCGGTGAGTCCGAGCCTGAGGGCGTGGACATGGCCGACGAAACGTGGGTCCACGAGCGCGACGCGCCCGCTCGCGGGGACCGCGGCGAGCAGCTCCGCGGCCTCGGAGGCGTCGGCTGCGGCGGTCACGTCGAAGCCGAGTGACCTCAGATCGTCCTCGAGCGACGATCCGGGTACCGGCGCACCGGAGAGGATGGCGGTCGACAGACGAACTCACTCCTTGGCGCTGACGGGAACGGCGCGCGACAGTGCGGCCCGGGGGTGGGCCGGCGGCACGTCGGCTGAGGCTATCGGATGAACGGAAGACCGAGTTCACCGCCCGTTTGTGCTCCGTTCGGGTGAACCGGCCATCATGCGGCGCCGTTCGCGATCATCATCGTCGATCAACGCCTCGCCTCACAAACCGCGTCCGCCCAGCGCATAAGCTGACGCGTATGACGTGGTTGATCACAGGCGGGGCCGGTTACATCGGGGCACATGTGGCGAAGGCCATGACCTCGGCCGGGGAAAGGGTCGTCGTGCTCGACGACATCTCTACGGGCATCGAGGAGCGGCTGCCCGAGGGCATCACGCTGGTGCGCGGTTCGGCGTCCGACCGCGCGGTGCTCGACCGGGTGCTGGACGAGCACTCCATCTCGGGTGTGGTGCACCTCGCGGCGAAGAAGCAGGTCGGCGAGTCGGTCGAGAAGCCGCTGCTCTACTACCGGGAGAACGTGTCCGGGCTCGCGGTGCTGCTGGAGGCCGTGGTCGCGGCCGGGGTCCGGCGGTTCCTCTTCTCCTCGTCGGCCGCGGTGTACGGCGTCCCGGACGTGGAGCTCATCACCGAGGACACGCCGTGCGCGCCGATCAACCCGTACGGCGAGACCAAGCTCGCCGGTGAGTGGCTGGTGCGCGCCGCGGGCAGGGCGCACGGCATCTCGACGGCCTGTCTGCGGTACTTCAACGTGGCGGGGGCGGCGGAGCCCGAGCTGGCCGACACGGGTGTCTTCAACGTCGTACCCATGTTCTTCGACCGGCTGACGCGGGGGGAGGCTCCCCGGATCTTCGGTGACGACTACCCGACGCCGGACGGCACCTGCATCCGCGACTACATCCATGTGGCCGATCTGGCGGACGCGCATCTCGCGGTCGCCCGGCAGCTCGACAAGGACGCGGACGGCGGCGATCTCACCGTGAACATCGGCCGGGGCGAGGGCGTCTCGGTGCGGCGGCTGGCCGAGCTGGTGGCCGAGGTCACCGGCAGGCCCTTCGAGCCCGTGGTCGAGCCGCGCAGGCCCGGGGACGCGGCCAGGGCGGTCGCCTCGGCCTCCCGGATGACCGAGGAGCTGGGCTGGACGGCACGGCGCGGAATGCGCGAGATGGTGGAGTCGGCCTGGGAGGGCTGGTGCCTGCGCCACCCGGATGTCCGCGCCGCGCCGTGACGGGGCCGCTGCCTCCGACTCTCTGACCTGCGGACGTTTCCGCAGGTCAGAGACTATGACAACGGTGTTCAGTACCGTGTTGCCCCTCACCCCGGCCCCGTAGTTCACTGGCGGCGTCGGGCGAGGTGCGTCCGAGCTGTCCGAGGCTTACGACGCGTTATCCGGAGGCGTTCTCATGGGGGCTGGCCACGATCACGGTCATACGCACGGAGGGCCGCCCCCGACGGGGACGGCGGCCGCCGCGTACCGGGGCCGGCTCCGGGTCGCCCTGGGCATCACGCTCGGGGTCATGGTCATGGAGATCGTCGGCGGGCTGCTCGCCGACTCACTCGCCCTGATCGCGGACGCCGCGCACATGGCGACCGACGCGCTGGGCCTGGGTATGGCCCTGCTGGCGATCCATTTCGCCAACCGGCCGGCGGGCCCCAACCGCACCTTCGGTTTCGCCCGCGCCGAGATCCTCGCCGCGCTCGCCAACTGTCTGCTGCTCCTGGGCGTCGGCGGCTATCTGGTCTTCGAGGCCGTCGACCGCTTCATCACCCCGGCCGAGACCAGGGGCGGCCTGGCCATCGCGTTCGCCGCCGTCGGCCTGGTCGCCAACGTGGTCTCGCTCTCCCTGCTGATGCGCGGGCAGCGGGACAGCCTCAATGTGCGGGGTGCCTATCTGGAGGTCGTCGCGGACACGCTGGGCTCGGTGACGGTGCTGGTGTCCGCGGGCATCATCATGGCCACCGGCTGGCAGGCCGCCGACCCCATCGCCTCGCTGCTGATCGGCCTCATGATCGTGCCCCGCACGGTCAAGCTGCTGCGGGAGACGCTCGACGTACTCCTGGAGTCGGCCCCCAAGGGCGTCGACATGGACGAGGTGCGTGCCCACATCACGGCGCTGCCCGGTGTGCTGGACGTCCACGACCTGCATGCCTGGACGATCACGTCGGGCATGCCGGTGCTCTCCGCCCATGTGGTCGTGCACCAGGAGATGCTGGACTCGATCGGGCACGAGAAGCTCCTGCACGACCTCCAGGGCTGCCTGGGTCACCACTTCGACGTGGAGCACTGCACCTTCCAGCTGGAGCCCAGCGGGCACGCCGAGCACGAGGCGCGGCTCTGTCACTGAGCGGCCACGGCGGGCCCCGAGCCCGGTGCCGCATGGCTCCGTGGTTCCCGGCGGGGTGAACGGCACCGGGGATTCCGCGCGGTTCCCGGCGGGCATGATCCACTCCTCGGAGGCCTCGGAGTCCGACGCGGGGTCCGCGCCGCCCCTCTCCGGGGCGCGGCGGGGCGGACATGCCCGCACCCGAAGTACGGACAGGCGGCTTTTGTACGGCAGACTTGACCGCACTCGAGGGGTCCGGCGCACGAGGCCGGGAACCAAAGCGAAGGATGGGTATGCCGAGCACACCAGCAACCGCGGCGCACAGCTCGTCGAACGGAACAGCAGACGCGATCATGCTCGAACTGGTCGACGAGAACGGCACCACCATCGGCACCGCGGAGAAGCTCGCGGCTCACCAGGCCCCCGGTCAGCTGCACCGGGCGTTCTCCGTCTTCCTCTTCGACGAGCAGGGACGGCTGCTGCTCCAGCGCCGGGCGCTCGGCAAGTACCACTCCCCCGGCGTGTGGTCGAACACCTGCTGCGGCCACCCGTATCCGGGTGAGGCCCCCTTCGCCGCCGCGGCCCGGCGCACGTACGAGGAGCTGGGCATCTCGCCCTCGCTGCTCGCCGCCGCCGGCACGGTCCGCTACAACCACCCCGACCCGGTGTCCGGCCTGGTGGAGCAGGAGTTCAACCACCTGTTCGTCGGGCTGGCCCAGGAGCAGCTGCGGCCGGACGCGGAGGAGGTCGGCGAGACGGCCTTCGTGAGCGCCGCCGAGCTGGCGGAACGGCACGCCGCCGCACCGTTCTCGGCCTGGTTCATGACCGTCCTGGACGCGGCGCGGCCGGCGATCAGGGAGCTGACGGGTCCGTCCGCGGGCTGGTGAGACCCGGCATCTCGCAGGGGGCGGTCAGAGCTGAGTCTTCAGGGGCAGCGCCGCCCAGATGATCTTGCCGCCGCCCGCCGTGTGCTCCACGTCGCAGACCCCGCCCGCCTCGGCGGTGATCTCGCGTACGAGCAGCAGCCCCCGGCCCCCGGTCTGTCCGTAGTCGGTGACCAGGGCCGTGGGGCGGTAGGGGTGGTTGTCCTCGACGGACACTCTGATCCACTCCGCCCCGATGGCCACCTCGACCGCCAGCTCGGGCGAGAGCAGTGCCGCGTGCCGGACCGCGTTGGTGACCAGCTCGGACACGATCAGCAGCAGCCCCTGGAGGATGTCGTCCTCGACGGGCACCGCCTGCCGGTCGATCAGGTCCCGTACCGCGTGCCGGGCCTGGGGCACCGAGGCGTCGACGGCGGGGGCCGTGAAGCGCCACACTCCCTCGTACGGCACCGGTCGGGCCGGAACACTCCCGCGGCTCTCCATAGACCGGCACCCGCTCTCGACTCGCACGTCACTGACCATCGGGTAATGAGTGTCGGGAACGGCATGGTCCGGACTGCAACGCTGATCGCAAGTGGCTTCTTATGGAAGCAATTTGACCGTATGGGTATGTCCGCGTCAGGAGAACGGACTACTTCTCACCTTCTTCAGGCGTCATCTGGTCCGTCACCATGCTGACGACGTGCCGGCCACCGACGCCGATCGCGATCAGCCCGAGTCCGTCGAACAGCAGGGCCAGCGAGAAGAAGCAGCCGAGCACGTAGAGGCTGCTGTGCGGCCAGTCGAAGAGGACCAGCAGGCCCAGCAGCAGTCCGAAGGCTCCCTGGAGCAGGGTCCAGCCGAACTGCGGGCCGCGTACGACGACACTGCCGACCAGCCGGAACACTCCCCCGGTGAGGAAGAGCAGCGCGGCGAACATCGTGAGCGCCTCGGCCGTGCCGTGCGGGTGCCGGATGACGACGACGCCCGCCGCGAGGTTCAGCGCGGCGACCACCACGCCCAGCCAGAAGTACGGGGTCCCGCGGGCCTGGACCGCGTGGAGGAGTCCGACGAGTCCGCCGACGAGCAGCAGCCAGCCGAAGAGGATCATCGAGGTGAGGGTGGCGACGCCGGTGTAGACGAGGCCGACGAGGCCCGCGACGACGAGCAGGGCGCCGAGCAGGACGAGGCCGCCGAAACTCCTGCGGAGCTTCCTGCTGTCGGTCATGGGTCCGGCCATCGACGGCTCCTCACGGTGCGTGCTCGCTCGGCGACCCCGTCTTGATCATAGGTTCGAGCCGTACGGATAGCATCCGGCGCATGGACCTCACGGAACGGGCGGCACGGACGGAACCCCGGCTGGAGCACACCGTCGTGGACGGGGTCGCCACCGTCGTCATCAGCAACCCCGCCAAGCGCAACGCCATGACCGCGGACATGTGGCAGGCACTGCCCGTGCTGCTGGACGGGCTGGCGGCCGACCCCGGTGTGCGCGCCCTGGTGCTCACCGGGGCGGGTGACACGTTCTGCGCGGGCGCGGACATCTCCTCCCTCCGGGACCCCGGCGGGAGGCCGCAGGCGCTCGCGGTACGGGCCGAGGAGGCCCTGGCGGCCTTCCCGCGGCCGACGCTGGCCGCCGTGCGCGGCTACTGCGTGGGCGGCGGCAGCCAGCTCGCGGCCGCCTGTGATCTGCGGTTCGCCGAGGAGGGCGCGTCCTTCGGCGTCACCCCGGCCAAGCTCGGGATCGTCTACCCGTCCTCCTCGACCCGCCGGCTCGTCTCGCTGGTCGGCCCGGCCTCGGCGAAGTACCTGCTGTTCTCGGGCGAGCTGATCGGCACCGAGCGCGCGCTGCGCACGGGGCTGGTGGACGAGGTGCTGCCTTCGGGCGGGCTGGAGGAGCGGGTGCTCGCCTTCGCGAGGGTGCTGGCGTCGCGCTCGCAGCTGACGCAGGCCGCCGCCAAGGAGTTCGCCGACGGCCGTGAGGACCGGGACGCGTACTGGTCGCGGCAGGCGCAGGGCAGCGGGGAGACCGCGGAGGGGGTCGCCGCCTTCCTGGAGCGCCGTGCGCCCCGGTTCACCTGGACCACGGGCTCCTCCGGCGGCGCGCCTACGTCAGGATGAACCGGCTCCGGGCCCGCCACTTCTCGACCATGTCCGCCGGGGCCTTCTGCGGGGAGCCGGTGTCGTAGGGCGGCTGGGGGTCGTACTCGGTCAGCAGCTGGACGGTCATGGCGTGTTCGTCGCCCGCGATCCTGCCGAGCAGGGTGAGCCCCATGTCGATGCCGGAGGAGACTCCTGCGGCGGTGACGTACTTGCCGTCGGTGACCACGCGCTCTCCGCTCGGCTCGGCGCCGTAGGCCCCCAGGACGTCGAGGGCGAGCCAGTGCGAGGTGGCCCGGCGGCCGGTGAGCAGCCCTGCGGCGGCGAGCAGCAGCGAGCCGGTGCACACGGAGGTCGTCCAGGTACTCGTGGCGTCGGCCGTACGGAGCCAGTTGAGCAGGGTCTCGTTCTCCATCTGGTCGCTCTGGCCGGGTCCGCCCGGCACGATGACCAGGTCCGGGGCGGGTACGTCGGCGAGCGTCCGGTCGGCGACGAGCGAGAGGCTTCCCCTGTCGTTGCGCACGGGCCCCGTGCGCTCGGCGACGAACACGGTCTCGGCCCCGGGTGTGCGGCCGAGCATCTCGTACGGGCCGACGGCGTCGAGCGCGGTGAAGCGGTCGAAGAGCACGATGGCGATCTGCACGGGTGTTCCTTTCACGTGGGGTGACCGGCCACCCTGCGGGCGGTCATACGGACTGGGTGCGGAAGCGGCGCCGGTATTCGGCGGGCGCCGTCCCCAGGGCTCGGACGAAGGCGCGGCGCATCGCCTCCGGAGTGCCGTAGCCGCTGGCGCGGGCGACACCGGTGACGCCGTCGGTGGTGTCCTCCAGCAGCCTGCGCGCCTGTTCGAGGCGTACGCGCTCGACGTACCTGCCCGGGGTCAGGCCGGTCTCGGTCTGGAAGGCGCGGGCGAAGTGGCGGGGCGAGAGACTGGCCCGGGCTGCCAGGGCCTCCACCGAGAGGTCCGCGTCCGGGTGTTCGGCGATCCAGTGCTGGACCTCGCGGAGCGGCTCGCGGACGGCGGTCTGGGCGGTGAGCTGGGCGCTGAACTGCGCCTGGTTACCCGGGCGTCGCAGGAAGACGACGAGATGGCGGGCGATGCCGAGCGCGACCTCCCGCCCGTGCTCCTCCTCGACCAGGGCGAGCGCGAGGTCGATGCCCGCGGTGACACCCGCGGAGGTGGCCAGCCGTCCGTCCCGTACGAAGATCGGGTCGGGGTCCACCTCCACGGCCGGATGGTCACGGGCGAGCCGCGCGCAGACGGACCAGTGGGTGGTCACCCGGTGGCCGTCGAGCAGGCCCGCCTCGGCCAGGAGCAGGGCGCCGGTGCAGACCGAGACAAGCTGACGGGCCGAGGGGGCGTGGGCGCGCAGCCAGTCCACCAGCCCGGGGTCCGGGGCGCGGGTTCCCGTACCGCCCGGCACGAGGAGCAGATCGGGCGCGGGGGCGTCGGCGAGGGCGCCGTCGGGGACGAGGGTGAGGCCGCTGGAGCAGCGGACCGGCGTGCCGTCCAGCGAGGCGGTGCGCAGCTCGTAGGAGACCCCGGGGTGGCGGGAGGCGCCGGCGAAGACCTCCATCGGCCCGCTGACATCGAGACTCTGGACGCCCTCGAAGAGGACGACGAGCACGGATCGCTGCTTCATGCCCGCCATCCTGGGCGGCGGGTCTCATGGCCGCAATGACGAATACCCCACCTTTCCTGCCATGGGCGTCGCACGGGCCGGGCGCCCTCCACCCCGGGGCTACCCGACGTACCAACCAGTCGGTAACGTGCGGGCATGAGCACTCTTCCGCCGCGCGCCGGGCGCCGCTGCCACAACGCACTCAACCCGCTGCACTCCTGTGTCTACTTCTCGCCGGACCTCGGCAAGGAGTTCGGTCTGCTGGGCGTCACGGACGAGAGCCGCGTCTACTTCGCCGCCCGCGGCGCGGCCCTGGGGGCCGCCGGCGCGGGCACGGTGACCGCGACCTTCTACAACTTCAACCACGAGCTGGTGGCCCGCCACCTGCCCTCCGTCTGGTCGGAGCTGTCGCCGCAGGCCGCGCTCGACGCCCGGCTGCGGGCGGCCGACTCGACGCTGCGCCGGGTGCTCGGCGAGGAGACCATCGGCTCCCCGGAGATGGCGGAGGCCGCCGCGCTGGCGCTGCGGGCCGCGGAGGCGTGCACCCGGCACGCACGTCCGCTGTACGCCGCGCACGCCGATCTGGAGGTGCCGGACGAACCGCACCTGGCGTACTGGCACGCGGCGACGCTGCTGCGTGAGCACCGGGGCGACGGGCACCTGGCCGCGCTGCTCGCGGCCGGTCTCGACCCGCTGGAGGCCCTGGTCAGCCACACCGCGACCGGCAAAGGCATGGCGCCGCGCTGGATCCTGGCCACGCGCGGCTGGCGCCGCACGGACTGGGACGCCGCGGTGGCACGGCTGCGGGACCGCGGGGTACTGGACGCGGAGGGCGAGCTGACCGAAGCGGGCACGGCGCTCCGGGCCGGGCTGGAGGAGGCGACGGACCGGATGGACGCCGCGCCCTACGAGCACCTGGGCGCCGACGATGTCGCCCGGCTCACC
This sequence comes from Streptomyces sp. NPDC002125, assembly GCF_053593715.1. Lineage (NCBI taxonomy): Bacteria > Bacillati > Actinomycetota > Actinomycetes > Kitasatosporales > Streptomycetaceae > Streptomyces > Streptomyces sp. NPDC002125. Next base: position 104,176 of record NZ_JBSFDD010000027.1, on the reverse strand, counting down.
GAGCTGGGGCGCGGCTTCCTGTTCGCGGCGGCGTCCGCCGGGGCGTTCCCGGCCGACCTGGTCGGCAAGGGCTGAGCCCTGGGCCGTCGGTACGGAGCGGCACGCGCGCGGCATGATCCGGATGCGAGGCTCCGGGGATGTTTGCGACGCTCCGGAGCGGCTACGCGGTCTGTACACCCTACGAAGGAGGCACACCGTGTTCCGTGCGATCGCACACGCTCTCAGCACCGTCGGCTCCGCCGTTGCCACCGTGGTGACGCTGCCCTTCCGGCTCCTGGCGAGCCTCTTCGGCGGCGCGTCGCGCGGCGGCCGTACCCGGCGCGCGTGACGTCGTCGTCCGGCAGGACGCCGGGGCCGTGATCGAGCAGGTCACGCGACACGGCCCCCGGCCACCCGGCACAATGCAGGCGAAGGGGCCCACCCGGGTGTGGACCACCCCAGTGGCACAGCCAGCACAGCCAGTACGAGAAGGCGAGTCGGGAAAACCGTGACGACGTCCATCGAAGGCAGGATCGCCGAGGAGCTCGGCGTACGTGAGCGTCAGGTGAAGGCGGCCGTCGACTTGCTCGACGGCGGCTCGACCGTGCCGTTCATCGCGCGCTACCGCAAGGAAGCGACCGAGATGCTCGACGACGCGCAGCTGCGCACGCTCGAGGAGCGGCTGCGGTATCTGCGGGAGCTGGAGGACCGCCGCACGGCGGTCCTCGACTCCGTACGCGAACAGGGCAAGCTCGACGCCACCCTTGAGGCGCAGATCCGGGCGGCCGACACCAAGGCACGGCTGGAGGACATCTACCTGCCGTTCAAGCCGAAACGCCGGACGAAGGCGCAGATCGCGCGGGAGGCGGGTCTGGAACCGCTGGCCGGCGGGCTGCTGGACGACCCGTCCGTGGACCCGCTCGTCGCCGCCGCGCCGTTCGTCGACGCCGGCAAGGGGGTCGCGGACGCCGCCGCCGCGCTGGAGGGCGCCCGGGCGATCCTGACGGAGCGCTTCTCCGAGGACGCCGACCTGACGGGCGAGCTCCGCGAGCGCATGTGGTCGCGCGGCAGGGTCCTCGCGAAGGTGCGCGAGGGCAAGGAGGAGGCGGGCTCGAAGTTCGCGGACTACTTCGACTTTGCCGAGCCGTTCACCGCGCTGCCCTCGCACCGGGTCCTCGCGATGCTGCGCGGCGAGAAGGAGGACGTCCTCGACCTCGTGCTCGAACCCGAGGAGCCTTCGGAGCAGCCCGGCCCCTCCTCGTACGAGAACATGATCGCCCGCCGGTTCGGGGTCGCGGACCGCGGCAGGCCCGGCGACAAGTGGCTCGGTGACACGGTGCGCTGGGCCTGGCGGACCCGGATCCTGGTGCACCTCGGGATCGACCTGCGGCTGCGGCTGCGCACGGCGGCGGAGGACGAGGCCGTACGCGTCTTCGCCTCGAACCTGCGCGACCTGCTGCTCGCCGCGCCCGCCGGGACCCGGGCGACGCTGGGCCTCGACCCCGGTTTCCGTACGGGCGTCAAGGTGGCGGTGGTGGACGCGACCGGCAAGGTCGTCGCCACGGACGTCATCCACCCGCATGTGCCCGCGAACAAGTGGGACCAGTCGCTGGCCACGCTGGAGCGGCTCGCCAAGGAGCACCACGTCGATCTGATCGCGATCGGCAACGGCACCGCATCCCGCGAGACCGACAAGCTCGCTGGTGAACTCTGCGACAAGCACCCCGAGTTGAAGCTCACCAAGGTGATGGTGTCGGAGGCGGGCGCTTCCGTGTACTCGGCGTCGGCCTTCGCCTCGCAGGAACTCCCGGACATGGATGTGTCGTTGCGCGGTGCGGTCTCGATCGCGCGCCGGCTCCAGGACCCGCTGGCCGAGCTGGTGAAGATCGATCCGAAGTCGATCGGGGTCGGCCAGTATCAGCACGACCTGTCCGAGGTGAAGCTGTCCCGCTCCCTGGACGCGGTGGTCGAGGACTGTGTGAACGGCGTCGGCGTGGACGTCAACACCGCGTCGGCACCGCTGCTTTCACGGGTCTCGGGCATCGGCTCGGGGCTGGCGGAGAACATCGTGGCGCACCGTGACACGCACGGCCCGTTCCGCTCCCGCAGGGCGCTCAAGGACGTGGCGCGACTGGGGCCGAAGGCCTACGAGCAGTGTGCGGGCTTCCTCCGGATCAGGGGCGGCGACGACCCGCTGGACGCGTCGAGCGTGCACCCGGAGGCCTACCCCGTGGTGCGGACCATGGTGAAGCGGACGGGAGGGGACGTCGCCTCGCTCATCGGCAACACGGACACCCTCCGCTCGCTGCGGCCGGACGACTTCGTCGACGAGAAGTTCGGGCTGCCTACCGTCACGGACATCCTGAAGGAGCTGGAGAAGCCGGGCCGCGACCCGCGCCCGGCCTTCAGGACGGCCACCTTCAAGGAGGGCGTCGAGAAGCTCGGCGACCTGGCGGCCGGGATGGTGCTGGAGGGAGTCGTCACCAATGTGGCGGCGTTCGGCGCCTTCGTCGACATCGGCGTCCACCAGGACGGGCTCGTCCATGTGTCGGCGATGTCCAGGACATTCGTGAAGGACCCCAGGGACGTCGTGAAGCCGGGCGACATCGTGAAGGTCAAGGTCATGGAGGTCGACCTCCCGCGCAAGCGTGTCTCGCTGACGCTGCGGCTCGACGACGAGGCGACGGCGGGACAGGGACAGGGCGGCGGCCAGGGCCCGAAGCGCGAGCGCGGCGGCGGCCGGGGCGACCGCCCGCCGCGCCAGCGACAGGGTCAGGGCGGCCAGAGCGGCCAGGGTCAGGCGCAGGACGGCCGGGGCGGGCGGAACCAGGGCCAGGGCGGCGGCCAGGGCGGACGTGACCGGCGTGGTGGCGGAGGAGGCGGCTCCCCGCGCCAGGGCGCCGCACCGGCGAACAGCGCCATGGCCGACGCGCTGCGGCGCGCCGGGCTGACCGGCCCCGACGGGGGCGGCCGCAAGCGCTGACCCGTGGGGTGGGCGGGGCTCCGAGCCCTGTCCGCCCCGCCGCGCGCCCCCGGGCCCGGTCCACCCCGCCGCGCGCCCTCCGGGCCCTGTCCGCCCCGCCGCGCACCCCCGGACCCGGTCCACCCCCGCCGCACTCGTCCGCGCCCTCTCAGCCCTCCCCTCCGGCAGGGCGGGGGCGCGGAAGGTGCGCGTGGGGGTTTCCACCTGCTGGATATCGGGTCAGGACCATTACCCGGCGCGGGTATCGGCCCCAAGCATTGACATGCCCAGGACGCACCGCCACGCTGATGCCAGCCGGCTGCAACCGGTTGCATTCCGCCGACGGAGAGGACGTCGATGGCGCCCGCGCACCGGAGGCCCGCCCCGCGGTTCCGGGCTCGTGCGGCTCCCTGACGCCCCCCGCCCCGGGCAACCGGTTGCAGAACTCCGCAGCGGCCGGCACGGAGGCGGACAGGAGGACGCGAGCGTGGCCATGACCATCCGCGATGTGGCAGAGGCCGCCGGGGTCCATGTCTCCACCGCCTCGCGCGCCCTTTCCGCGTCCCCTCTGGTGAAGAGGGAGACCAGGGAGCGGGTCGTCGCCGCGGCCGCGCGGCTGGGCTACCGGCCCAACGAGTCCGCGCGTGCGCTGACCACGGGCCGCACCAGGAATCTCGGGCTGATCGTGTCCGACATCGCCAACCCGTTCTTCCCCCCGCTCATCAAGTCGGCCCAGGCGTACGCCCGGGTCCGCGGTTACCAGGTCTTCGTGGCCGACACCGACGAGGACGCCCGGGCCGAGGAGGAACTGATCCGGACCCTGGCCCGTCAGGTGGACGGCGTGGTCCTGGTCAGCCCCCGGCTGCCCAACGAGGTGATCGCACGGCTGGGCGGGGAGTTGCCCTTCGTACTGGTCAACCGCCAGGTGGCGGGGCTGTCCGCCGTGCTGATGGACGTGGCCCACGGCGCGGGCCTGGCCGTGGAGCACCTCGCCGGCCTCGGCCATGAGCATCTGGCCCTGGTCTGCGGTCCACGCGGTTCGTGGACCAGTGCGCAGATGCGCCGGGCCGCGGGGAAGGCGGCCGCCGACGCGGGCCTCCGGCTCGACGTGCTGGGCCCCAACGCGCCGACGGAGCAGGGCGGCATCGAGGCGACTGCCGCCGTGATCGGCACCGGCGCCACCGGTGTGATCGGCTACAACGACCTGGTCGCCATCGGCCTCGTCGAGGGGCTGGACGCACGCGGGGTGCGGGTGCCCGGTGACATCAGCGTGATCGGCGTGGACGACACCGTGGCCGGGCGGCTGAACCGGCCGAGGCTCACGACGGTCGCCATGCCCACCGCGCCGGCCGGGCGGACGGCGGTCGATCTGCTGATCCAGACCCTGGAGTCCACGGACCCCGAACCGGCCACCGCACAGACCACACTGGCGACCTCACTGGTCGTCAGGGACTCCACGGCAGCACCCGAACGACAGCGCGACTGATCCTTCGTCCCAACTTATTGACCGCTCAATCCGCGTGACGTACCGTCACGGCTGTTCGCATACACGAACTCTGTTCAGCATACGGAATCTTGTTCCGAGGCTGGGAACGACCTTCACCACCGCGCCAACCCATGACAGGTGCCTGCGGAGGACGCCGCAGGCGGTGAAAGGAATAGCCAGTGCGCACTGAGAATCAGCACGTCAGGAGACGAGGCGGCCGTGCGGCCGCCACCCTTGTCGCCGTGGTTTCACTGCTCGCGGCGGGCCTCACCGCCCTCTTCGCGACCGGCTCGGCCTCGGCAGCCCCCGCCGCGGGCTCGTACAGCCTGGCGAACGTCGCGAGCGGCCTGTGTCTGGGCGTACCGGGCTCCAGCACCGCCGCGGGCACGCAGCTCGCCCAGGCCGCGTGCAACGGCTCCGCCGGCCAGACCTGGAAGCTCACGGCGTCGGGCAGCGGCTACAAGCTGACCGCCGCCAGCAGCTCGCTGTGCGCCGGTGTGCGGGATGCCTCCACCAGCGCCGGCAAGGCCGTGGAGCAGCAGACCTGCGGCAGCGCCACCACCCAGGTGTGGACGCTGACCTCGGTCAGCGGCAACACCTACCGCGTCGTCAACAGCAACGGCGGCAAGTGCCTGAACGTGAAGGACAGTTCGACGGCGTCGGGCGCCGTGATCCAGCAGAACTCCTGCGACTCGGTGACCAGCAAGAGCTGGACCTTCACCGCGTCGGGCACCGTCCCCACGGACCCGCCCACCGAGCCGACGGACCCGCCCACCGAGCCGACCGACCCGCCCACGGACCGGCCGTCGTGGCCGAGCGCCAACGGCAGCCAGGCGGTCTCGTCGACCATCGAGGTCTCGGGCACGTACGACGGTGGCATGAAGCGCCTGTACGGCAGCGGTGACCTGGGCAGCGGTGGCCAGGACGAGGACCAGCCGCCCATGATCAAGCTGGCGGACGGCGCCACCCTGCAGAACGTCATCCTCGGCGCCCCGGCGGCCGACGGCGTGCACTGCGCGGGCACCTGCACCATCAAGAACGTCTGGTGGGAGGACGTGGGCGAGGACGCCGCGACCTTCCGCGGCGGCTCCTCCTCGACCGTCCGCACGATCGACGGCGGCGGCGCGAAGCTGGCCGAGGACAAGGTCTTCCAGCACAACGGTGTCGGCACCCTGGTCGTGAAGAACTTCCAGGTCGACGACTTCGGCAAGCTGGTCCGTTCCTGCGGCAACTGCTCCACGCAGAACGCCCGCCACATCCAGCTGCAGAACATCTGGGCCACCGCGCCCGGCACCAGCCTGGTCGGTATCAACACCAACTACGGCGACACGGCGCGGATCTCGGACGTCACGATCTACGAGGACGGCGACCGGGACATGAAGATCTGCACCAAGTACAAGGGCACGACGAGCGGCGAGCCGAGCGAGATCGGTTCGGGTGCCGACGGCACCAACTGCATCTACTCCTCGTCGGAGATCAGTTACGTCGACTGAGGCACCCGCAGCCCCGCACGCGAAGCACCTGCCCGCCCCGGCTCCCGGGGCGGGCAGGTTCCGTTCCGTCGGCCCGTCCCGGCTCCCCTGCGGGCGGTCCGCGTCGTCAGCCGGACTCGGTGACCTTGCCGTCGGCGACCTCGACGCGGCGCGTGGTGCGGACCGCCTCCAGCATCCGGCGGTCGTGCGTGACGAGCAGCAGCGTCCCGGTGTACGCCTCCAGCGCCGATTCCAGCTGCTCGATCGCGGGCAGGTCCAGATGGTTCGTCGGCTCGTCCAGGACCAGCAGGTTCACGCCCCGGCCCTGGAGCAGTGCCAGGCCCGCCCGGGTGCGCTCACCGGGCGAGAGGGTCGTCGCGGGGCGCAGCACATGAGCGGCACGCAGGCCGAACTTGGCCAGCAGGGTGCGCACCTCTGCGGGCTCGGTGTCGGGGACTGCGGCGCAGAAGGCGTCGAGGAGGCTCTCCGTGCCGTGGAACAGCTTGCGCGCCTGGTCGACCTCGCCCACCACGACGCCCGAACCGAGCGTGGCGTGGCCCGCGTCGAGCGGCAGCCTGCCGAGCAGGGCGGCGAGCAGGGTGGACTTCCCGGCTCCGTTGGCGCCGGTGATGGCGACCCGGTCCGCCCAGTCGATCTGGAGGGTGGCCGGCCCGAAGGAGAAGTTCCCCCTGACGACGGCGGCGTCGCGGAGGGTGGCCACGACGGAGCCCGAGCGCGGGGCGGAGGCGATCTCCATCCGCAGCTCCCACTCCTTGCGCGGTTCCTCGACGACATCGAGGCGCTCGATCATGCGCTGGGTCTGCTTGGCCTTCGCGGCCTGCTTCTCGCTGGCCTCGCTGCGGAACTTGCGGCCGATCTTGTCGTTGTCGGTGGCCTTGCGGCGGGCGTTCTTCACGCCCTTGTCCATCCAGCCGCGCTGCATCTGGGCGCGGCCCTCCAGCGCGGAGCGCTTGTCGGCGTACTCCTCGAACTCCTCGCGGGCGTGGGTGCGGGCGCGCTCGCGTTCCTCCAGGTAGGAGGCGTAGCCGCCGCCGTAGAGGTTGATCTGCTGCTGGGCGAGGTCGAGTTCCAGGACCTTGGTGACCGTGCGCATCAGGAACTCGCGGTCGTGGCTGACCACGACGGTGCCGGCCCGCAGCCCGGACACGAAGCGCTCCAGGCGCTCCAGGCCGTCGAGGTCCAGGTCGTTGGTGGGCTCGTCGAGCAGGAAGACGTCGTAGCGTGAGAGCAGCAGCGAGGCCAGTCCGGCGCGGGCCGCCTGGCCGCCGGAGAGCGCGGTCATCGGGAGGTCGAGGCCGATGGTCAGCCCGAGGTCGGCGGCGACCTCCTCGGCGCGTTCGTCCAGGTCGGCGCCGCCGAGGGAGAGCCAGCGCTCCAGCGTCTCGGAGTAGGCGTCGTCCGCGCCGGGCGCACCGTCGACCAGCGCCTGGGTCGCGGCGTCCATCGCGGCCTGGGCGTCGGCGACCCCTGTGCGGCGGGCGAGGAACTCGCGCACGGACTCCCCCGCACGGCGCTCGGGCTCCTGCGGGAGGTGTCCGACGGTGGCGGTGGGCGGGGAGAGCCGCAGCTCGCCCTCCTCCGGCCGGTCGAGTCCGGCGAGCAGGCGCAGCAGCGAGGATTTGCCGGCGCCGTTTGCTCCGACGAGACCGATCACGTCACCGGGCGCGACGACGAGGTCGAGTCCGGCGAAGAGGGTGCGGTCACCGTGGCCGGCGGCGAGTTCCTTGGCGACGAGAGTGGCAGTCATCAGGGTGCCGATCCTAACGAACGGAAGCGGTCCCCCTGCCCGCCGGACGGAGGCCCCCGGAGTGCGACCATGGCCGTCCGGGCACCGGCGAGCGCGGTGACGGCAGGGAGACTGGGGTGAGCGCGGTGTCGGACGTGATCGTGGTGGGCGGCGGGGTCAGCGGGCTGACCACGGCGCTGGTACTGGCGGAGCGCGGTCTGCGGGTGCGGGTCTGGTCCCGGGACGCGGCCCAGGACACGACGTCGGCCGTGGCCGGGGCGCTGTGGTGGCCGTACCGGATCGAGCCCGAGGCCTTGGTCGGCGCGTGGTCCCTCGAAACGCTCCGGGTGTACGAGGAGATGGCGGCGGCCCCCGGAAGGACGGGCGTGCGGATGGTCGCCGGGGTGCACGGGGGCGAGCGGCTCGCCGCCCTCGGGCCCTGGGCCCGGAGCCTGGAGGGGGCCTCCGACGTGGCCGAGGGGCTGCGGGTGACCCTGCCGCTGATCGACATGCCGGTCCATCTGCGCGCACTGGAGGACCGGCTGGCCGAGGCGGGCGGGGTGGCCGAGCGGCGTGCGGTACGCGACTTCGCCGAAGCCTCGGCCGAGGCTCCCGTGGTGGTCGACTGCGCCGGGCTCGGCGCCCGCGAGCTGGCTCACGATCCCGGGGTGCGGCCGGTCCGGGGCCAGCTGGTGGTGGTGGAGAATCCGGGCGTCGACGAGTGGTTCGTCCAGGCGGACCCGGCGTCCAGCGAGACGACGTACTTCTTCCCGCAGCCGGGCGGGCTGGTCCTGGGCGGAACGGCGGAGGCCGACGATCCGCGTACGGAACCCGACCCCCGCACCGCGCGGGAGATCGTGGCGCGCTGTGCCCGGGTGCGGCCGGAGATCGCGGGGGCCCGGGTCATCGGCCACCGCGTGGGGCTGCGGCCCGCCAGGGACGCGGGGGTGCGCATCGAGGCGGAGGAGCTGCCGGGCGGCGGTCTGCTGGTGCACAACTACGGCCACGGCGGAGCCGGGGTGACGGTGGCGTGGGGCTGTGCGAGGGCCGCGGCCCGGCTGGTGCGCCGAGCGCCCGTCGGGTGACCTCCGGCCGGGCGGCCGTCCGACGGGCGGGGCGCCCGTCAGGCCGCCGGGCCGCCCTTGTGGCGTTCGTCGGTGGTGATCTCCGCGGTGCCGGGGCCGATCCGGATCTCGAAGTCCCCGTCGTACTTGGCGTGTCCCTCGATGACCGCGGATTCGACGGCCTCCACACCGAACTCCCTGCGGACGATCATCGGGTCGTGCCGCAGGTCCCTCATCAGCGATACGCACATCCCGATCATCACGATGGTGAACGGCGCGGCCACGAGGATCGTCAGGTTCTGCAGACCCGCCAGCGCGTCGCCCTGGCCGTCGCCGACGAGCAGCATGACGGCCGCCACGGCGCCGGTGACGACGCCCCAGAAGATCACGACCCACTTGGCGGGTTCGAGGACGCCCTTCTGGGAGAGGGTGCCCATCACGATCGAGGCGGCGTCGGCGCCCGAGACGAAGAAGATGCCGACCAGGACCATCACCAGGATGCTCATCATCGTGGCGACCGGGAACTGCTGGAGGACGCCGAAGAGCTGCGCCTCCGGGGTGTCCCCGACGTCCTTGAGCCTGCCCGCCTCCTCCAGCCGGATCGCGGACCCGCCGAAGACGGCGAACCAGACCAGGCTGACCGTGCTGGGGACCAGGATCACGCCGCCGACGAACTGGCGGATCGTACGGCCCCGGCTGATCCTGGCGATGAACATGCCGACGAAGGGCGTCCAGGAGATCCACCACGCCCAGTAGAAGACCGTCCAGCTGGCGAGCCAGTCGGCCACCTCCCCGGCACCGGTGGCCTCGGTGCGCCCGGCGAGCTGGGCGAGGTCGCCGAAGTACGCGGCGATGGAGGTGGGCAGCAGGTCGAGCACGATGATGGTGGGGCCCGCGATGAAGACGAAGACCACCAGGATCAGCGCGAGCACCATGTTGATGTTGGACAACCACTGGATGCCCTTCTCGACCCCGGAGACCGCGGAGGCGACGAAGGCGACCGTCAGCACGGCGATGATCGTGACCAGCAGGCCCGTGCCGGTCTTCTCCATCCAGTTGAGCTCCTGGAAGCCGCTGCCGATCTGGAGGGCGCCGAGCCCCAGCGAGGCCGCGGAGCCGAAGAGGGTCGCGAAGATCGCGAGGATGTCGATGATCCGGCCGGGCGTGCCGTGGGCGCGCTTCTCGCCGATGAGCGGCACGAAGACGGAGCTGATCGTCTGCCTCCTGCGCCGCCGGTAGGTGCTGTACGCGATGGCGAGCCCGACGACCGCGTAGATCGCCCAGGGGTGCAGCGTCCAGTGGAAGAGGGTGGTGGCCATGGCGGTCTGCATGGCCTCGGCGGCGTCCGCGGGGCGGGTTCCCGGCGGCGGGTTCACGAAGTGGGCCAGCGGCTCGCTCACTCCGTAGAACATCAGGCCGATTCCCATGCCGGCGCTGAACATCATCGCGACCCAGGAGACCGTGCGGAATTCGGGCTCCTCGCCCTCCTGCCCCAGCGAGATCGTCCCGTAGCGGCTGATCGCGAGCCAGAGGGCGAAGACCACGAAGCCGGAAGCCGCCAGCATGAAGGCCCAGCCGCCGTTGTGGATCAGCCCGTTGAGCAGCGTGCTGGAGACGTCCTCCAGCGAATCGGTGGCCGTGGAACCCCAGATCACGAAGGCGACGGTGAGCACCGCCGTGACGCCGAAGACCACACGGTCGGTCGTGGGGCGCCGGCCGTGGGGCGGCTCGGCGGGTAGATCGGCCGTGACCGGGAGGTAGTCCCCCCGCCCGCCCGAACTCTGCTCGTCTTGTGACACAGATGGCACCTTTCACGCAGTGCGAGAATTCGCTCTCCGTAGGCAGTACCACACACAGCGTGCATCCCCGGGGACCAACAAGCCGTTCCGCCTTGACCGTTTATGAGCCGGTATGTCACCTGAGCGTCGCGTGATCGCGGGGGCCTGCCCCGGCGGGGCGGTTAGGCTGACCGCGTTCGGGCCGAACCCGCCGGTTCACGCGCACCGAACCCACCGGTTCCAGCCGTTCCCCCGCCGGGGCGCGCGTGTACGAGGAGCGACTCTTGCCCGACCCGACCTCCGATCCGCAGCGTGACGTCCGGCCCACCCTGGAGGCGGTGGCGGCCCGGGCCGGCGTGTCCCGGGCGACGGCATCCCGTGTCGTCAACGGCGGGGCGGGCGTGCGCCCTCCCCTGGTGGAGCGGGTGCGCGAGGCGGTGGAGGAGCTCGGCTACATCCCGAACCACGCGGCGCGGACGCTGGTCACCCGGCGCAACGGCGCGGTCGCCGTGATCATCGACGAGCCGGAGTTCCGGGTCTTCTCCGACCCGTTCTTCTCGCGCCAGATCCGGGGAATCAGCCGCGAGCTCAACGCCCACGACGCACAGCTGGTCCTGCTCCTGGTGGAGGGCAGCGGGGACTTCGACCGGGTCACCCGCTATCTGGCCGGGGGCCATGTGGACGGTGTGCTCGCCTTCTCGCTGCACACCGACGACGAACTGCCCGCGATCATCCGGCGGTTCCGGGTGCCGACGGTCTACGGGGGCCGTCCCGAGCGCCCGGCGCCGGGCGCCGGGGACGCGCCGCAGGTGCCGTACGTCGACTGCGACAACCGGGGCGGTGCCCGCGCCGCCGTACGCCATCTCGTCTCCCTGGGCCGGCGGCGCATCGCGCACATCGCCGGACCGCGCGACCAGACATCGGCGCTCGACCGGATCGACGGTTACCACGACGTACTGCCGGACGCGGGGCCGGAGCTGATCGCGGACGGCGACTTCACCCCGGAGGGCGGAGCCCGGGCCATGGCGGAACTGCTGGCCGCCCACCCCGATCTGGACGCCGTCTTCGTGTCCAACGACATGATGGCGTCGGGTGCGCTGCGGGTGCTGCGCGAGCGGGGTGTGCGGGTGCCGGAGGACGTGGCGGTGGTCGGCTTCGACGACATGGCCTCGGTGGCCGAGGCCACCGAACCTCCGCTGACGACGGTCCGTCAGGACGTGGAGGGCATGGGTCGGCTCATGGTGCGGCTGCTGATGGAGCGGCTGAACAGCGACACGGGCAGCTGGCCGGAGTCCGTGATCACACCGACGGAACTGATCCGCAGGGCGTCGGCCTGAGGCCCCGCGGGCGGATCACCGGGGCTGGGGCCGATGATCCGCAGGGCGTCGGCCCGGGGCGGCCCAGGCGGATCACCGGAGCCCAGCCCGGTTCCCGCCCGGCCGCGCTCCCCCGGCCCGCCACTCCTTCCGCGCGCTCCGGGCGAGCGGCAGATAGCGCAGCCGCTCCGGGAGCACCGGCACGACGCGCCGCACCACAGCGCCGAAGCGCCGCAGGCGCCGCTCCTGCTCCGGGGTCCAGTCGAGCCCGATGGCCGCACGGGCGTCCGGCGGCATGAGACCGACGGTGATGAAGGCACGGAACCGGGCCAGCGGCGGCAGCAGCACCGGCCAGAGCGCCCGCAGGAGCAGCCGCAGCACGAGCGGTCCCCGGTCGGGCGGGGGCACGGGTGCGCCGGTGGCGACCAGCTCCCGCACGACGACGGTGGCCTCCACCTCGTCGGCCAGCATCCTGCGGTAGTACGGCCAGAACTCCTCGACCGTCTGCGGCATGTCCCGGTCCTGGATGCCCAGGACGCGGCCGACCTGGAGCCACTCCCGGTACAGGGCGCGCTCCTGTGCCTCGGTGAGCGGGCGCACCAGATAGCGCGAGGCGTGCTGGTAGACCGGGAAGCCGGTGGCGTGCACCCATGCGTAGTTCGCGGGCGTGAGCGCGTGGTAGCGGCGGCCCCGGGTGTCGGTGCCCTGGATGGTGCGGTGCAGCTTCCTGAGCCTGTGCCCCTCCTCGGCCGCCGCCTCTCCCCCGTACACCCAGAGCTGGAGGGAGCTGAGGGACCTCTCGCCGCGTCCCCAGGGGTCCGTGCGGAAGACCGAGTGGTCGTCGACGCCCGCCCCCACGGCCGGGTGGGCGACCTGGAGCGTGAGGGCAGCGGGAAGCATGAGCAGCCCCCGGATGTCGCCCGCCAGGCTCCACAGCACGCCGCCGGGCGGGGGCGGTGCGGGCCTTTCTGTGCCGGTCATGCGGGCGCTCCCAGGGGTAGGCGGATGCCCGGACCGGTGCCGGGCCGGTGCGTGTTCCAGTATGCGATCGCGCGTGCGGCGGCGGCGCTCGGGGCGGAGGAGTAAGCCGGGGATCCAGCGGACCGGTGGTTTCCGGGCCTTCCTTCTTCGAATCTCTGTCAGCAGTGTTGACGCGCCCGTGAAACAAGTCAATAGTATTTGTAACTTTGACTCTCCAGGGACGAGAGGGGCCGTCAGATGCCGGTGGTTACAGCGGAGTCGCGCTCCGGGGGCCCGACCGGCCCCACCGCCCGCCCCCGTACGTGAACGGCTCCGACCACAGAGGAGGTCGCACATCATGGGCCGCTACAGCCGACTCCGCGAGATCCGCCGGATGGATCCCGCCCGCGACTGCGCCGAGATACTCCGGCTGATGTCGCAGTACGAGTTCCCCTGGGACTACCGGCAGGGCATCAGCGTCGCGTTCCTGCGCGACTACGGCGTACCGAGGATCTCCGTACTCCTCGACCGCACCCAGGAGTTCGAGCGCAACGGCCAGAAGCGCTACGACGACACCGTCCTGTTCGGATACGAGATGGCCGCCGAGGGCTTCGATTCGGAGCGGGCCAAGGCCGCCGCGCGCCATCTCAACCGGATCCACGGCAAGTACCGCATCCCGAACGAGGACTACCTCTATGTGCTGGCCACCACCGTCGTCGGCCCGAAGCGCTGGATCGACCGCTTCGGGTGGCGGCCCCTGTGCCACCAGGAAGCGGCGGCGCTCGCCGAGGTCGGGCGGCGGATGGCGGTGATGATGGGCATCGAGGGCGCCCCCGCCACCTACGAGGAGTTCGAGGCGCTGCTCGACTCCTACGAGGCCAAGATGTTCGCCTACGACCCGGCGAACCGCAGGGTCGCCAACGCCACCTTCCGGATCATCGCCGCGTGGTACCCGGCCCCGCTGCGCCCCCTGGTGGCGCGGCTCTCCCTCGCCCTGCTGGACGAGCCCTTACTCGAAGCACTCGGCTTCCGTCCGCAGCCCCGGCTGGTGCGGGCGGCGGCGACGCGGCTGGTGCGCGCCCGGTCGCACGGCGTGCGGCTGATGCCCGCCCGGCCGCGCTGGCTGCCCTCCCGGCCCCGGCCGCGCAGCTATCCCTTCGGTTACCGGCTCGACGACCTCGGACCTCACTGGGCGCAGAGCCGCCCGCTGGAACCCCTGCCCAAGGAGAAGACCGCATGACGACCCGGACCGACCGCCAGGAGCACAGCCTCGACGACATCCGCGCCACCGTGGCGCGGGCCAGGACCGCCGGCCGGGCGTGGGCCGCGCTGGGACCCCGGGAGCGCCGGGGCGCGCTGCTGCTCTGGAAGCGGTCGCTCGCCCGGCGGGTGGACGAGTTCGCCGAGCTGATCGCGTCCGAGACCGGGAAGCCGGTGCACGACGCGCGTTCCGAGGTGCTGCTCACGCTGGTCCATCTGGACTGGGCGGCACGCAACGCCCGCCGGGTGCTGGGCAGGCGCCGTGTGGCGTCCGGCCTCCTGTCGGTCCACCAGCGGGCGCTGCTGGCCTACCGCCCGCTCGGGGTGATCGGGGTGATCGGGCCGTGGAACTATCCGCTGTACACCCCGATGGGCTCGATCGGCTACGCCCTCGCGGCGGGCAACGCCGTGGTGTTCAAGCCCTCCGAACTCACCCCGGGGGTGGGGGTTCTGCTGGCCCGGAGCTTCGGGGAGGCCCTCCCGGACCACGCGGATCTGCTGACGACGGTCACCGGTCCCGGTTCCACCGGGGCCGCTCTGGCCGGGGCCGAGGGGCCTTCCGGGGTCGACAAGGTCGCCTTCACGGGCTCGCCCGGCACCGCCCGCAAGGTGGCCGCCGCCTGCGCGACCACCCTCACTCCCCTGCTCGCCGAATGCGGGGGCAAGGACGCGGTGCTGGTCGCGGCCGACGCCGATCTGGACGCCGCGGCCGACGCGATCGTGTGGGGCGCGATGGGCAACGCGGGGCAGACCTGCGCGGGTGTGGAGCGGGTGTACGCGGTGGCATCGGTGCACGAGGACCTGTGCTCCCGCATCGTGAGCCGGGCGCGGGCGCTCGTGCACGGCGAGGCGTACGGTCCGCTCACCCTGCCCTCCCAGCTCGACGTGGTGGAACGCCATGTGAAGCAGGCGCTGGTGGACGGCGGCAGGGCCGAGCTGGGCGGTCCCGACTCCCTGCGGGGCCGGGTGCTCGGGCCGGTGGTCCTCTCGGGTGTGCCGGAGGACTCGCCGGCGGTGACGGAGGAGACCTTCGGCCCGGTCGTGGTGGTGAACCCGGTGCGGGACATGGACGAGGCCGTGGAGCGTGCCAACGCCTCGGAGTACGCGCTGGGCGCCGCGGTGTTCACGGCGTCCCGGGCGAACGGTCTCGCCTGGGCGGAGCGCCTCGGCTCCGGCGCGGTGTCGGTGAACTCGGTGCTCGGCTTCGCCGCGATCCCCTCGCTGCCGTTCGGCGGATCGGGCGAGTCCGGCTACGGCCGCATCCACGGCGACGAGGGGCTGCGGTCCTTCGCCGCTCCCCGCTCGGTCACCGTACGGCGGTTCGCGCCCGCGGTGGATCTGACGTCGTTCGCCACGCCCCGGGAGAAGGTCGCCAAGGCGGTCGAGCTGGGCCGCAGGCTGCACGCCCGGTTCTGACCGGTGTTCACCCGGCGTTGAGCAGCGGCACCAGATAGCGGCGGGCGAAGTCGCGGACCTGCTCGTCGTCGTCCAGTTCGAAGCAGCTCAGCGGATTGAGGAGGAAGGAGACGGTGATCCGCACCATCAGTTCGGCGACCGGTGTCGGGTCCGTCTCCGGCCGCCCTTCGGCGCGCTGGGCGCGGCGGAGCCGGTCGGTCAGATATCCGCGCATCGCGAGGAAGGAGGGGCCGCTCTCCAGGGTGAGGAAGGGGAGCATGATCTCCGGCTCCAGCTTCAGGAGGCCGCCCACCAGCGGGTGTTCGCGGATGTGCTTGAGGACGGCGACGAAGCCGGCGACGAGCCGGTCCTCCATCGTGGGCAGGGCGGCCACCGCCTCGTCCACGTCCACCACGAATCTGCGGTACTCACGGAGCAGGCAGGCGGAGACCAGGCTGTCCTTGTTGCCGATGCGCCGGTACACCGTCACCCGCGAGACCTTCGCGCGCTTGGCGACGTCGTCGACGGTCGAGCGGCGCAGCCCGAAGGTCATGAACTGCTCGCGGGCCGCGTCCAGGATCTGTTCGCTCAGCGCGTCGGTCGGGGGCGTCTCCACGAGCGCCCTGGCCAGCAGTGAATCGTCGTTGCCCCGTGCCGCCATGAGCCCTCCCCGTCCGCCGTGACCACCCACCTTACCGACAACGCAACACTGTTACCCACTCCGTTTCTTTGTAACTACCCCTGGCCGCCCCCGGCGACCGGTCGTCACACCCTCATGGAGGTCTTGAATGTCCGTCACCCACGCCCTTCCCCGTTCCCTCTCCGCCGAACAGGGGGCGTTCGTCACGGCACTGCGCGACTTCGCCCGGCGCGAGTGCGGAACGCGTGAGCAGCGCGACGCGCTGGCGGCGGAGACGGGCGGACCGCACGCCCCCTCCCTCTACACCCGGCTGGCCGAGCTCGGCTGGCTCGGGGTGTGCCTGCCCGAGGAGTACGGCGGCGCGGGCGGCGGGATGACGGACGCCTGCCTGTTCCTGCGGGAGACGTCCCGGGGCCTCGTCCCGGCGGGCGGGTTCATCACCTCGGTGATCACGGCCAAGGCGTACGAGCGGTTCGGCAGCGAGGAGCAGTGCAAGGCGGCGATCGGCGGTGCGGTGGCCGGACAGGTGCTGTCCATCGCGATGTCGGAGCCGGGGGCCGGGTCGGACGTGGCGGCCCTGCGGTGCAGGGCCGAACGCACTCCTGACGGCGGCTGGCTGGTCAACGGCCACAAGACGTGGATCTCCAACGCGCATCTGGCCGAGCACATCCTGCTGGTGGCCAGGACCGGCACGGGCGGAGCGAAGCACGACGGGCTGACCATGTTCCATGTCCCGGCCGGCACACCGGGGATCGAGATCCGGCAGATCGAGACGATGGGGGGCCGGGAGGTCAACGACGTCTTCTTCACCGATGTCCGGCTGCCCGCCGACGCCGTGGTGGGCACGGCCGACCGCGCCTGGAGCCAGCTGATGGCCGGGCTGAACGCGGAGCGGCTCTTCCTCGCGGCGAACATGCTGGGTCTGGCGGAACGCATCCTGGAGGACACCGTCGCGTACGTGCGGGGGCGCGAGCAGTTCGGCCGCCCGGTCGGCTCCTTCCAGGCCCTGCGGCACCGGCTCGCGGATCTGGCGACCGACATCGAGTGCGCCCGGCTGCTGGTCTTCGACGTGGCGGCGGCCTGCGACGCCGAGCCGGACAGGCTGTTCCCCCGCGAGGCGTCCATGGCGAAGCTCAAGGCCACGGAGACGGCCAAGCACGCGGCGCTGGAGGGCATGCAGATGATGGGCGGCTACGGCTACGCGACGGAGTACGACATGGAGCGCCATCTGCGCGCGGCGGTCGTGTCGACGGTGTACGGCGGCACCAGCGAGATCCAGCGCGACATCATCGGCAAGAGCTACGGCCTCTGAGGACGCCCCGGGCGCCCCGGGCGGCCCTCAGCCGTAGTCGTACACCGTCACATCGATGCCCCGGCCCACCAGCCGCTCGGTGATGAGGGGTTCGATCCGGGACCAGGTGCCGCCCGCGAGCCCGCAGCCGATCCTCGGCATGTGGACCGAGGCGCCGAGCTCCGCGGCTCGCACGGCCACCTTCGCCAGTCCCTCGTCGATCGCCCCGTAGCGCACCGGCACGCCCTTGCTGCCGGTGCGCATCCCGTGCTGTCCCACGAGGTTGGCCACCCAGATGTACGGTGAGACCTGGACGAACCGCACGGCGCCGAGCCCGAAGTCGTTCCCCGCGCGCTCGCGGTGCCAGCGGCGGTAGGAGACTTCGGGCTCGGGCCAGCGGCGGGACAGGGCGAGGACGAAGCCCTTGCCCCAGCCGCCCAGGTCGTTGCAGACGTGCACGATCAGCTTGACGCCCTTTCCCTGCGGCGCGGTGGCGTCCCCCCGTACATACGTGATCCCCGGCATATCGTCAGCGTACGGGCCGCCTCCGACAGCGCCCGTCGCTCAGGCCCCGTCCCCCGCGTACAGGGCGTCGAGCATCTCGCCGTACTGGTCGCGGATCACCCTGCGGCGGAGCTTCAGGGAGGGTGTGAGCTCGCCGGTGTCCGGGCCCCACTCCCGCGTCAGCAGCCGGTAGCGCTTGATCTGTTCGGTGCGGTTCAGCCGGGCGTTGGCGGCCTCTACGGCACGGGCGATCTCCTCGTGGACCTCGGGGTGGGTGAGCGGGTCGCCCTCGATGCCGCGGGCCGCCGCCCAGGCCGGCGCCATCTCCGTGTCGAGGACCAGCAGGGCCACCAGGTAGGAGCGGCCGTCCCCGTGGACGAGGGCCTGACCGATCAGGGGGTGTTCCTTGAGCGTGTTCTCGACGAGCGCCGGGGAGACGTTCTTCCCGGTCGAGGTGATGATCATTTCCTTCTTGCGGTCGGTGAGCCACAGGTAGCCGTCGTCGTCGACCCTGCCGATGTCCCCGGTCGGGAACCAGCCGTCCGCGTCGAGCGCTTCCTCCACGGTACCGTCGGCGCGCAGATAGCCCGCGAACACCGTGGCGCCCCGTACGAGGATCTCGCCGTCCTCCGCGATCCGGAGCTCCAGCCCCTCCAGCGGACGCCCCACCGAACCCAGACGGAAGGCCGACGGGCTGTTGGTGGTGAACACGCCGACGGTCTCGGTGAGTCCCCAGGCGTCCATGATGACGATGCCGAAGCCGGCCCAGAAGCGCACCACGTCGAGCGGCATCGGCGCGGAGGCGCTGGCCGTCCACACCAGCCGCTCGAAGCCCGCCAGGGAGAGCACGGGGTCCAGGACGGTGTCCTTGGCCGCCCGGTAGGCGGCCTCCAGCTCGGCGGACGGCTGCTCGCCGCGCTCCCGGCAGGCCACGTGCTCACGGGCGGTCGCGCCCGCCTTCTCGATGGCGGCCCGCTGTACCTCCGGCAGCCCGGCCAGGGCGGCCTGTACGGACGCGGCGAGCTTCTCCCAGACCCGGGGCACGCCGAAGAACTGGGCGGGGTGCAGGGTGCGCGCGGTGACGGCCACGGCGGCGGTGTCCGCGCAGAGGTGGACGTGCGAGGCCCGGAAGACCGGCAGATAGATGCCGAGCATCCGCTCCGCGATATGGGCGAAGGGGAGGTAGCAGATGTGCTCGACGTGGTCGGGCAGCTCCACCACCTGGTCCAAGGCCAGGGCGTTGACCACCACGCTGTGGTGGGTGAGGGGGACGGCCTTCGGGTCGCCCGTGGTGCCCGAGGTGTAGACGACGGTGAGGGGGTCCCCCGCGCAAATCTCCCTCCATGCCTTGTCGAAGGCCTCCTCGCTCCGCAGCCGCTCACCGGTCTCGCGCAGCGAGCCGTAGGACAGGTGCGGACCGGCGGCGCCCGGCTCGACGACGACGATCTTCTCCAGCGGCACGGTGGGGTCCGCCAGCAGCGGTTCCCAGCGCTCCCGTTCACCGGCGCCCTCGACCACGGCGAACCTGGCGCGGCTGTGCCGGGCGATGTGCGCCGTCTGTTCGGGGGCCGCGGTGCCGTACACCGTGACGGGGACGGCCCCGAGGTGGGTGAGGGCCAGGTCGCTGAGCCAGTGCTCGGGCCTGTTGCCCATCATCATGAGGACCTGCTCGCCGCGTTCCACCCCCAGCGCGCTGTAGCCGGCGGCGAGCACGGCCGCCTCCCGGCGCACCTCGCGCCAGGTGAGGGTGGTCCATGTGTCGTCGTCGGCCGGGGCGCGCCACGAGAGGGCGGGAAGGTCCCCGTGATCCTCGGCATTGCGCAGCAGCAGGGCAGGGAGTGTGAGCTGATCGGGCTCACCGGGAAGTCGCAGGATCGTGGTCACGGCCGCCTCCTGTCGCCATCGGCCGGACCGAGCGGTCCGTACCGGGGGTTGGACTGCGCTTCAATGCTGCCGGACACTTTCACAACAGTGGTGAGACAGCAATACTGTTGCACCTGATTGGTGCACAGTGACGGGGCACGGACCGGACAGGTACGGACCGGGCACCCGCAGAGAGGCACAGGAACGGCAGTGCCCAGGAAACGAGGAGTGGACATGGCGACCGGGACCGAGGAGCCGACGCTGACCGTCGACGAGCTGGCGGCGCGGGCGGGCGTCACCGTGCGTACCGTGCGCTTCTACAGCACCAGAGGCCTGCTGCCGCCGCCGGTGATCGGCCCCCGGCGCGTGGGGCACTACGGACCCGACCACCTCTCCCGGCTGGCCCTCATCGAGGAACTCCAGCACCAGGGCATGACGCTGGCCGCGATCGAGCGCTATCTCCAGCAGCTGCCGCCCGACCTGAGCGCGAAGGACCTGGCCATCCACCGCGCCCTGGTGGCCTCCTGGGCCCCGGACTCCGCCGAGGACATGGAGCGTGCCGAGCTGGAGCGCCGGGCGGGCCGGGCCCTCAGCGCGCAGGACGTGGACCGGCTGGCGGCGATGGGCGTGCTGGAGCGCCCCGCGACGCCCGAGGGGCCGCTGCGCGTGGACCCGGGGCTGCTGCGGCTCGGGGTGGAGCTCCTGGACGTCCCCATCGCGCACGAGACGATCCTGGCCGCGCGCACGGTCCTGCTGGAGCACACCCGGTCGGCGGCCCACGAGCTCACCCGGATGTTCCGGGACGAGGTGTGGCATCCCTACCGGGAGCGGGAGTCGGACCCGGAGCGCGTGAAGGCGATGAAGTCCCTCTCGGTCCACATGCAGCCGATGGTGCTCCAGGCCCTTCTGACGGCCTTCCAGCGGTCCCTGAAGGAGGAACTGCGGGCCGCGTTCAACACCGGCGAGCGGAAGTGAACACGGCCCGCGAGGGACACCGTCAGTCGGTGAAGGTCTCGCCCCTCGTAGCCTTCTCCACCAGGGACGCGGACGGCAGGAAGCGGTCGCCGTAGCGCTCCGCGAGCTGCCGGGCGCGGGCCACGAAGCCGGGGAGGCCGCCCTCGTAACCGTTGATGTACTGGAGCACGCCACCGGTCCACGGCGGGAAGCCGATGCCCATGATGGAGCCGATGTTGGCGTCGGCGACGGTCATGAGGACGTTCTCCTCCAGGCAGCGGACGCTGTCCAGCGCCTCGGAGAAGAGCATGCGCTCCTTCATGTCCTCGAACGGGATCTCGGAGCCCGGCTTCGTGAAGTGCTCACGCAGGCCCGGCCAGAGGCCGCCCCTCCTGCCGTCCTCGCCGTACTCGTAGAAGCCCGCTCCCCCGCTGCGGCCCGGCCGCCCGAACTCGTCGACCATGCGGTCGACGACCTCGTCCGCGGGGTGCGTGGCCCAGGTGCCGCCCGCCTCCTCGACGGCGCGCCGGGTCTCGTTGCGGATCTTGCGGGGCAGGGTGAGCGTCAGCTCGTCCATGAGGGAGAGCACCTTGGCCGGGTAGCCGGCCTGTGCCGCCGCCTGCTCGACCGACGCGGGCTCGATGCCCTCGCCGACCATCGCGACGCCCTCGTTGATGAAGTGGCCGATGACGCGCGAGGTGAAGAAGCCGCGCGAGTCGTTGACGACGATCGGGGTCTTCTTGATCCGGCGTACGAGGTCGAAGGCACGGGCCAGGGCCTCGTCGCCGGTCTTCTCGCCCTTGATGATCTCGACGAGCGGCATCTTGTCGACGGGTGAGAAGAAGTGCAGCCCGATGAAGTCCACCGGCCGCTCCACGCCCTCGGCGAGCACGGTGATGGGCAGCGTCGAGGTGTTGGAGCAGAGCAGCGCGTCGGGCTCGACGATGCCCTGGATCTCCTGGAACACCTTGTGCTTGAGCGCGGTGTCCTCGAAGACGGCCTCGATCACGGCGTCGCAGCCGGCGAGGTCGGCCGGGTCGCCGGTCGGGGTGATGCGGGCCAGCAGCTCGTCACGCTTCGCCTCGGTCGTACGGCCCCGGGAGAGCGCCTTGGCGAGGATCTTCTCGCTGTACGCCTTGCCCTTGGCCGCGGCCTCGGTGGAGACGTCCTTCAGGACGACGTCGATGCCGGCGCGCGCGCAGGAGTAGGCGATGCCCGCTCCCATCATCCCGGCGCCGAGGACGGCGACCTTGCGGACCTGGCGTTCCTCGATGCCGTCCGGACGGCTGGCCCCGGAGTTGACGGCCTGGAGGTCGAAGAAGAACGCCTGGATCATGTTCTTCGCGACCTGGCCGGTGACCAGCTCGGTGAAGTAGCGCGCCTCGATGGTCTGCGCGGTCTCGAAGTCGACCTGCGCCCCTTCGACCGCGGCGGCCATGATGTTGCGGGGGGCCGGCATGGGGGCGCCCGCGAGCTGCTTCTTCAGGTTGGCGGGGAAGGCCGGCAGGTTGGCCGCGAACTTCGGGTTCGAGGGGGTACCGCCGGGGATGCGGTAGCCCTTGACGTCCCAGGGCTGCTGCGATTCGGGGTGGGCGTCGATGAAGGCGCGGGCCTTGTCGAGCATCTCCTCGGGGGTGGCGGCGACCTCGTGTACCAGGCCGTTCTCCAGGGCCCGGTGCGGGGTGTACTGGGTGCCCTGGAGCAGCACCTTCAGCAGGGCGTCGGTGATGCCCATCAGCCGTACGGTGCGGGTGACGCCGCCGCCCGCGGGCAGCAGGCCGAGGGTGACCTCGGGCAGGCCGATGCGGGAGCCGGGGGCGTCCAGGGCGATGCGGTGGTGGGCGGCGAGCGCGATCTCGTAACCGCCGCCGAGCGCCGCGCCGTTGATGGCGGCGACAACGGGCTTGCCGAGGGTCTCGATGACCCGCAGCGACTGCTTGATGGCGGTTCCGGCGTCGAACGCCTCCTGGGCGCTCGAAGGACCGATCTTGATCATGTCCTTGAGGTCGCCGCCCGCGAAGAAGGTCTTCTTGGCGGAGGTGTAGATGATGCCCCGGATGGACTCCTTCTCGGCGGCTGCGCGCTCGGCGACGGCCGCGATGGAGTCCTTGAAGCCCTGGTTCATCGTGTTGGCGGACTGGTGGGGATCGTCGAGTACGAGGGTGACGACGCCGGTCTCGTCCTGTTCCCAGCGGATGGTCGTGCTCTCGGTCATTCTTGTCTTCTCCGTAAGCAGGGGTGGCCGGGGGACGGTCAGAGACGCTCGATGACGGTGGCGATGCCCATGCCGCCCCCGACGCAGAGGGTGGCGAGGCCGTAGCGCTTGTCCTGCCGCTCCAGCTCGTCGATGAGCGTGCCGAGGATCATCGCGCCGGTCGCGCCCAGCGGGTGGCCGAGCGCGATGGCGCCGCCGTTGACGTTGACCTTGTCGAGGCTGATGCCCATGTCCTTGACGAAGCGCAGGACGACACCGGCGAAGGCCTCGTTGATCTCGACGAGGTCGATGTCGTCGATGGTGAGCCCGGCCTTGGCCAGCGCCTTGCGGGTGGCGGGCGCGGGGCCGGTCAGCATGATGGTCGGCTCGGAGCCGGAGACGGCGGCGGAGACGATCCGGGCGCGCGGCGTGAGGCCGTAGCGCTCACCGGTCTGCTGGGAGCCGATCGCGACGAGGGCGGCGCCGTCGACGATCCCGGAGGAGTTGCCCGCGTGGTGGACGTGGTCGATCTTCTCGACCCAGTGGTACTTCTGGAGGGCGACGGCGTCGAAGCCGCCCATCTCACCGATGGTGGCGAAGGACGGCTTGAGGGAGGCCAGCGAGTCGGCCGTGGTGCCGGGGCGCATGTGCTCGTCGTGGTCGAGGACGAGCAGCCCGTTGCGGTCCCTGACGGGGACGACGGACCTGGCGAAGCGCTCCTCCTTCCAGGCGATGGCGGCGCGCTCCTGGGACAGCGCGGCGTACTCGTCGACGTCGCGGCGCGAGAAGCCCTCGATGGTGGCGATGAGGTCGGCGCCGATGCCCTGCGGGGCGAAGCCCGTGTCGAAGCTGGTCATCGGGTCCATGGCCCAGGCCCCGCCGTCGGAGCCCATCGGCACCCGGGACATCGATTCGACGCCACCGGCGAGCACGAGGTCCTCCCATCCCGAACGCACCTTGGCGGCGGCCAGGTTGACGGCTTCGAGACCCGAGGCGCAGAAGCGGTTCTCCTGGACACCGGCGACGGAGTCCGGGAGTCCGGCGGCGATCGCGGCGATCCGGGCGATGTCGGAGCCCTGGTCACCGAGCGGGCTCACGACACCGAGGACGATGTCGTCGATGGCCGCGGGGTCGAGTCCGGGGAAGCGGCCGCGGATCTCGTGGATGAGGCCGACGACGAGGTCGATCGGCTTGGTTCCGTGCAGGGCGCCGTTGGCCTTGCCGCGGCCGCGCGGGGTGCGGATCGCGTCGTAGACGAATGCTTCGGTACTCAAGGCAGCTGCCTTTCGGGGTCGGTGCTGGGCAGAGAGGTCAGGCGAGCAGCGAGCGGCCGATGATCTCCTTCATGATCTCGGTCGTCCCGCCGTAGATGGTCTGGATGCGGCCGTCGGTGAAGGCCTTGGCGACCCGGTACTCCGTCATGTACCCGTATCCGCCGTGGAGCTGGAGACAGCGGTCGGCGACGCGCTTCTGGAGCTCGGTGGCCCACCACTTGGCCATCGAGGCGTGCACGGCGTCGAGCGTCCCCTCGGAGTGGTCGACGATGCACCGGTCGAGGAAGGCGCGGGTGACGGCGCACTCGGTGGCCATCTCGGCGATCTCGAACCGGATGTGCTGGAGCTTGGAGAGCGGGCGCCCGAAGGCTTCGCGCTCCTTGACGTACTGCGTGGTGATCTCCAGGAGGTGTTCGGCGGCGGCGATCCCGGCGACCGCTATGCCCATCCGTTCCTGGGCCAGATTGGTCATCAGGTGGATGAAGGCGCCGTCGAGCTCGCCGAGGAGGTTCTCCTTGGGGACGCGTACGTCGTTGAAGAAGAGCTCGGCGGTGTCCTGGGCCTTCTGGCCGATCTTGTCGAGGTTGCGGCCCCGTTCGAAGCCCTCGGCGCCGCGTTCGACGACGAGCAGCGAGAGGCCCTTCGCGCCGCCCTCCGGGGAGGTCTTGGCGACGACGATCACCAGGTCGGCGAGGATGCCGTTGGAGATGAAGGTCTTCGAGCCGTTGAGGAGCCAGTGGTCGCCCTTGTCCTCGGCGGCGGTGCGGATGCCCTGGAGGTCGGAGCCCGCTCCGGGTTCCGTCATCGCGATGGCGGTGATGGTCTCGCCGCTGCAGAAGCCGGGCAGCCAGCGCCGCTTCTGCTCCTCGTTGGCGAGGCCGGTGAGATAGGGGCCGATGATGTCGTTGTGCAGGCCGACCGCGAGCCCGGAGACCCCCGCGCGGGTGAACTCCTCGGCGAGTACGGCGCTGTAGCGGAAGTCGGAGTTGCCTCCGCCCCCGTACTCCTCGGGGACGGCGAGGCCGAGCAGTCCCTGCCGGCCGGCCGCGAGCCAGGCCTCGCGCGAGACGATGCCGTCCTTCTCCCACTGCTCGTGGTGCGGGAGGACCTCCTTGGCCAGGAAGGTGCGGACGGTCTCGCGGAACGCGTCGTGCTCTTCGGTGAAGATCTGCCGCTGCACTTCAAGCCCCCTGGAGCCAGTTCTTGACGGTGGAGATCAGCCGCGCCGGCTCGGAGCCGACGGGCGTGACGTTGAGCATGGTGACCCCGGCCTCGCGGAAGGCGTCGAGGCGGTCGCGTACGTACCCCTCGGGGCCGCAGAGCGTCATGAGCTCGCAGAACTCGGCCGGGACGGCGGCCTCGGCCTCCCTCTTCCTCCCGGAGAGGTAGAGCTCCTGGATGGTCGCGGCCTCCTTCTCGTAGCCGTAGGCGACGGCGAGGTCGTTGTAGAAGTTCTTGCCCGGGGCGCCCATCCCGCCGACGTACAGCGCGATCTGCGGGCGGGCGAGGTCCCGGAGAGCGGCCGCGTCGTCGCCGATGGCCAGCAGGCCTCCCGCGACGGTCTGCAGGGGGCCCAGCGCCGGGTCGCGCTTCGCCGTGCCCTCGGCGAGCGCGGTGCCCCAGACCTGCTGGGCCTTCTCCGGGATGTAGAGGGTGGGCAGCCAGCCGTCGGCGATCTCGGCGGTCATCCTGACGTTGGCCGGGCCGAGGGACGCCACGTAGAGCGGAATGGTGTCGCGCACCGGCTTGGTGAGGATCTTCAGCGGCTTGCCGAGCTTGCCGCCCTTCTCCGCGGGCAGCGGCATGTCGGTGATGCCGTGGTGGTCGATGACCTCGCGGCGCCAGATGCGGCGGCAGAGCTCGACCGTCTCGCGGGTCCTGCCGAGCGGCTTGTCGTACGGCTTTCCGTGCCAGCCCTCCACGACCTGCGGGCCGGACGCGCCGAGTCCGAGGAGGGCGCGCCCGCCGGACACGGCGTCGAGGCCCGCGCCGGTCTGGGCGATGAGGGCGGGCGTGCGGGAGTAGACGTTGAGGATGGCCGCGCCGATCTTCAGGCGCTCGGTGCGGGCGGCGAGATATCCCATGAGGGTGGGCGAGTCGAAGCCGTACGCCTCGGCGACCCAGACGGCGTCGAGTCCGGCGGACTCCAGCGCGGCGACCTCGTCGCAGGCGGCGCGCGGGTCGCCCGCGTAGTTGAGCGGCAGGGAGAGTTCCATCAGCCGGTCGTTTCCTTCCCGGTGGTCAGCAGGCCCGGCAGGTCCCAGTCGGCCGCGACGGACTCGGTGTCCGCTCCGGGCAGCGCGGGTGCGCTGCGCACGGAGACGGGCGTCGCGGAGAAGCGGGGCGCGGGCGCGGGCTGGGTGAGCCCGCCGTGCTCCACGAAGGTGGAGCGTGCGGCGAGATGGGGGTGGTGGGGCGCCTCGGTGAGGGAGAGGACCGGGGCGACACAGGCGTCGGTCCCCTCGAAGACCTCGGTCCACTCGGCGCGCGTACGGGTGCTGAACCGGTCCGCGACGAGGGCGCGGAGCTCCTCCCAGCGCCCGGGGTCGTTGCGGTCGGGGGCCTCGTCCCCCAGCCCGAGGAGGCGGGCGAACTCCTCGTAGAAGCGGGGCTCCAGGGGGCCGACCGCCATGTACTCGCCGTCGGAGGTCGCGTAGGAGCCGTAGAAGGGGCACCCGCCGTCGAGGAGGTTGGAGCCGCGCCGGTCCTGCCAGCTGCCGGCCCCCAGCATTCCGTGGATCATCGTCGCGAGATGGGCGGCGCCGTCGACGATGGCGGCGTCCACGACCTGTCCGCTCCCGCCGGGTGTGCGGGCGTGCTGGAGGGCGGCGAGCACGCCGACCACGAGATAGAGCGAGCCCCCCGCGAAGTCGCCGACGAGGTTCGCGGGCACGGCGGGCGGCTCGCCGGCCCTGCCGATCATGGAGAGGGTGCCGGTGAGGGCGATGTAGGCGATGTCGTGCCCCGCACGGTCGGCGAGCGGGCCGTCCTGGCCCCAGCCGGTCATCCGCCCGTAGACGAGCCGTGGATTGCGCTTCAGACACGCGTCGGGGCCGATGCCGAGCCGCTCGGCGACGCCCGGCCGGTATCCCTCGATGAGTACGTCGGCGCGCTCCACGAGGGCGAGGACCGTCTCGGCGCCGTCCTCGGCCTTCAGATCGACGAGGACGGACCGCTTGTTGCGGTTGGTGAGGTCGAAGGCGGGTTCGATGCCGATCACCGAGCCGCCGGGTCTGTCCACGCGCACCACGTCGGCGCCGAGGTCCGCGAGGAGCATCGCGGCGAACGGCCCGGGGCCGATGCCCGCCAGTTCGACGACGCGCACCCCGGCCAGCGGTCCGCGCGGTCCCTGTCCTGTCGTTGCCATCAAGCCCCCAGCGGTGTGACACAACTGATGTAACATCGATGATGCTAAGAACGGACCGCGCTCCGCACAACCCTTTTGGCCGAGCAAGCGCTTAGTTCTTTCCCCGGGATCCTCTCGCACCTGAGCCCGCCCGGCCTCACAGCGCCACGAACCCCTCCGCTAGCCTCTGCCTGCTACATCGGCGCCGGCCCCTGCGGAGGCACTCATGAACAGGCAGAACGGGGCAGAACGCCCCTATGACGTCGTCCTTTTCGGGGCCACCGGCTTTGTGGGGGCACTCACCGCCCGATATCTCGCCGCGCACGCACCGGACGGCTGCCGCTGGGCGGTGGCCGGCCGGAGCCGGGACAGGCTGGAGGAGCTGCGGGCAGAACTCGCCGCGGACCACCCGGCCTGCGCGGACCTCCCCCTGCTGACGGCCGACGCGGACGACCCGGTGGCCCTGCGCGAACTCGCCGGGTCCGCACACGTGGTCGCGTCGACCGTGGGGCCGTACGTCAGATACGGCGGACGGCTGGTCGCCGCGTGCGCGGAGGCCGGGACCGACTACGCCGACCTCACGGGAGAGGCGGAGTTCGTCGACCGGATGTATCTGGAGCACGACACACGGGCCCGCGAGACGGGGGCCCGGCTCGTGCACGCCTGCGGCTTCGACTCCGTACCGCACGACCTCGGTGTCTACTTCACCGTGCGGCACCTCCCCGAGGGGGTGCCGCTGACCGTGGACGGTTACGTCCGCACCGACGCGGTGTTCTCCGGCGGTACGTTCGCCTCGGCGCTGACCGCCATGAGCCGCGGCCCGCAGATGGTCCGGGCCGCGCGGGAACGCAGGCTGCACGAGCCGCGCCTGGTCGGGCGCCGGGCCCGCGCCCCGCAGGGCTCACCGCACTTCAGCCCGGAGACCGGCACCTGGGGGCTGCCGCTGCCGACGCTGGACCCCCGCGTCGTGGAGCGGTCCGCGCGGGCACTGGAACGCTACGGGCCCGACTTCCGCTACCGGCACTTCGCCTCGGTGAAGCGGCTGCCGATGGCGCTCGGCGGCACGGCCGCCGTGGGGCTGCTGGCCGGGGCCGCCCAGATCCCGGCCGCGAGGTCCTGGCTCTCGGCGCGGGTCCAACCGGGCACCGGCCCGAGCGAACAGCGCAGGCGGCGCAGCTGGTTCACCGTCCGTTTCGTCGGTGAGGGCGGCGGCCGGCGGGTCTTCACGGAGGTGTCCGGGGGCGACCCCGGCTACGACGAGACGGCGAAGATGCTCGCCGAGGCGGCCCTCGCCCTCGCGTTCGACGAGCTGCCCGCCACTTCGGGGCAGGTCACCACGGCCGTGGCGGCGGGCGACGCCCTGCTGGAGCGGCTGAGGGCGGCCGGGCTGCGCTTCCGGGTCGCGGCGGTGCGCTGACCCCGGAGGACGGACGCCGGATCAGAGCATCCAGGACGCCAGCGTGACGATCATGGACACGGTCCAGGCGATTCCCGCGAGAACGCCGAGGGTCATGCCGACGGCGATGCCACGCTGGGAGAGACGTACGGTTCCGGCGCTCATCTGAGGTGTGTGGTGGTCGATCATGTGTACCAGCCTGCCCCTGATGTTCGACGAGCAACATCCGTACGTGTACTCAGTTGGCAACAGATCGCCGAGCGGGTCCGGGATCAGTTGATGGCTTCCCGGAGCGCCGTCCGGCACAGGGCGTCCGCTCGGCGGGTGGTCTCCGGCTGGCGGAAGTCGCGGGCCAGGGCGAGCGTATGGGCGCAGGCGTTGTCCAGGTCGGTGCGGTGGCCGACCGAGACGAACACGGGCTTCGTGTCGTCCCGCGTGCGCAACGCCCGCCCCACTTCCTCGTCCCCGTCCAGGAGCGGGGCGAAGTCGCCGCGCCGGGGGCCCGGTTGCTCGTAGCGGAAGGTGAAGGGGTTCTTGGCGACACCGATGACGGGCAGCCCGGTGAGGACGCCGAGGTGGCTGGCGAGCCCGAACCTGCGCGGGTGCGCGCGCCCGTAGCCGTCGCAGACCACGAGCCCCGGGTCCACCGGCAGGCCCTCCAGGGCGGCCAGTACGGCCGGGATCTCGCGGAAGGCGAGGAGCCCGGGGACGTACGGGAACGTCACCCGGCCCTCGGCGGTGGACTCGGCGATCACCGCCAGGGTCGCCGCGTCCAGGACGACGGCCGCCGCGACGACCAGGTCCCGCTCGTCGTCGTAGGCGACATCGACCCCGGTCACCCGGCCGGTACCCGGCGGCGGCCCCGGCTCGTCCAGCACGACCCGCTCGCGCAACGCGTCCTGGACGGCTCGGGCTTCGGCCTCGTCGGCGGGCATCCTGAAAGTCGTCATGACGCGTCAGTCTAGGCAGCCGGTGATCATCGCCGTTCCCATGCGCCGGGCACGGCCGGGACGCTCAGCCGAGACCGCGGTGAGCGGCCCACAGCGCCCCGGCACGGCCGGCGGCGCTGTCGATCAGGTCCGTCAGCTCGGGCCTGTCCGGGACGGGGAACGAGACATAGGCACCCCGGCCGCCGCCGACCGGCCGGCCGTAGGCCTTGGCGGCGAGACGGCCGTCCGGGAGCAGCCGGACGTTGAGCGTGGTCAGCGTGAACGCCTCGCCGCGCCGGGTGTCCGTCCAGCGGAGGGCCTCCGGGATCGTGACGTTGATCGCCAGGGCACTCACTTCCAGGTCGCCGCTCATGCACTCATTTCCAGGTCGCCGATCATGGACGAATGGTCTCACCCGAGTCCCCGCGGACGGCAGCCACAGGCTTGTGGTGCGGCAGTCCGGTCGCGGCCCGGCGCCCTCCCCGGTGTCCTGCCGTACGCGTCGTGAGGTCCTCGTCGGTGATGGCGCGGACCACACGGCACGGTGTCCCGAGCGCGATGGACATCGGGGGGATGCTGCGGCTGACGACGCTGCCCGCGCCGATGACCGAGCCGTAGCCGATACGGACGCCGGGCAGGATCACCGCGTTGCTGCCGATCCACACCTTGTCCTCGATGTGGATCGGTTCGGAGAACCGCCCGAAATCGGCGCGCCGCGAGGGATGCACCGGGTGCCCCGTCGTGGTCAGCGTCACGCTGGGGGCGATCATGACGTCGTTGCCGATACGGATGTCCACGTCGTCGACGAACGTCAGATTGACGTTCCCGAAGAAGTCGTCGCCTATGTGTACGTTGCTGCCGAAGGCCGCGTGGAAGGGCGCCAGCAGCGCCGTACGTTCGCCGACCGAGCCGAAGATCTCGACGAGCAGTGCCCGGCGCTCCTCCGTCCGGCCGGGAGGTGTCCGGTTGTACTCGAAGATCTGGTCCGCGCGGCGCCCGGGGGCCAGAAAGGCCGCTTCCGACTCGGTGTAGACGAGTCCTTCGGCGATCCTTCCCAGCACTTCTTGGTGGTCGGCATCGGTCACAGCGGAAAGGTCCCTTCAGGCATACGGGCGTGAGGTGCATTCGTGCGTGAGGTGCGTACGAGGTGAGTCGGGTACGGGCGTGAGGTGCGTACGCGCGTGGGGTGCCCGGGCGGCTACTTCAGCCGGGCCGCTCGGCCCTTCTCCCCCGAGGCCCAGCAGCCGCCGTCCGGCGCGCAGTCCACCGTGTCGTACGAGCCGGTGTCCACGGTCCGCCAGGTGCGCCCGCCGTCGCGGGTGAGGTCGGTCCCGGTCGGGCCGACGGCCAGCGCGGACCGTGTGCTGTGCGGCAGCCAGGCGACGCCGGACCGGTAGGCGGGCGGCGGGGTGGCCGCCCGCTGCCAGCTCCGGCCGCCGTCCCCCGTGACGGACGCGGCGTCCGGGGACGCCTCGCCCGCGCGGTAGTCGCCGCCGACCGCGATGCCGTGCGCACGGTCGCGGAAGGCGAGGCCGAAGACCCCGCGGGCGGGATCGCCCGCAGGGATGCCCGACGCCGCCGGGGTCCAGGTCAGGCCGCGGTCGCCGGAGTGCAGCACACGCGCGGTCGCGGCGCCGCCGGTGGCGAGCCAGACGTCCTTGGCGCCCGAGCTGACGAGGCACTGGCCGCTCGCCGCGAAACCGGCCTCGCCGGGCAGCGCCTCGGGCATCCCCGCGTCGGGCAGCACCCGCCAGGTCCGCCCGCCGTCCGAGGTCGACAGGATGCGGAACCTCCCGTCCACCGGGTCGCTCATCGCCAGCCCGTGGCGGCTGTCGAAGAAGGTCAGGCAGTCGTAGAAGGCACGGGCATCGGTGTTGCGGAAGGACTCGGTCCAGGTGGCGCCGCCGTCCTCGGTGCGGAAGACCCGGGACGCCTCGCCCTCGCCGATGGCCAGGGCGACGGCCCGCCGGCGGTCGAAGGCCTCGATGTCGCGCAGCTCCAGCCCGGCCGCGGCCGGGGGCGAGACGTCGCTCCAGTGCCGTCCGCCGTCGAGCGTGCGCAGCACCGTGCCCCCGGAGCCCGCGACCCAGGCGGTGTCCCGGCCGACGGCGGCGAGGCCTCTGAAGCGTGCGTCCGTCCCCGTGGGGGTGAGCGTCCAGCCGGGTTCCGGCCGCTTCTCCTGGGCGGCGAGCGCCGGTGGTGCGGCCAGCGCGGCGGTCACCGCCGCCGCGCAGAGTCCCAGTGCCACCAGCCGTCTCGTCTTCCCCATGGCCCTCATGCCGCTGGAAGCTAACGCACCGCCAGGCAGGCGTCCAGGGTGCCCCGCGCGAATCGGGGCAGGTGACCGGGGGAAGATCGGTGGAAGGACGGGCGGTGACGCAGCTCACTCCGCCCGCCAGTGCACGGATGGAGGCGTTCCGTCGTCTACTCCAATGCCGGGAACCGTCGTTTGAGGCGAGAGGGAGCAGGTCTTGTCCAGCGTTATCGAGCAGTCCGTGCAGGCCCGTATGGTCGCGTCCGCACCTCGTATGGAGACACTGCCCGCCACTCTGCAGTACGACCGCAAGGACCCCTTCGCCGTCCGCATGGCGTTTCCCGCGCCGGCGACCCTCGAAGGCACGGAGGTGTCGTGGGAGTTCTCGCGTGAGCTGCTCGCCACGGGTATGGACGCGCCGGCGGGGGTCGGGGACGTCCGGGTCAGGCCGTTCGGCTACGACCGTACGGTGCTGGAGTTCCACGCCGTGGAGGGCATCGCCATGGTGCATGTCCGGACCTCCGAGCTGCGGCGCTTCCTGAAGCGGGCGCAGGAGCTGGTCCCGGTGGGCGACGAGTACCGCTTCATGGACCTGGACGGCGGGCTGACCGATCTGCTGGGCGGGTCCTGCTGACCGCCGCGAGGCCCCTTCGAGCCGCCGGGGTCCCTTCGGGCCGCGGAGCGGCCCCAATTCGGTTGCGCGGCGGCGGGGTCCGTCCGTAACGTCGTCATCGCCCCCGCAGCCGTCGTATCGGAGAAGGACGTTGCTCCACATCTGAGGTGTCCGCACCGCGTGCCGCGTGCCTGACGCACGCGTGCCCCGTCGCGTGACCCCGGTGTGTCCGAGCCCCTTTCTCCGTGATTCCCCGACGCTTCCTGGAGGCCCTTGTGCCTGCATCCGCCACACACATCACCTGTTCCTCCCTGTCGTTCGCCTGGCCCGACGGGAGCGAGGTGTTCGACTCCTTCCAGCTCTCCGTGGGCCCCGGCCGGACCGGACTCATCGGCCTCAACGGCTGCGGGAAGTCGACCCTGTTGCGACTGATCGCGGGTGAACTCACCCCCTCGTCGGGGCGGGTCACCACGGTCGGCGACATCGGGTACCTCCCGCAGAACCTCGTCCTGGACACCACGCTGCGGGTGGATGAGGTACTGGGCGTCGCCGCGAAACGCGCGGCGCTCTCCGCCATCGAGGCGGGCGATGTCCGCGAGGAGCACTTCGCGACGGTCGGGGACGACTGGGACGTCGAGGAGCGCGCCCGCGCCCTGCTCGGCCAGCTGGGCCTGGGCGGCGCCGGGCTCGACCGCAGGACCGGCGAGCTCTCGGGCGGCGAGTGCGTGCTGCTGCGGCTGGCCGCGCTGCTCCTGGCCCGCCCCGCGGTGCTGCTGCTGGACGAGCCGACCAACAACCTCGATCTGTACGCCCGCAGGCGGCTCTACGACGCGGTGGACGCCTGGACGGGGGTGCTGGTCACCGTCAGCCACGACCGCGAACTGCTGGAGCGGGTGGACCGGATCGCCGATCTCCGCGACGGCGAGGTCAGCTGGTACGGCGGCAGCCTGTCGGCGTACGAGGAGGCCCTGGCCGTGGAGCAGGAGGCCGCCGAGCGGATGGTGCGGGTCGCGGAGGCCGACGTACGACGCCAGAGGCGCGAACTGGCCGACGCGCACGTCACGCTGGCCCGGCGCAGGCGGTACGGGCAGAAGATGTGGGACACCAAGCGCGAGCCGAAGGCCGTGATGGGGCAGCGCAGGCAGACGGCACAGGAGTCGGCCGGCAGATACCGCATCATGCACACCGAGCGGCTGGCGGACGCCGAGGAGCGCCTCGGCGAGGCCGTCGACGCGGTGCGCGACGACGAGGCGATCCGGATCGAGCTGCCGCACACGAAGGTGCATCCGGGCAGCGAGGTCCTGCTGCTGCGCGACGTCCGGCTGGCCCACGGGATACGGGTGCCGGGAGAGTGGGATCTGCGCGGCCCGGAGCGCGTCGCGCTGGTCGGCCGCAACGGCGCGGGGAAGACGACGCTCCTGCGCACCCTGGCGGGCGAGCTCGCCCCGGCGTCGGGCGAGGCGGACACACGGGTGCCGGTGGGTTTTCTGCCGCAGCGGCTCGACGTGCTCGACGACGGTCTGTCCCTGGTGGAGAACGTGGCCCGCTTCGCGCCGGGCGCCACGGCCAACGGCATCAGGGCGCGGCTGGCGCATTTCCTCTTCAAGGGGACACGCGCGGACCGCGCGGCGGGGACACTTTCCGGCGGGGAGCGCCTCCGGGCGACGCTGGCGGCGCTGCTGCTGGCCGAGCCCGCGCCCCGGCTGCTGATGCTTGACGAGCCGACGAACAGCCTCGACCTGTCCGGCGTGCGGCGCCTGACCTCGGCGCTGGAGGCCTACGAGGGCGCGCTCGTCGTGGCGAGCCATGACATGCCGTTCCTGATGTCGCTGGGAATCACCCGCTGGCTCCTGCTGGACGAGGAGGGACTCCGCGATGTCGACCCCGGCCGGCTGCCGGGCGCCGGGTCCGTCGAGGCGTGACTTGCCTTGCCGAAAAAATGCTTCCTACCTGCACGGATAACAGTGTGTGAGCGCGCATCGCGAGGGCGGGGGTTGGCTCGGGCCTTACCGCCGCCTTAACCTACGGTCACGTAACCTACGAAGCCGTAGGTAATTCTCCCGTCCCCAGGAGCCCCCGTGACGATCACCTCTCCCCACCTCGGCAGTTCGAAGGCGTGGACCGACGCCCAACTGCTGTACGCACTGGAGGAGGTGGTGGAGAAGGAACTCAACCGCCATCTCAAAGTCGCCAAGGCATGGATGCCCCACGAGTACGTACCGTTCTCCGACGGCCGGAACTTCCCCGGCATCTTCGAGGACGGCGAGGCGTGGGAGACCGGCCAGTCCAAGGTCACCGAGATCGGCCGGATCGCCCTCGTCGTGAACCTGCTGACCGAGGACAACCTCCCCAGCTACCACCACGAGATCGCCTCCCTCTTCGGGCGCGACGGCGCCTGGGGCACGTGGGTGCACCGCTGGACCGCGGAGGAGGGCAGGCACGGCATCGTGATGCGCGACTACCTCCTCACCTCGCGCGCCGTGGACCCGGACAAGCTCGAAGAGTTCCGCATGGCTCACATGGCCGAGGGATTCGAGTCCGACAACCGCCACTCCATGCTGCACTCCGTGGCGTACGTCGCCTTCCAGGAGCTCGCGACCCGCGTCTCGCACCGCAACACGGGCCACCAGTCGGGCGACCCCGTCTGCGACCGGATGCTGGCCCGCATCGCGACCGACGAGAACCTGCACATGGTCTTCTACCGCAACCTGCTGGCCGCGGCCTTCGAGCTCGCCCCGGATCTCACGATGCAGGCCGTGCGGGACGTCGTCGTCAACTTCCGCATGCCCGGACACGGCATGCCCGGATTCGAGCGGGCCGCCGCCCAGATGGCGATCGGCGAGATCTACAACATGCGCATCCACCACGACGACGTGCTCCAGCCCGTGCTGCGCTACCTCAAGG
Organism: Streptomyces sp. NPDC002125; assembly: GCF_053593715.1. Lineage (NCBI taxonomy): Bacteria > Bacillati > Actinomycetota > Actinomycetes > Kitasatosporales > Streptomycetaceae > Streptomyces > Streptomyces sp. NPDC002125. The sequence continues at coordinate 68,595 of NZ_JBSFDD010000027.1, read as the reverse complement.
TCCTCGACATCGGCGAACTCGGCCCGGAGGGCCTCAAGGCGCAGGAGGAGCTGGGCCTGTACATGAACGGCCTGGACAGCGAGGCGTCGAAGTTCGACGAGAAGCTCGCCGCGCGCAAGGCCCGCATGGCGGCCCGAGCCGCCGGCGCCTGACGCGAACGCGGTCCGGGCTCCGCTCCCCGAACCGCGGGCACCCTGACGAGGGGCGGCGCACACGCACGTGTGCGCCGCCCTTTCGCATGAGGTCTTCCCCCGAGCCTCACGGAACGTACTCTGTGCCGGGTGAAACCTGTGACGCGTCTTTTTCTTTTCGGTGCGCCGATCGTCATCGCCGCTTCGATCTTGTTCAACGGTGGCGACTCCGAGCCGCCCACGGTGACCTCGCAGGCGGCCGGTCCCACGAAGAGCGGCACGGCGGAGCCGGATGCCGCGGCGGAGACCGACGAGCAGTCCGAGGAGATCGACGCGCTGCCGCCGGGCCTCGCCGCGCCGGAGATGAAGGAGACCGCCTCCCGGCTGGTGGCCAGCGCCGAGGCATCGACCCTGGACTGGCGCAGCCGGTACGAAGCGATCGAGGACATCGGCGACGGTGCCGGCTACACGGCGGGCATCATCGGCTTCTGCTCCGGCACGAACGACATGCTGCAGCTGGTCGAGGCCTACACCGAGGAACAGCCGGACAATCCGCTCGCCCCGTTCCTGTCCGCCCTGCGTGAGGTGGACGGCACCGACTCGCACGAGGGGCTGGACCCCGGCTTCACGGACGCGTGGCGCGAGGCGGCCGAGGACCCGGCCTTCCGGGAGGCGCAGGACGAGACCCGCGACCGGCTGTACTTCGATCCGGCGGTCCGGCTGGCGAAGCTCGACGGCCTCGGCACCCTGGGGCAGTTCATCTACTACGACGCGATGGTGCTGCACGGGCCGGGTGTCGGGGCGGACGGCTTCTACGGCATCCGCGACGCCGCGATGGACTCGGCGGACACGGCCGCCGAGGGCGGCGAGGAGAAGGCGTATCTGGACGCCTTCCTCGACGCGAGCAGGTCCGCCATCAAGGCCAGGAAGGTGCAGCGCGACACGACCAGGATCGACACGGCGCAGCGCGTCTTCCTGCGCGAGGGCAACCTCGGCCTGGAGCAGCCCCTGGTGTGGCAGGTGTACGGCGAGACCTTCCGCATCGGGTGACCGGCGCGGACACCGGTGACGGGAAGGCGCCGGTGACGGGAAGGCTCCGGTGACCGGAAGGCTCCGGGCGCCTGGAAGGCTGCGGCGCCCCGGAGGCGCCGGGCGAACCGGAAGACGCCGGTTGCCGGAAGGCGCCGTGTGCCCGGGGAGGACTACTCGCCGACGCCCGGTGCGCAGTACCCGGCCGGGCGGGTCCTGCGCAGCCGCTCGCGTTCCTTCTCGGAGAGCCCGCCCCAGACGCCGAAGCGCTCGTCGTGGGTGAGTGCGTATTCGAGGCAGGCCAGGCGGCCCTCGCAGGCGTTGCAGAGCTGCTTGGCCTCCCGGGTGGAGCTACCGGGGGCCGGGAAGAAGAACTCGGGCCCGGCCTGCGCGCACAACGCGGTCTCCTGCCAGGTGAGCTCGTCGGTCATCGTGTTGATCGGCATGCGGCACACGATGCCGGATGGCGATAAACAAGTGATCAACAGCCGTTCAACGCACGGCCGGACGGGGTCTCACTCGCTCCCGCCCGGCGCGTCCCCGGGGGCCGGTCCTGCGCAAAGCAGGTCCAGGCAGGGCTTTGCGGACATGATCTACGGCATCGGGACGGGCTTGATCACCGCGAAGGCCGCGCCCGCCGGGTCGGCGAGGGTCGCGATCCGGCCGACCTCCGGCACGTCCGACGCGGGTGCGGTGACCCGGCCGCCGAGCCGTTCCGTCGCCGCGACCGTGGCGTCGGCGTCGTCCACCGCGAAGTACGGCAGCCAGTGCGGTCCGGCCTTGTCCTCGCCGGGCACCTCGTCCAGAGCGACGAGCCCGCCGAATGAGGCGTCCTCGGTGTCGCTCCCGGCGGGCCGGACGACGGTGTAGGAACCGCCGGGGTACTCCATCACCTGGGTCTGCCACCCGAAGACCGTGTGGAAGAAGGCGGCGGCCGCGGGGACGTCCGGGGTGTACAGCTCGGACCAGATGAGCGAGCCGGGCTCCATGATCAGGCCGAGGCCGGTGTTCGTACCGGGCTGCCAGACGCCGAAGTACGCGCCGGCGTTGTCCGTGAAGCCGCCCATGCGTCCGTAGTCCAGCACATCCATCGGAGGGAACGCGGCGGTGCCCCCGGCCTTTTCGACCGTCCGTGCGGTGGCGTCGGCGTCGGGGGTCTGGAAGTAGACCGACCAGGCGGGCTTCCCCTGCTCCTCGGGCACGGTCATGACACCCGCGACCGTCCTGCCCCGCAGCTGATACATGCCATAGCCACCGGTCTCGGGTCCGCCCGGCACCAGCTCCCAGCCGAAGAGACCGCTGTAGAAGGCCGTGGCCACGTCCAGGTCGGGGGTGCCGAGGTCGATCCAGTTGGGGGCGCCGGTGACGAAAGCTGGGTCGGGCATGATGTGCTCCTTCAGCGAGTCCCGTTCTCTCGCTCGTCTTGGTCGGACATGGAGATACCGCTCCTTCCGAGTCTTGCAGCAGGCACCGACAACCGCAGTTCGCCGCTGCGCGGGGCGGAGCGGGACGCGTGGGACGATGGCTCCGGTCGTGGTTGGGCCGCGGCGCCGGCGGAGCGCGGTCGCGGGGGACAGAAGGACGTACATGACTCAGGCCGGACCCACGGGCCGGGCGCCCACGGGAAGAGCCGCACGCGAGCTGCTCGACGGTGCCCGGGAACTCGCCGGAACCGCCCGGGCGGTGCTGGACGACCACCGCCGGGCCGTCGAGGCCGCGCACACCGCGCTCGCCCCTCTGCTGGACTCGCTGGTCGCCCGGGAGCTGGCGTCCATCCCCGTGTCCCGGCTGGCGGACGTCACGGAGGGCAGACTGCGGCTGGGCGCGCTGACGCAGGCGGGCTACGCGAGCGTCGGCACGGTCCACGGAGCCAGGCGCTACGAGCTCCGCGAGATCCCCGGTGTGGGCGCGCACACCGCGGACCAGGCGCTGGCCGCCGCCCGGCAGATCGCGCACGCCGTCCGGGACACCGTGGCCGTGCGGATAGACATGGACGCGGCGGACGCGGCGACCACCGCGCTGCTCGTCGCCCTGCACCGGCTGGTGGAGGGCGGCCCGGACGTGCGCAGGGCCGCCGACGCCGCCCGCCGCCTGACCGAGGAGCTGGAACCGCTGCTCGCCGGGGCCGCCCCGGCGCGGAGCAGGCTGCGGATGCTGTTCACGGGCCGGACGGCCGCCGCCCGGGCGCTGGCCGCCGTGGCCTCCGTACGGGCGGTGACGGGGGACGCCGCCGAGCGCGGGCTGCCGCTGCTCTTCGGGCAGGCGTCCGTCGACCTGCTGCGGGAGCCCGCGTCGGAGGCGGAGGCGTGGGTCGACTTCGAGCTGCGGTCCGCCGAGTACTACAGCCTGCTGGCAGAGCTGTCGGGCAGCGGGCCCGACCGGGACGCGGCCGAGGGGTTCCTGCCCGCGGGGATCGCCGACCGGGTGCGCGGACTGCGGCTCGACGACACCTGTCTGCGGGTCTCGCTGCGCGGCTACCAGTCCTTCGGCGCGCGCTTCGCGCTGGCCCAGAAGCGGGTGGTGCTCGGGGACGAGATGGGGCTGGGCAAGACCGTGCAGGCCATCGCCGCGGTGGCCCATCTCGCGGCGAAGGGCGAGACGCACTTCCTGGTGGTGTGCCCGGCGAGTGTCCTGATCAACTGGCGGCGGGAGGTGACCGCCCGCTCCACCCTGCGGGCCGTGCCGGTGCACGGTCCGGAGCGGCAGGAGGCGTTCGGCGAGTGGCGGGAGCGGGGCGGGGTCGCCGTGACCACCTTCGACGCGCTGGCCACGCTGCCGGACGGCCCGGCGTGCGGGGTCAGGCCCGGCATGGTGGTGGTGGACGAGGCCCACTTCGTGAAGAACCCCGCGACCCGGCGCGCCCGGGCCGTGAGCGGCTGGACGGAGCACACCGAGCGGGTGCTGTTCCTGACCGGCACCCCGATGGAGAACCGGGTCGAGGAGTTCCGGAGCCTGGTGCGCCAGCTGCGGCCCGAGCTGGCTCCACTGGTGACGTCCACGCACGGCGTCGCCGGCTCGCACGCGTTCCGCAGGGCCGTGGCCCCCGCCTATCTGCGCCGCAACCAGGACGACGTCCTCGGTGAACTGCCCGCGCTGGTGCAGGCGGACGAGTGGGAGGAGTTCTCCCCCGCCGACCTGGAGGCGTACCGCGAGGCGGTCGGATCGGGGCATTTCATGCGGATGCGCCGCGCGGCGTACGCCCGTCCCGAGACGTCGGCGAAGCTGAACCGGCTGCGCGAGCTCGTCGCGGAGGCCGAGGACAACGGGCTCAAGGTCGTGGTGTTCTCGTACTTCCGCGAGGTGCTCGGCACCGTCAGGGAGGCCTTGGGCGACGGGGTGTTCGGCCCCGTCTCCGGTTCCCTCCCGGCCGCGCGCCGCCAGGAGCTCGTCGACGCGTTCGGCGCGGTGGACGGTCACGCGGTGCTGCTGAGCCAGATACAGGCCGGCGGCATCGGCCTCAACATCCAGGCGGCTTCGGTCGTGATCCTGTGCGAGCCGCAGATCAAGCCGACGATGGAGCACCAGGCGGTGGCCAGGGCGCACCGCATGGGGCAGATACGGACGGTGCAGGTGCACCGGCTCCTCGCGGCGGACAGTGTGGACCAGCGGATGCTGGACATCCTCGCGCGCAAGGACCGGCTCTTCGACGCGTACGCGCGGCGCAGCGATGTCGCCGAGGCCACCCCCGACGCGGTGGACGTGTCGGACGGCGACCTCGCACGGCGCATCGTCGAGGAGGAACAGCTGCGGCTCGCCGCCGAGGTCTGACCCCGGCGCGGGCTCAGTGTTCGTGCGTCTCCTCCGCGCCCGCCGCGTGGTGCGGCGGGTCGTATCCCGGGACCGTCCCGTCGGCCTTGGCGACCAGCAGCAGTCCGGCCATGCCCATGTCGGAGTGGCTCTGGACGTGGCAGTGGTACATCCAGGCGCCGGCTCCCACGTGTTCGCCCGCGATGATCTGGAAGCCGAAGGAGTCGGCGGGGCCGCAGATCTTCGTGTCGACGACGCGGCTGGGGTCGTCGGGGCCGGTGAGCAGGCCGGTTCTGTTGTCCGCCCAGCGGTGCCCGTGGATGTGGAACGTGTGGTAGTACTCACCGTGCGTGATCATGACGACCTCGACGCGATCGCCCACGGTGGCCTCGAAGTTCGGGCTCTCGTGGGCGGCCTTGTTGTTGATCGTCATGTCGTTGAAGACGATCGTGATCGTCTTGTCCGGCAGGACGTCGCCCTTGCGGCGCACGACGAGCGGCCCGTAGAGCCCCTTGCGGATGCCGCCGGTGCCGTGGTCGGTGCCGACGACGTGGTCGTGGTAGTGCCAGTAACCGGCGCTGCCCGCCTGCCAGGTGCCGTCCTTGCGGCGGCCGGGGGCGTGGGTGCGCCAGGTGTACGTACGGGTGCCGCCGGGTTCGACATGGCTGCGGTTCATGCGGGTGCCGTCGCTCGCGATGTCGTAGTCGACGCCGTGGACGTGGAGGCTGGCGTCGACGTCCGTGGTGTTCTCGAACTCGATGTGCAGCGTGTCGCCCTCGGTGATCTCGATGAGCGGCCCGGGGATCGACGCCTTGCCCTTCTCCAGCCCGTATCCGAGCTGTCCGTCAGCCAGCTTCTCGGCGTACAGCTTGAGATGGCGCACGGTCCCTCCGGCGGGGGCGGTCTTCGCCGGGTTCTCCGCGGAGGTGGCCTGCACCGCGCCGAGCGACATCGATGTCACGCCGGTGGCCGCCGCCACCCCTCCACCCACGAGCATCCGGCGGTTGAAGGTCCTTCGGTCCATGTCGAACTCCCCACTGCGAGAAGGAAACTGACGCACTGCTGCCTCGGACGGCCCACACCGTAGCCGGGGGGCCAGCGTTTATCCACACTCAGGACAAAGTTCGTTCGATTGCTGCTTTAGGTATTGGCGTGCCGCGAAAAGAGGTCTAGCTTCGTGCGCTGTCGCAGTGAGCTCAGAGGTGCGATGAGAGAGAAGTGACCGGAGAAGCGACCAAGAGGGGTGGGTGACCACATGCAGCGCACACCACATCACAGGTCCAGATCGCGTCGCGGCGTCGCGGCGGCCGTGGCGGCAGGCGCCCTGACCGCGTCCCTGCTCGGCGGCAACGCGGCCACCGCCAGTCCCTTTCCCGATCCGGGGCTGAAGGAGCGGGTGGCGACAACGTTGTCCCTGCCCACGCCGCCCGGCGGGGCCAATGTCAGGGTGCTGGTGTTCCACGCGTCGGCGGGCGAGGAGTCGCCGACCGTGGACGCGGGTATCGCGGCCATCGAGAAGATCGGACTCAGCGGGCCGGAGGCGGGGCGCTTCAAGACCGTCGCCACCGACGACGCCGCGGTCTTCACCAACGGCAAGCAGCTCGGCAGGTACAACGCGGTCGTCTTCCTGACCGGCGGCGGCGATGTGCTCGACCCCGAGCAGGAGGCGGGCCTGGAGGCCTACATGGAGGCCGGCGGCGGCTTCCTGGGCATCCATGACGCGGCGCGCACCGAACCGTACTCCGACTGGTTCACCGGACTGGTCGGCGCGCGTCCGACGGCGGACAGCCCGAAGAACGTCCAGCGTGCCACGGTGGAGATCGGCGACCGGCAGCACCCGGCGACGAAGAACCTCCCGCTGGAGTGGAAGCGCCCGGACACCTGGATGAACTGGAAGGACAACCCGTCCGGCGACGTCCACACCGTGGCCCGGGTGCGCGAGATCACGTACACCCCGGGCGCGAGCGCCAACGGCTGGGACCACCCGGTCTCCTGGTGCCGTGACTACGACGGCGGCCGGTCCTTCTACACCGCCATGGGCGGTACGGCCGCGAGCTTCGCGGAGACCGACTTCCGTGACCACCTGCGCGGCGCGCTCGCCTGGACGAGCAGGCTGTCGCAGGCCGACTGCAAGGCCACCATCGACTCCAACTACGCGGCCGAGCGGCTCACCCAGCCCAACCAGCCGGGACAGAACGACCAGATCGGCGAGCCGCACGGACTCGTCACCGCGAAGGACGGGCGGGTCTTCTACATCGGACGCGGCGGCGCGGACAGCAGTGTGCCCGTCGTGACCGACTGGAACGACCCGAACGTCGGCAAGGGCTCGGGCGAGATCCATGTGTACGACCCCGCGACCAAGAAGGTCACCCTCGCCGGCAAGCTGAGCGTCTTCGGCAACAAGGGCGGCGGCGACGAGCTGGTCAAGGTCGAGGAGGGCCTGCTCGGCATCGAGCTGGACCCGGACTTCGCCACCAACGGCTGGGTGTATCTGCACTACACCCCGCACGCGAAGATCGACCGGGACAAGCAGATGGCGGTACGCCAGGTCTCGCGCTTCACCTTCGACCCCGCCACGGACAAGCTGGACCTGGCTTCCGAGAAGGTGCTGCTGCACTGGCCGGTCCAGATCCACAGCTGCTGCCACGCGGGCGGCGGCATGGCGTGGGACTCGAAGGACAACCTCTACATCGCCACGGGTGACAACAACTCATCCGGCTTCAGCGACGGTTACTCGGGCAACAACCCGCAGCCGAACTACAAGGGCGTGTCGTTCGCCGACGCCCGCCGCACCGCGGGCAACACCAACAACCTCAACGGCAAGATCCTGCGCATCCACCCCGAGGACGACGGCACGTACACCCTGCCCGAGGGCAACCTCTTCACCGGCAAGGAGCCGGACGAGGGCGGCGGCAAGACCCGCGGCGAGATCTATGTGATGGGCGTGCGCAACCCGGCGCGCATCTCCGTCGACACGTCGACCGACACGCTGTACGCGGGCTGGGTCGGCCCGGACGCCGGCGCCCCCAGCACGACCTGGGGTCCCGCGAAGTACGACACGTTCGCGGCGATCACCAAGGCCGGCAACCACGGCTGGCCGTACTGCATGGGCAACAAGCAGCCCTACCGGGACCGCAATCTGCCCGACCCCTCCAAGCCGCTGGGCTGGTACGACTGCGACGCGCCGAAGAACGAGTCGCCGAACAACGACGGCCTGGTCAAGCTGCCGCCGGTGACCGGCAACACCATCTGGTACTCGCCCCAGGGCGGCGGCGTGGACTACCCGCGCGACGCGAACGGCATCCCCAGTTACAAGGTCGAGGACCAGAAGCAGCTCCTGCCCTGGCTCAAGGGCGGCGGCCAGGCCACGATGAACGGCCCGGTCTACCGCTACGACGCGTCGAGCACGAGCGAGGCGAAGTGGCCCTCGTACTGGGACGGGAAGTGGTTCGTCGGTGACTTCTACGACGACACCCAGCCGCGTCACGCCGTGCTCACCGACCCGAGGACGGTCGGCAAGGGCGGCCTGCCCACGCACGCCGAGTCCCTGAAGAAGATCATCCCGGTCGGCGCCGACGGCATCCGCAACCTCATGGACTGGAAGTTCGCCCCGGACGGCTCGCTCTACGTCCTGGACTACGGGCGTGGCTTCTTCACCTCCGACTCCAAGTCCGCGCTGTGGCGCGTGACCTACAAGGGCGGCGGCCCGACCCCGGCCGCCGCAGACCTGGCCAGGAAGGCGGCAGCGCAGTGAGACACCCTTCGCTCCTCGCGCGACGACGGCACGGGCCCGCACACTGGTGGCTCGCCCTGCTCGGCTCGTTCCTGATGGTCCTCGGGCTGACCTCGACGGCCGCGTACGGACGGGACGACGACCGGGCGACGGCCGCCGACCAGGTCCTCAACTGGACCGCCGGTGACCCCATCGACCACTATCTGACGGCGCCGAAGACCGCCGTGGCCGGCGCGGCGACCATCGTCTTCGAGAACAGCGCGGCCACGGGCAACACCACGGGTATGCCGCACACGCTGACCTTCAGCGTGTCGGACCCGGAGTTCAACAACGACGTACCGGTCAACATCCTGGCCAACCCGAGCGACAGCGAAGGCGGCAAGCACAGCGTCGAGGTCACCCTCACGCCCGGCCGGTACTTCTACCACTGCACGATTCCCGGCCACGGCTCGATGCAAGGCATCCTCACCGTGACGGAGGACGACGGCGGCGGTGAGGACACCGCGGCGCCCGAGACCTCGGCGAAGGTGGACGGCGACAAGAACGCCGACGGCGCGTACATCGGCCAGGCGACCGTCACCGTGGCCGCGACCGACGCGGGTTCGGGCGTCGACACCGTCGAGTACGCCGTCGGGGCCGACGGAGCCTGGCAGCCGTACACCGCGCCGGTCGTGGTGAACGAGGTGGGGACGCACACGGTCCGCTACCGCGCCACCGACAAGGCCGGCAACGCGGCGGCCGAGAAGTCCGTCGACTTCGCGGTGGCCGCGCCGCCGACGGACGACGAGACCCCGCCGGAGACCTCGGCGACCGTGTCGGGCGAGAAGGACGACACGGGTGCCTACCTCGGCATGGCCACGGTCACCGTGACCGCGTCCGACACCGGGTCGGGCGTCAACACCATCGAGTACGCCGTCGGGGCCGACGGAGCCTGGCAGCCGTACACCGCGCCCGTGATGGTCCACGAGGTGGGAACGCACACCGTCCGCTACCGCGCCACCGACAAGTCGGGCAACGCGGCCGCGGAGAAGTCCGTCGGCTTCACCGTCGTCGAGCCTCCGTCGCAGGACAAGACCCCGCCGGAGACCTCGGTCGCCGTGACGGGTGACAAGAACTCCGACGGCGCGTTCATCACCAGCGCCAGGGCCACGGTCACCGCGACCGACGCAGATTCCGGTGTGGACAAGGTCGAGTACTCCCTCGACGGCGGCCCGTACCTCGCGTACACCACGCCCGTGATCGTCGACCGCGTCGGCCGCCACACCTTCGCCCACCGGGCGACGGACAAGGCGGGCAACACCTCGGAGGCCAAGCAGTCCTCGTTCACCATCGCCGAGAGCGGCGGGGTGCCCGCGCCCAACTGCCCGGAGTACGACGTACGGCTCACGGTCATCGTCGGCACCGTGGACACCGGCGTTCCCAACCGGATCACCGGCAACCGCTGCACCGTCAACGAGCTCATCGAGGACGAGAAGGACTGGTCCTCGCACGCGCTCTTCCTCAAGCACGTAGACAAGGTCCTGGACAAGCTGCTGGCCGACGGGGTCATCGACGCCCGTGAGCACAAGAAGATCTACAGGGCGGCCAAGCAGTCCGGCATCGGCAAGCCGGGCCAGGACGAGGGGTACCGCAAACTCTTCGACGGCACCGCCGAGTCCCTCGCCAAGTGGGAGCAGGTCGGCGGCGGGAAGTTCGGGCTGAACACGGAGGACGGCTCGATCACCAGCTCCACCACCGTGGACGGCATGGGGATGCTCTGGTTCCCGGCCCGGCAGTACGGGGACTTCTCGCTGAAGCTCCAGTGGCGGGACGACGCCCCCGGGGCCGGCAACGCCAACGGCGGGGTCTTCGTCCGGTTCCCGGACGTCCACGACCACCCGGAGGAGTCACGTCCGGAGTGGGTCGCCATCAAGTACGGCCATGAGATCCAGGTCAACGACCGGCCCGACGGCGACATGTACAAGACCGGGTCCCTGTACGGCTTCGACCGGGTCGGCCTCGGCGGCGCCGGGGTCACTCCCAAGGGCACCTGGAACGACTACGAGGTCAAGGTCGTGGACCAGCACTACTCGGTCTACCGCAACGGTGTCCTGATCAACGAGTTCGACAACACCGGCGGGCAGCTCTTCGAGCCTCCGCGGGGTGACGACCCGGGCACCGACGGGCGGCGCTACGCCTCCGGCTACATCGGGCTCCAGGTCCACAGCACCACGGACGTGATCTCGTACCGCGACATCCGGATCAAGGAGTTGTAGGGGCGAGGCACACTCAGGTGGCCGCGGCCGCGTGCTCCGGCACGCGGTCGCGGCCTCCGGGGTGCCGGTGGCGCCACACCCAGAAGACCGTGCAGGAGACCAGCGCCCAGGCGGCCAGCACCAGATACGGGAAGACGTACTGATGGCCCTGGTAGTAGACGGCGGTGTGCTGGGCGTTGACCGAGGCGCCGGGCGGCAGCCAGCGCCCGATGTGGCCGAGGAGCGAGGGCAGCAGCGGCCAGGACACCGCGCCGCCGGACGAGGGGTTGCCCAGCAGAACCATGACACCCCAGGTCGGGATCATCGCCCAGCGTCCCATGAGGGTGTTGAACATCGTGAAGACCATGCCCGACGTGAACATCGTGAACGCCAGGATGAGCCAGGACTGGACGAACGGCAGATCGAGCGCGCCGAGCCCCCAGTCCACGACGGCGGCGATGGCGAAGCCGCCGAGCAGCGCGTAGCCGAGCGTGAACAGGATGCGCTCCAGCGGCAGCAGGGCACGGGCGTGCACGCTGAGCTGGATCGCTCCGACGAATCCGATGATGACGGCGGCGAGCGAGATGTAGAAGAGGGCGAGACCGCGCGGGTCGCCCTTCTGGAGCGGCTTGGCGTCCTCGACCGTGAGCGGGACGCCGATCGTGTCGGCCACCTTCACCCCGGTCTCGCCCAGGAGCTGGGCGACGGTGGCCCCGGAGGCTCCGGCGACCTGCATCATCACGCCGTCGCCCTTGCTCCGCAGGATCGCGAACACCCTCTGCTCGTTCATCGCCGCGTCGGCCTGTGCCATGTCCGGGTACCTGTGGAGTTCGAGCGAGGCGTCGAGCGCCTCCTCCATCTCCTTGACGAACTCGGCGGCGTAGGGCGTCCTGGAGCCTTCGAGGACGGCGACCGGGATGCGGTGCGGCGTCGGATTGGCCATCGCATAGGTGTACGAACCCGCGAAGAGCCCCGCCGCTGCCGCGAGGATGAAGAGCAGGACCGTCGCGGGGAAGAAGGGCGAGTCCTTGTACGTCTGCCACTTCTCCCGCCGGGTCGGCGGCCTCCCGTGCGCCCCGTGCGCCGCGCGTCCGCCCTGCGTCCCGTGCTCGCCGTGGGCCCCCTGCTCGCCCTGCGCCTCGTGCTCGCCCTGGGCTCCGTGTGCGCCGTCGGCCCGCTCGCTCATGCCCCGTCGCCGTCGCCGTCGCCGTCGTCCCGGCGGGCCCGGCTGGGCTGTACGCGCTTGGGCTCGCCCGGCATCTTGGGGTACTCCGGCGGGTAGGGCAGGTCACCGAGCTTGTGCTCGTGCTCGTCCCGCCGCGCCAGTTCGAGCAGCTGGTCGAGCCGGAAGGCGTGGTCGTCCATGTCGGCGTGCAGATCGCCCACCTCCGCGTACCGCGCGGGCATGCTCCGCAGGTCGAAGTCGCGGGGTTCCGCGTCGTCGATCTCGTCCCAGCGCAGCGGCGCGGAGACCGGGGCGTGCGGGAAGGGGCGTACGGAGTAGGCGGAGGCGATCGTGCGGTCGCGGGCCGTCTGGTTGTAGTCGACGAAGATCCGCTCGCCCCGCTCCTCCTTCCACCAGGCGGTGGTCACCCGTTCCGGCATCCGGCGCTCCAGCTCCCGTCCCACGGCGATGGCGGAGCGTCTGACCTGGGTGAAGGTCCACTCCGGGACGAGGGGGACGAAGACATGGATGCCGCGCCCGCCGGAGGTCTTGGGCCAGCCGCGCAGTCCGTTCTCCTCCAGGACGGAGCGGAGCTCGTGGGCCGCCCGTACCGCGTCCTTGTAGTCGGTGCCGGGCTGCGGGTCGAGGTCGATGCGCAGCTCGTCGGGGTGGTCGGTGTCGGCCCTGCGCACCGGCCAGGGGTGGAAGGTCAGGGTGCCGAGGTTGGCGGCCCACAGCACCGCGCCGAGTTCGGTGGGGCACATCTCGTCGGCATGCCTGCCGCTGGGGAACTCGATCCGGGCGGTGGGGGTCCAGTCGGGGAGGTTCCTGGGCGCGCGCTTCTGGTAGAAGAACTCGCCCTGGACCCCGTCGACGAAGCGCTGGAGAGTGGTGGGGCGCTCGCGCAGGGCGCGGAGGATTCCGGGCCCCACCGCCTGGAAGTAGTCGGCCACGTCCTTCTTGGTGTAGCCCTTCTCCGGGAAGTACACCTTGTCCGGGTTGGACAGCCGGACGGCCCGCCCGTCCACGTCCAGTTCCACCGCTGCTCCTGCTCCCATGTCGGACACCGTAGGCCGGGACCACATATGCCGCATATCGGAGGACGTGCTCCGTACGGTGGGCGAGAATCGGGGCATGGACCTGCCGGTGATGCCTCCCGTGAAGCCGATGCTCGCCAAGTCCGTGAAGCGGATTCCGCCCGGGATGCAGTACGAGGCGAAGTGGGACGGCTTCCGGGCGATCGTGCACCGGGACGGCGACGAGGTGGTGATCGGGAGCCGGACGGGGAAGCCCCTGACCCGCTACTTCCCCGAGGTGGTCACCGCCGTACGGGAGAATCTCCCCCGGCGCTGTGTGATCGACGGCGAGATCGTCCTGACGTACGAGGGGCGGCTGGACTTCGACCGGCTGAGCGAGCGCATCCATCCGGCCGATTCCCGGGTGCGGATGCTGGCCGGGCGGACCCCGGCGAGTCTCGTCGCCTTCGACATCCTCGCCCTGGACGACTCCTCGCTTCTCGCCACCGTGCAGACGGAACGGCGGGCCGTCCTGGAAGGTGCGCTGGCAGGCGCGTCGGCACCCGTCCACCTCGCCCCGTCCACCACGGACCAGGCGCTCGCGCGGGAGTGGTTCGAGCGGTACGAGGGCGCGGGGCTGGACGGTGTGGTCGCCAAACCGCTCGATCTGCCGTACCGGCCGGACACCCGCGCGATGTACAAGATCAAGCACGAGCGGACCGCCGACTGCGTGGTGGCGGGCTACCGCTTCCACAAGAGCGGCCCTGTGGTCGGCTCCCTGCTGCTCGGTCTGTACGACTCCGGGGGCGTCCTCCAGCACGTGGGGGTGTGCGCGGCGTTCCCGATGAAGCGGCGCGCCGAACTGATCGAGGAGCTGGACCCGTTGCGCATCGACCCCGCCGGCCACCCGTGGGCGGCCTGGGCGGATGCCACGGCACACGAGGGGTCACGGCTGCCGGGTGCGCCGAGCCGCTGGTCGGGCAAGAAGGACCTGTCCTGGGTGGCCCTCGCGCCGGAGCGGGTCTGCGAGGTGGCGTACGACCACATGGAGGGCGATCGCTTCCGTCACACGACCCAGTTCCGGCGGTGGCGGCCGGACCGCACCCCCTCCGGCTGCACCTATGCGCAGCTGGAGGAAGTGGTGCGGTACGACCTGGCCGAGGTGCTCGACGCCGGCTGACCCGTCAGGCGCTGGGGGTGGGGGCGGGCGTGGCGCAGGGATCGTCGGTCGGCGCGTCCGTGGGCGTCGTGGCGTCGGCCTCCGCGGTGGGTGTGGGGCAGCCGGGGCCGGTGGTGCCGGGCTCCGGGTCGGGGGTGGGGTCCGTGGTGCTGGGTTCCGGGTCCGGTGTCGTGGTGGGGTCCGGGGTGGTCGTCGGGTCGGGCGTGCTGGTATCGGTGGGATCGGGGTCCGGGCCCGGGCCCGGGTCCGTGGGTGTCGGGGTGGCGCTCGGGCCGGGAGTGCCGGTCCCCGAGGGCGTCGGGGTCGGCGAGGCGGAGGGGCCCGGTGTGCCGCCGGGTTGCGGGCCGATGATGATTCCGCCGCCACCCTTGCCGGGGTCGCTCGGGCTGCCCGGTCCTCCGACCGGGGCCTTCGGCGCGTTGGGGCTTCCCGCACCGGGGCTCTTCGGGATCACGCCCTTTCCGTCGGCGACGGGGTGGGCGCCCTTGCGGTAGAACTCCAGCCAGGACAGGACCGTACGCAGATAGGTGTCCGAGTGGTTGTAGCTGAGGATCGCCCGGTCCAGGTCCGACCGTACGGAGAGGTCGCGGGTTCCGGCGCACAGGTAGTGACCGGCGGCGAGGGACGCGTCGACGATGTTGCCGGGGTCCTTGCGACCGTCGCCGTTGCCGTCCGCGCCCCAGTGCGCCCAGGTCGAGGGGATGAACTGCATGGGCCCGACGGCCCGGTCGTAGCGCGTGTCGCCGTCGTAGGCCCCGCCGTCGGTGTCCGGGATGTTGGCGAAGCCCGCGCCGTTCAGCACGGGGCCGAGGATCGGTGTGAGGGTGGTGCCCGCGGTGTCCACCCGTCCCCCGCTCGCGTGGCCGGACTCGACCTTGCCGATGGCCGCGAGTAACTGCCAGGACAGACGGCAGCCGGGGTCGCTGCGGCCGATGGCTCTCTCCGCGTTGCGGTAGGCGGCCAGGACCGTGGAAGGGATGCCCGCCTCCGCCCAGGACCGTGCGACGGCGGGGGCCGGTTTCCGCGGCCCGGTGGTCTTCGGCGGCTCCGGTGACTCCAGCGGCGGCAGCTCGGTGTGGTAACTGTCGTCGTTCGGCACCTCGGTCCAGACGACGTCGTCCGATGCCACGTTCTTCGTGCTGTCGGCGGTGCCTCCGAGTGCGAGGCCCGGGGCCTGGGACGCGGTGAGCGCCGCCATGGCGGCGACCGCGGTGGCCGTGCCGGTGAGTCCGCGGCGCATGGTTCCGTCGAACCTCATGTGTCCTCCCTCTCCTGGGTCATCGCGCGAACGTGTCGATGGCCGCGATCCGCCAGGTGTCACCGCGGCGAACGGCGTCCACGGCGAACATGGCCGCCGCGTAGGTCGTCTCCTCCTCCTTGCCGGTGCGGGTGTTGCTCTGGTCGGCGAAGACCAGCAGCCGGGCGCGGTCGCCGTCCAGCACCTCCACGCCGCTCTGGGTGACGGTCGTGGTGAGGACGAGCTTCTGCTTCGGCGCCTGTGCGCGTACCTCGGCGAGCATGTCCTCGTGCTGCTGGACCGCCTTGCCCGTCAGGTACCTCCTCGCGGCCGTGTCCGCTTTCTCCGGCGAGGCGTAGTCGTAGGAGAAGACCGCGCCGACGGCCTCGGTGATCTGTCCCTTGACCTCGCTGGTGCGGCCGATGTCGGTGAGCGCCGTGTTCTGCCGGCTCGGCTCGTCCCGCAGCGTCCCGGCCGAGGTGAACGACCAGGCGGCGAAGGCGCCGAGGAGCAGGGTCGCGGCGCAGAGGACGGCGGGCAGCCTGATGCGGAGGCTGGGCAGCCGCTTGCGCGGAGGGGCGTCCTTCTCCTCCGCCGCGGGTTCCTCCTCGGCCCGGGGCGGGTCCACGGCCTCGGGTGCCCAGGCTTCCGTCTCCTCTGCGGGGGCCGTGGCCGTCCGGGGCGGGGCGGTGGCCGCGGCGACGGTGGCGAGCCTGCGGCGGCGGTTGACGAGGTGTCGGGTGGTCGACATGTCGGTGGTCCTCTCGGAGGCGGGGCGCTGGGCGGGAAGGGCGGGCGCGGTCAGCCGCCGGTGCTGCCGACGGGCGCCTGACCGAGGGCGCTGAGCTTCCACCCCTCCGAGGTGCGGGTGAGCTGCCCGAGCATCCGGCTCTCCTTGACCGCGGGTTCGCCCTCGGGCGCGGTCACGGTGACCCGGAGCGCCACCATCACTCCGGCCTTGCCCGCCCGGTCGTCCAGCTCCGTCACCGCTCCGGACAGGACCTTGGCGGTGCTGACGGTCCTGGCCTCCTCGATCTGCTTGACGAACGCGTCGCGGCCATCGACGAGTTGCCGGTGCAGGTCACCGGTGGTGGAGTCCTCCCAGCTGTCCAGACCGTCGGCGAGCTTCGCGTGGTCGAGGGTGTTCATGTTCTGCACGGCCTGCTCCCCCGCCGCCAGCGCGTCGTCGCGGGCCTGCGCGTAGGCCGCCGATGCGTCGTGCGCGGCGTCGTAGCGCGACCAGCCGCCCCATCCCGCGGCGACGGCCGCCACGGCCGTCAGCGCGACCGCCGCCGCCCGCAGCGGATTCGTCGTCGTCCGTACCCGTGCCATTGGTGCCTCTCCCCTACCTGGAGGTGATGTCGACGATCCGCCAGTGCCCGCCGCGCAGTTCCGCCGTGACGGACAGCTGGGCCGCCGCCGTGGTGGCGGCCTTCCCCTCGCGCTCGTAGACCTGGTCGAGGAAGACGAGGAGGTGGGCGCTGCTGCCGCTGAGCCTGGTGACCCCGGCGCGTACGGCCTGGGTGGTGAGCGTCAGCTTCTGGTCCGCCGCCTGCTTCTCGACCTGGCCGAACAGGGCCGCGTACTGCTGGAGCGCCTCGCCCGCGAGCAGTTGCTTCGCCGACTCCTTCGTCGCGGCGGTGGCCCCCGGGCTGTACGAGAAGACCTTGCCCAGCGCGCTGCTCACATCGCCCGCGACCCGGGTGGTCGCCTCGGAGTCGGTCAGCGCAAGGTTGGAGGTGGCCGGGGTGTCGCGCAGCCGCTGCCCCTGGACGAAGAGTGCTCCGCCCGCGCCCAGCAGGACGAAGGCCAGCACCGCGGCGAGGACGCGCGTCCACCGCCGGGGCTCGGGGCCGTCCGCCGGTCCGTGGTCCGTCTCCGGAGAGGGATCCGTCTCCGGGGCGGAGTCCGTTTCCGGTCCGTGGTCCGTCTCCGGGGCGGAGTCCGCAAGGGCCTCCGTCGTCGCCGTGCTCTGCTTCATGAGCCGCTCCCGACCGGCAGTGCGTCAAGTGCCTTGATCTTCCAGCCGTCCCCGGTCCGGGCAAGGGTCGCCTCGAAGCGTTTGCGTTCCGTGCCGCCCTTGCCGGTGCGCGGGGTGACCTCGACGTCGACGGTCGCGATGAGCGCCGCCGTTCCGGCGCGGTCGTCGAGCGCGGTCAGGGCCGCGTCGGTGACCTTGCCCCGCGCGGTGGCGCCGGACTCGGTGAGTTCGCCCGCGTCCTTCTTCCGCGAGCTCTCCAGCCGGTCGTGCAGCGGTCCGGTCGAGGCGGCGAGCCAGGCGGTCAGCCCGGACTTCACGCTCGCGGCGCTCCTGCCGTCCATGCTGGTCAGCCGGGTGAGGTGCCGCTTGCCGTCGGCGAGCGCGGCGTCACGGCTCTTCGCGTACGCCAGGGTGTCGTCGCCGCGCGCTCCGGCGTACGACCACGCGCCGAGCGCGCAGACCAGTACGGCGGCGAGCAGTCCGGCCCAGCCGAGCCCCGTCCTCGTGCGCCTGTCCATCACTCGCCTCCCAGGCCGAGCAGTCCGGCCATCCCGCCGGCGCGCGGCCCGGCGGTGTCCCCGGTGGTGCCGCGTGCGTCGGGGAGGAGCCCCGAGCCGGGCTCGAACGGTTCGGGCACGGGGCCGCCGCTGGGTGCGTTGGCGCTGCCCCTGACGTTGATCCCGCTGCCGGGTGAGGAGGCGCAGCGTGCCTTGGTGTTGACGGCGGGGGGCGTCGAGAGGTCGGTGCCCACGCGGTAGGTGGTGCCGCCGTATCCGGAGGTGCAGGGCAGGGGTTCGAAGAAGGTGACCGACATGCCGAACCTCGCTCCGTCGGCGTCGATGGCGCTCGCGCCCGCCGCAGCGACGGCGGGGACCTTCACGAGGAGTTCCTCCAGCCCGCGCTGCCGGGTGACGGCGACCTCGGAGGTGGTGAGGAGGTTGGCGACGACCACGCCGAACGCGGGGTCGAGGTCGCGCAGCAGCCCGCTGATCTGTTCGGTGGCGCCGGGGGCCGCCGCGATGAGCCGGCGCAGGTCGGTGTCGGATCCCTTGAGCTCGGCGGCGAGTTCCCTGGCCCCGGAGGCGAAGCCCTTGAGCGCTTCGCCCTGTTCGGCCTGGGTGCGCAGCACGGTCTCGCCGTCGGCCATCAGTTTCGTGGTCGTCGGCAGTGCCTCGTCGGCGGCCTGGACGAACTCGCTGCCGGTGTCCAGCAGGACCTGGAGGTCGTCGCCACGCCCCTCGAACGCCGCGCCGAACTCGTCGACGACCGTGCGCAGGGCTTCCGCGTCCACGGACTTCGTCAGGTCGTTGACACTGGTGAGGACGTCGGTGACCGGTGCGGGAATGGTCGTGTCGGCCTGGTCGATGACGGAGCCGTTCTCCAGGAAGGGGCCGTCCGAGCGGGTGGGCCGCAGGTCGATGTACTGCTCGCCGACCGCGGAGAGGCTGGCGACGACGGCACGCAGGCCGTCCGGGATGCGGGGTGCGTCGTTCTTGATGCGCAGTTCGGCCTCGACGCCCTCGTCGGTGAGCTCGATGGGGCCGACCCTGCCCACGGACACGCCCCGGTAGCTGACGTTGGAGTGGGTGTACAGGCCGCCGGTCTGCGGCAGTTGGACCGTGACGGTGTAGTAGTCGCGCATCCCGACGTAGTGGCCGAGGTCGGCGTACCGCACTCCGAGGAAGCCGAGGACGAGTACGGCGATGACGAGGAAGGCGATGTTCTTGAGCCTGACGGCGAGCGTGATCATCAGCCGGTGCCCTCCGTTCCTGACGTGGTGACGGAGGGGAGCGGCAGGGGCAGCGCCGTCTTCGGCTTCCGCGCCGTGCCGGGCTCCGTGGGCTCGGTGAGCGCGGGAATGATCTGCGTGCCGGGCAGGGCGGTCACATCCAGGTAGACGTTGAGGTAGTCGCCCTTCACCCCGCGCAGCACCTCGTCGGTGAACGGGTAGGTGAGCAGCACCTGGAGGGAGTCGGGCAGGTCGTTGCCGGAGTCCGCGAGTGCGGTGAGCGTGGGGGCGATGGCCTTGAGGTCGGCGATCATGTCCGCCTTGCTCTTGTTGATCGTGTCGACGGCGACGGTGGAGAGCGAGTCGAGCGAGCGGAGCATGGTCATGAGCGAACCGCGCTGCTTCTCCAGGACCTTCAGTCCGGGGCTGAGCCCGGTGAGGACGGTGCCGACGTCCTGTTTACGGGTGGCGAGGGTGGCTGCGAGCCGGTTGACGCCGTCGAGCGCCTGGGTGATGTCCTCCTTGTGGGCGTCCAGGTCGGTCACGAGGGTGTCGACCCGCGTCAGCATCGAGCGGATCTGGGGTTCCTGTCCGGCGAGCGCCTTGTTGAGCTCGGTGGTGATGGTCTTGAGCTGGCTGACCCCGCCGCCGTTGAGCAGCATCGACAGGGCGCCGAAGACCTCTTCGACCTCGGGGTTGCGGTTGGTGCGGGAGAGCGGGATGCGGTCGCCGTCGCTGAGTGCGCCCTCGGCGGTGCCGGAGGCCGGGGCCGAGAGCTGGACGAACTTCTCGCCGAGGAGGCTGGACTGTTCGAGGTGGGCGTAGGCGTTGGCGGGCAGTTCGATCGTGCCGTTGACGCGCATGGTGACCTTGGCGGTCCAGCTGCCCGGTGTGAGGGAGATCCTGGTGACCCGTCCCACGGCGACGTCGTTGACCTTGACGGACGACTGGGGTGCGAGGCTGAGGACGTCCCCGAACTCGGCGGTGATCTCGTACGGGTGGTCGCCGAGGTCGGCCCCGCCGGGCAGCGGCACCTGGTCGATGCCCCCGAGCGAGGGCAGGCCGACGGTCGTGGCCACGAGCACGAAGCCGACGCCCGCGGCGACCAGGGCGCCGAGGCCCGTGACCGCGCGGGTGCCGGGTCTGCGCAGGGCGGGGCTCATTCGGTCGCCTCCTTCTTCTGCTGGGTGCCGGTCTTCTCCGGGGTGCCGTAGACGGTGCCGACCGGGGGCAGCGGCAGGACGGGCAGTGCCTTCTGCCGGGCGGTGTCCACCGGCGCCAGCCCTTCCGGTCCGGCCGCGGACCCTGGTTCGGTGAGCGGTCCGCCCATCGACAGCTCGTTGAGATTCGTGCGCCCGTTGAGGGTGCGGTTCGCCGGGTCGTAGGCGTTGAGCACATTGCCCGCAGCGAGGGGCAGTGTGTCGAGCGACTCGGCGAGCGAGGCGCGCTGGTCGACGAGGGTCTGGGTGAGGGGCACCAGGAGGTCCACGTTCTTCTTGAGCGCGCCCCGGTTCTTCTGGATGAAGGCCTTGACCTGGCCGAGCGCCTTGCTCAGCTCCGTGAGTGCCGCGCTGAGGTTCTCCTTGTCGTCGGCGAGGAAGCCGGTGACGGAGTTCAGCTGCTGCTCGGCGGCGCGCACGTTGCCGTCGTTGTCCTTCAGCATGGTGGTGAAGGTCTGGAGATAGGACAGCGTGTCGAAGAGGTTGCCGCTGCTCCTGTCCAGCGTCTTCGTGGCCTTGCCGAACTGTTCGACGGAGTCCCCGATCGCCTTTCCGTTGCCGTCGAGGTTCTTGGCGCCGGTGTCGAGCAGCTCCGAGAGCGCCCCGTCCGCGTTGGCCCCGTCCGGGCCGAGCGCCGTGGAGAGCTCGGTGATCGACTCGTACAGCTGGTCGACCTCGATGGGCGTGGCGTTGGCCGCCGCCGGCAGGACGGCGTCGTCCTTCAGCCTCGCTCCCCCGGTGTAGGCCGGGGCGAGCTGTACGTACCGGTCGGCAACCAGGCTGGGGGCGACGACGACGGCATGCGCGTCCGCGGGGACCTCGACGCCCTTGTCGAGCTTCAGGGTGACCCGGACCTCCTTGCCGCGCGGCTGCACGGACTCGACGGTGCCGACCTTGACTCCGAGGATGCGCAGGTCCGATCCGGCGTACACGCCTGTCGCCTGGTCGAAGTGGGCGGTGATGGTGGTCTTCCCCTGGTCGTCCATGGCCATCACCCCCGAGGTGGCGGCGACGGCCACGACGGCGAGACCTGCGCCGATGCCGATGATGCGGGTGCGTCTCATGTCAGCGCCCTCCCTGCTTCGGCGGCATGCAGTCGCCACCGGCCGGAGGTGTGCCCGCCGGCAGGTAGCTCTTCGGGACGACACCGCAGACGTAGTTGTCGAACCAGCGGCCGTTGCCGAGCGTGTTGCCGACCAGCCGGTTGTAGGAACCCGCCAGGGACAGCATCTTGTCGAGGCTCTTGCGGTTCTTCACGAGGACCGCGGTGACCCGGCCGAGCGAGTCCAGGGTCGGCTTCAGCTGCTTGTCGTTGTCCTTGACGAGGCCGGTGAGCTGGGTGCCGAGGTCCCGGGTCCCGGTGAGCAGCAGGTGGATGGAGTCGCGCCGGGCCTGGATCTCGCCCAGCAGCAGATTGCCGTCCTCCAGCAGGGTCTCGAAGCTGCTCTTCCTGCTCGCGAGGGTCTTGGTGAGCTGTTTGCTGCCCTTGAGGAGGGTGGCGAGCTGGGCGTCCCGCTGGGACACGGTCCTCGACAGCGCGGAGAGTCCGTCCGCCGCGCTGCGCACGTCGGGCGGGGAGTCCTTGAAGGTCTCGGAGATCGTCTCGAAGCTCTGGGCGAGCCGGGCGGTGTCGATCTCCTCGATGGTGTCGCCGAGTCCGTTGAACGCCTGGGTGACGTCGTACGGGGATGTGGTGCGGCTCGCGGTGATGCGGGAGCCCGGGTCCTGCGGGGCGTCGCCCAGCGGGTCGACGGCGAGGTACTTGTCGCCCAGGAGTGTCTTGATGGCGATTCCGACGGTGGAGGAGTTCCCGATCCAGGCGTCCCGGACCTTGAAGTCGACCTTGACCTTGGCGCCGTCGAGCGAGACGCCGGTGACCTCGCCGACCTTCACTCCGGCGATGCGGACCTCGTCGCCCTCGCCGAGCCCCGCCGACTCGGTGAAGTCGGCGCTGTAGGTGGTGCCCCCGCCGATGAAGGGCAGGGCGTCCGCGCGGTAGGCGGCGAGGCCCACGAGGGCCAGGACGAGGAGTCCGACGATGCTGACGGCGACCGGGTTGCGTTCGCGTACGGGCTTGATTCTCATGCCTGGCACCTCGGTTGGGCGATCGTGATGCCGGTGGGCGGAGCACTGCCGTCCTCGGTCGTCACACCGCTGACCCTGGCCTCGCAGAGGTAGAGGTTGAGCCATGACCCGTAGGAGGTGAGGCGGGTGATCGCCTCCATCTTGGCGGGGGTCTTCCTCAGGAAGCTCTCGATCGTGGGCGCGTTCTTGTCCAGCCGGTCGGTGAGGCGTCCGAGCTGGGCGATGTCGTCCTTCAGTGGCCCCCGTCCGTCCTGGAGGAGGCCGGCGGTGACGGTGGTGAGCGCGCCCATCGCGGTGACCGCCTCACCGAGCGGTTCGCGGTCGCCGGCGAAGCCGGTGACGAGCTTCTGGAGGGTGACGACGAGTTCGTCGAAACCCGCCTCGCGGTCGTTGACGGTCTTCAGGACCGTGTTGAGGTTCTTGATCACCTCGCCGATCACCTTGTCCTTGGCCGCGACGGTGCCGGTCAGCGATCCGACGTGGGAGAGGATGCTGTCGACGGTGCCGCCCTCGCCCTGGAGGACCTGGACGATCGATCCGGCGAGCTGGTTGACGTCTGGTGGCGACAGTCCCTCGAAGAGCGGCTGGAAGCCGTTGAAGAGCTGGGTGAGGTCGAGCGCGGGTGTGGTGCGTGAGAGCGGGATGGTGGCTCCCGACCTGAAGCTCTCGCCGACGGGCCCGGCGCCCTGGTCGAGGTCGATGTAGCGCTGGCCGACCATGTTGAGGTACTTGATCGACGCGGTCACCGACGCGGGCAGCTTGCGCCCCTTGCGGACGGCGAATCCGACCTCGGCCAGCCGCTTGTCGGCGACCTCGATGGACTCGACCTGCCCGACCTTGACCCCGGCGATCCGTACGCTGTCGCCGACGACGAGCCCTGTGGCATCGGTGAACCTCGCCTTGTACGAGGTGGTGTCGCCTACATCCGTACTGGCGATGGACAGGCCCAGGACGGTGGTGGCCAGGACGGTCACCACGACGAAGACGATCGACTTCACGAGAGGTCCCGTGAGGGAGCGGCGCTTCACTTGAGCTTCACCTCCGCACCGCGGAACGCGGGACCGATGAGCACGCTGCTCCAGTCGGGCAGGGTCTCGGGCCGGATCTTCAGGGAGGGGGCGACCAGTTCGTTGACGAGCCGGCTCTCCTCGGGCGAGTTGGGCATGCCGAGCGCCCTCTCCCCGGACTCCTGGGCCTCCCCTTCGGGCGTGCCGGTGTCCGTGGTGGGAGCGGACCGCACATCGGCGGTCGGCACCGTCCTTCCGGTGTAGGGCACCGAGTAGCAGTGCGGGCCGCCGGTCGCGCCGTACACCGGGGTGTCCTTCCCGGCCACGTACTTGCCCTTGGACTCCACGGGCCTGAGGGTGACGTGGAGTCCGGGCCGGTCGGTGCCCTTGCCGAGCGCCTTGTCCATGGCGGGGACGAACCCCGCCATCGTGCGCAGGGTGCAGGGGAAGGCGTCCGAGTACTCCGCGAGGAGTTCCAGCGTCGGGCGGCCCGAGGCGGAGAGGTGGATGAGGTTGTCCTTGTTCTTGCGCAGGAAGGAGGTGACGTCCTGGGCGGAGGCGGTGGTGGAGCCGTACAGACCGGCGAGTTCCGCCTGCTGTTCGGCGATGGTTCCGCTGGTGGTGGTGAAGTCGGTGAGCGCGTCCAGGACATCGGGTGCGGCGTCGGCGTAGAGCGTGCTGACCTTGACGAGTTCCTTGATGTCCGCGTTGAGCGTGGGGAGTTGCGGGTTGAACTCCTTGAGGTGCGCGTCGAGGGTGACCAGGGTGTCGCCGAGCTTGTCGCCCCGTCCTTCGAGCGCCTGGGACACGGCGCCGAGGGTGGCGGCGAGCTTCTCCGGCTTGACGGCGGTCAGCATCGGCAGGACGTTGTCGAGGACCTCCTCCAGCTCGATGGCGTTGGCCGAGCGGTCCTGGGGGATCACCGCGCCCGCCCTCAGTGCCCGTGCGGACGGCACCGCCGGCGGCACGAGGGCGACGAACCGCTCGCCGAAGAGTGTGGTGGGCAGCATCTGGGCGGTGACGTCGTCGGGTATCTGCCCGAGCCTGTCCGGCTGGATGGCGAGGGTGAGGCGCGCCCCGTCCCCCTCGGCCGCGATGTCGCGCACCTGGCCGATGACGACACCGCGCAGCTTCACATCGGCGTTGTCGTGCATCTCGTTGCCGACGCTGCCGGTGCGCACGGTCACGGTGGCGGTCTCCGTGAAGTCCTTCTCGTACACGGACACCGACAGCCATACGAGCATGGCGGGCACGAGCACGAAGGCCACTCCCGCGAGTCTGCGGCGCGCCGTCTGCGCCGTCGGAGAAGGCATCAGCCGGCCACCTTCACAGTTGTTGTCGCGCCCCAGATGGCGAGCGAGAGGAAGAAGTCGGTGACGCTGATGAGCACGATGGCGTTGCGCACCGAGCGGCCCACGGCCACGCCCACGCCGGCCGGGCCGCCGGTGGCGTGGAAGCCGTAGTAGCAGTGGGCGAGGATCACCAGGACGCTGAAGATCAGCACCTTGAGCACCGACAGCAGCACGTCGTCCGGGGAGAGGAAGAGATTGAAGTAGTGGTCGTAGGTGCCCGCCGACTGCCCGTTGAACAGCACGGTGACGTAGCGGGACGCCACGTAGGAGGAGAGCAGCCCGATCGCGTACAGCGGGATGATGGCGACGACGCCCGCGATGATCCGTGTGGTGACGAGGTAGGGCATGGAGCGCACGCCCATCGCTTCCAGGGCGTCGACCTCCTCGTTGATCCGCATCGCGCCGAGCTGGGCGGTGAATCCCGCGCCGACGGTCGCGGAGAGCGCGAGGCCCGCGACGAGTGGAGCGATCTCGCGGGTGTTGAAGTACGCGGAGATGAAGCCGGTCAGGGCTGAGGTGCCGATCTGGTCGAGGGCGGCGTACCCCTGGAGGCCGACGACCGTGCCGGTGGCGAGGGTCATCGCGATCATCACACCGATGGTGCCGCCGATGACCCCCAGGCCACCGCTGCCGAAGGCGACCTCGGCGAGCAGCCGCTGCACCTCCTTGAGGTAGCGGCGCAGGGTCCGGGGGATCCAGATCAGTGCCCGTACGTAGAAGGTGAGTTGCTCACCCGAGCGGTCGAGCCAGCCGAGCATCGACATCGGTCAGCCCCCCTTCGGGGGGACGATCTGGAGGTAGACCGCCGTGATGATCATGTTCACGAGGAACAGGAGCAGGAAGGTGATGACGACGGACTGGTTGACCGCGTCGCCGACGCCCTTCGGGCCGCCGCGGGGGTTGAGCCCTCGGTAGGCGGCGACGATGCCGGCGATGAAGCCGAAGATGAGGGCCTTGAGCTCGCCGACGTACAGGTCGGGGAGCTGGGCCAGGGCGGAGAAGCTGGCGAGGTAGGCGCCGGGGGTGCCGTCCTGCATGATCACGTTGAAGAAGTAGCCGCCGAGCGTGCCGACGACGGATACCAGGCCGTTGAGCAGGACGGCGACGAACATGGTGGCCAGGACGCGCGGCACGACGAGGCGCTGGATGGGCGAGACGCCCATGACCTCCATGGCGTCGAGCTCCTCGCGGATCTTGCGGGAGCCCAGGTCGGCACAGATGGCCGAGCCCGCCGCTCCGGCGATCAGCAGGGCGACGATGAGCGGGCTGGCCTGCTGGATGACCGCGAGGACGCTGGCGCCGCCGGTGAAGGACTGGGCGCCCAGCTGCTCGGTGAGGGAGCCGACCTGGAGGGCGATGACGGCGCCGAAGGGAATCGAGACCAGGGCCGCGGGCAGGATGGTGACACTGGCGACGAACCAGAACTGCTCGATGAACTCCCGTACCTGGAAGGGGCGTCGGAATACGGCCCGGGCGACGGCGAGGGCGAGGGCGAAGAGCTGCCCGGTCTGGCGCAGCGGGGCGAGGAGCCGGGAGGGCGGTCGCTGTCCGGGGGGCTCCGGCGTCTTCTCGGCGGCCGGAGCGGGTGGCCGCACGGGCAGTGGTGCCGTCATCGGCGCCCACCGTCCAAGGTCGGCGTGTAGCTGTTCATGATGGCCGTACGGGCGGCCTCCGGCAGCTGGCCCATCATGGAGATGACCCGCTCCCGGCGCCGCAGGGCCGCCTGCCGTACGGGCATCCCGGGCGAGGGCTCCAGCTGCGGGACGACGGAGCGGGGGCCCGTGGCGTATCCGTGGCCGTTCGTCTGCTCGGCTGCGAGGGTGGCCGCGTCCTTCTCCTCCGACATGCCGATGGGGCCCTCGCGGCGCCCGGCGAGGAACTGCGAGACCACGGGCATGTCGCTGGTGAGCAGCACCTCGCGCGGCCCGAAGGTGACGAGGTTGCGGCAGAACAGCATGCCCATGTTGTCCGGGACGGTGGCCGCGATGTCGAGGTTGTGGGTGACGATGAGCATCGTCGCGTCGATCTGCGCGTTGAGATCGATGAGCAGCTGCGAGAGGTAGGCGGTGCGCACCGGGTCGAGTCCGGAGTCCGGTTCGTCGCAGAGGATGATCTGCGGGTCCAGGACGAGGGCGCGGGCGAGGCCGGCCCGCTTGCGCATACCGCCGGATATCTCGCCCGGCAGCTTTCCCTCCGCGCCGAGCAGTCCGACGATGTCGATCCGCTCCATGACGATGCGCCGGATCTCCGACTCCTTCTTGCGGGTGTGTTCGCGCAAGGGGAAGGCGATGTTGTCGAAGAGGGACATCGAGCCGAAGAGGGCGCCGTCCTGGAACATGAGCCCGAACAGCTTCCGGGTCTCCATGATTTCCCGCTCGGGGCTGTTCACCATGTCGACGCCGTTGATGAGCACACGGCCTTTTTCCGGCTTCAGCAGTCCGATGATGGATTTCAGGAACACGGTCTTCCCGGTGCCGGAAGGGCCGAGCATGACGCTCACCTCACCGGCCGGCAGCGTGAGACTGACGTCCTGCCAGATGTTCTGCTTGCCGAAGGATTTCGTCAGGCCTTCGACGACTACTTCGATTCCCATCGGCCCTCCCTCGAAGTGGTGGTGAACGACGTCATCTGTCTGCGCTCCGGCTCCGGTACGTGCAACGACGGCTTGTCACACATGCACCAGGAGGCGCACGTTATGTCCGTCGAAACCGCCAGGACAAGCCGTTGAGCAGCGGAAATCGCCGGATGTCGATCTCGGTGCGGATCACTTGTCACCGAATGACAACCCCGCTCGGCGGGTTTGTCGGAAACTGCGCAAGCTCTCCGGGTGCACCGGGGTCCCGCGGCCCAGGGGGGCCGGAGCCACGGGACCCCGGGGGTGGAAGTCGTCCACCTCCGGCGGAAGGTCCGGGGCCGGATGAACTCCCGGCGGAATCCCGGTTCAAGAGGGCTCGACCAGGACTCCACGTACGTCGAACAAGCAGGTACGGAGGTGTTTCCCAGCTGCTCAGACGGGACGCTACGGGCCAGTAACCTAAGTCCGCAATAGCACTTCACGAACTTTCTCCGAGGTAATTGCGCAGCCCCGTTTTCTTGTGTCCCGATGAGTAATCGGCGCGCGAAACCTGTCGAAAAGTGAGGGACCCCGGAGCGGGTCGGCGGGCTCCGTGAACGCCTCCGGACGCGCCGAAGCCCGCCCCGACCAGGGTGCATGCGGTCGGGGCGGGCTCGGACGGGTGGTACGACGGCACGCACCGAGTGACAAGGTGCGTGCCGCGCCGGTACCCGGGACTACTGCACTGCGGAGTGCCAGTTCTGGGAGAGCTCCTTGCCGGCGTTGGGCACGGAGAGCCCCGGCGCGGTGAGGCCGATCGTCGAGGTCTTGGCATCGTTCAGGACGAGGTTGTTCGACCCGGCGGCGGCCGGCAGGCCCACCTTGAGGTCGATCGCCCAGCTGAGGATGCCGCCGAGACCGCAGCCGCCGGCCTTGGGCGCGGAGAACTGGCTGTCGCCCTGCCCGGCCCCCGACAGGGCGAGGTTGATGAGCGAGCCCTCATCCGGGTTGGGCGTTCCGTCACCGTTGAATCGGGCAGCGGCCAGGGACGGGGCACTGAGGTTCCCGGGGCGCAGGAGCACCGGGTTGCTGTTGCTCCCTATGTAGCAGCTGGAGCCGAGCAACGGGTTCTCCAGACGGATCTTGACGGGCAGCTTGACGATCGGCCCGGTGGAGATCCCGGCGACCAGGCTGAACTCGGTCGGTGTGCCGGCCGACTCCACCGTGGCGGTCACCTTGTTCAGGGTGGCGTTGGTGATCTGCCCGCAGACGGCGGAGACCACGGGGACGTTGCTGGGGCACATGATGCCGAGGAGACCGCCGGGGATGGTGGTCTTCCCGCTGACGATGGATCCGGCCGGCGGCGGGACGACCGTGTACGTCCCATCGGCCGGGTGCTGGATGACACCGAACTGCAGGTTCGTCGAACCGGTCGTCGCCGTGACGTCGCCCAGTTTGATCGTCCCGTTGGGCGAGGTGGACGTCACGCACAGCGGGACGGCCGTGTCGCCGTCCGTCGCGAGCATGGCGGGGGCGTCCACGGGACACCGGTCGAACGGGGCCCACGCGCCGCCCAGCTGGGCGGCGGCCGTGGCCGCACCGGCCGGCGACGCGGTCAGCGGCATGACCAGCGCGGCCGACGCGGCGACGGCTCCGCCGGCCTTGATCCAGGTCCTCGAGGCAGATCTCATCGTTCCCTCAATTCGTCAGGCGTGTCGGGGGATTGCTGTGTTCGGTGCGGTTGGGCGGTTCGGCTGGGGGTCAGCGGCGCGCCTGGGGCACGTCCGTCGGCTCGTAGGCGTCCGTACAGACGCCGCCGGCACCGGGCGTGTGCTGCGAGGGCGCACAAGGAGCCCCCTGCACCTGCTTGACATAGCCCGGCACTCCGGAAAGGGACGCGGTGAAGATGTTGTCCAGGTCCTCGTCGGCGCCGCACCCACTGAAGGGAGGCAGTGTCACCGCGCCGGTCAGCTCGCCCCCGGTCGCCAGGGTGTACCCCACCTGGACCCCGTCCTTCAGCGTCATGTGCCCCTCCAGTCTCAGGCTGAAGGGCTTACTGGTGCGGCAGTTGGCTCCGACGTCCAGAGGAACACCGTTGACCTCGACGTCGCGGAGCCTGAGCATCAGATCGAGAGTCACCACCGTCACGGCCTTGGTCGAACCCTCGGCGATATTGATCGCCAGGTCTGACTTGATGTTCGGAACACGGGTGCCGTCAGGGTTGGTCGCCGGGGGGATCTGAGTCATTTCCAGGGTCGCGGTCGTCGGCATGAATCCGAAGGTGAGGAAGGTACTGGAAACAGGAGGAAGCTGCGGCTTCCCCTCGTGGTCGAGATCCACCGCCGAGTCCTGGTAGACGTGCAGGAATTCACCATCGGGCACGATCCTGCTCTCGCCCTGTGTGATCCGCGCACAAGCCGGCGGGAACTTGGTCGCCCCCTTGAGTTTCGTCACGTTCGCATAGCCGGTGACATAGGCGACCATGCCCATGTAGTCATTCGGATCGCCCGCACACGGAGGTGCATCGGCCGCAGCGGGCTTGGCCGGAGCTCCGACCTCCGGGAGGTCCTCGTCTCCGCCTGTCACCCGCTCGTCGGGCCAGGACGCGGTCGGGGTGGGCTCCGCCCCCGGCTCCCCGCTCTCACCACTCACCGGCACCTCTGCCAGCGTCGCCTCCTGCCCGGCGTCCAAGGTGCAGCTCAGGGACTGGACCGGCGGCTCGGCCGGTGCCCCGTCGGCCTTCTTGAGAGCGAGCTCCACGGAGAGGGCGCCCGCCTCGAATGCCAGGTCACCGGGGACCTCGGGCTTCACGTAGGGGACGCTCCCCGACGTGCTGAGCGCCAGGTCGCCCGTTTCCGGGATCGGCGCCGGCTCGGCGGTCTTCCCGATCCACTCCGTCCGGGCGCGCTGATCCCCCTGGGCGATGTCGACCGAGAGTTGCGCCTCCGCGCTCACGGTCGCCGCTCCGGAGTCGGAGAGAGCGGCCGACGCACCCACGGGCAGCATCAGGTCCAACCGCAGGTCCTCGGGCTGTATCGCCTGTCCCGCCTGAGCGGACTCGGGAGCCTTCGCGGTGACGTGGACCTCCACCGCGTGCTCGCCCTCCGGAAAGCCGCAGGTGTAGGCCAGCTCCGTATCGACCTCCTGCACACCGGCCACGGCCTGCGCCCCGGGGACCATGCTTCCCAGCAGCACCGCGGTGGCCACCGCGGCCCCCCGAGCCGTGCGCCTGCGTGCTCCCGTCATGCGAGTGCCTCTCACTGACGATGTCCCCTTTCGGACCGGTCGGACGTGTACCCCCGGCGAGTGGACTCACGTGCTGGTGGACACGGGGATCGCACGGCGGGCGGGCCCCGCCGTGCGATCCCCGCTCACTCCTGAGTGGCTCGTGGCCTGATCAGGGGGTGTACACGATGCCCGGCTTGATGGTGGTGCCCGTCTTGACCGCGTTGTACTTGGCGGTGTAGGTCGGGTGCTGGCCCACGGCCGCGATCCCGGCGCAGCCCGGGGTGACGGTGGCGACGGTCAGCTGGTACGTGGCGTTGTTGCCGATCGTGAGCTGACCGCTCGTGTTGTTGTAGCTGGCGGTGACATCGCCCGTCACCGTGAAGGTGCACGTGAGGACGGTCAGCGTGGCCTTGACGCCGGTGATGTAACCGGTGGTGGTGCCGGCGCTGTAGGTGTTCGCCTTCAGCTGCCACGCCGGGGAGGTGTTGGCGGTCGGTGTCACCGGGCCGAACGGGCTGGTGCACCCGCTCCAGGTCAGCGGAGCGATGGTGCCGACCGTCACGTTGGTGGTGCCGGAGGCGGTCGCCAGCACGGCGCTGGCCGCCGATGTCGTACACGTCAGCGGGATGCCGTTGAGGCTGAGGGAGACGGTGCCGGAGTTGGTGGCCGAGACCGCCACCGGCGAGGGAGCGGGGGTGACGGTCCAGGTCGGTGCGGCCACACCGGCGGTGGCGGTGGTGGCTCCGAGGGTGACGGCGGCCGCTGCGGCACCGGCCGTGAGTGCGATCTTTCTGAGGGTGTTGCGCACAGTGAGTTCCTCCGATTCGGCAGTGCGGGTGCACTGTTGCGGGGACAGCACTCGAATTCCTGCAAAGGCGCAGGGAGTGCCGCGATGAATCGTGTTGCGTGGGGGGCCGTGCTGCGCTTTCAGCCACACACGTTCTGTGACAGGGCGTGACGTTACTTGCGGGAAACTTGGAGCACAATCCTGCGGGTCAAGATTGGTCCGGCAAGTTTTTTTACTCGTCAACGGGTCACTAATTCGGCCCGCACACTTGTCACTTGGTGCGCAATATTTCTCGGGAATACCACACGGTGCCGGAAACCCGGCGCGGACGCGGCGCTCACGCCGGGGTGCCGGGAGAAGATCACAAGGAGCCGGCCGAGGGCCCGACCGCCACCCCGCGACGGCCGTCGGCGCGACCGCCGGACCCCCCTCATCTGCGGCTCGAGGCGGCCTGCGGCCGAAAACATTGTCCGGAAGTGAGCATTTACCGCCCCACCTGCACGGGAGCACCACAACGGCGCCACGATGTGTGCCCCTTGCACTTCGATCTTGTCCAAGCTGTGTGCACCCCGCCCGACTTGGTCTATCTTCGGCGCCGATGTTGGTATACACCTGTCGGTCCGTGGGAGCGCTTTCCCCCACCTGCTCCACTCAGCCGGGCCCAGGAAAGCAAGGGGACGGTCATGCCGAGACTCATCCAGCCGCTGGACACCGGAGACCCGCTGGGGCCCCTCCCCCAGGAGTTCGCCGCGATCATGCGACCCGAACTGCCGAGCCTGATCAAAGAGATAGGCATGGAAGTGACCCGCGCCTATCCGGAATACGCGCGTCTGCTGAACGGCCCCAATGGGACGTCCATCCGCATGGGCGTCGAACAGAGCCTTTCCTCATTCGTCGACCTGGTCGCCGAACCCTCCTCCCCCACCGTCCTGCGTGACGACATGTGCCGGAGATTCGGCAGGTTCGAGGCATACGAGGGCCGCACCATGGACGCGCTCCAGGGCGCCTACCGACTGGGCGCGCGGGTCGCGCTGCGCCGGGCGAAGAAGGTGGGCCGGAGCTACAACTTCTCGCCCGCGCTGATGCTCAGCTTCGCCGACGCCCTGTTCGCCTACGTGGACGAGCTCGAGTCGCTGTCCCGCGAGGGCTATCTGGAGGTGCAGGCCCAGTCCGACCAGCAGAGCGAGGCGGTGCGCCGGAGGCTGCTGCATCTGATCCTCGCCGGCAGGCCGGTGCCCCGCAGCGCCATCGCCGAGCTGTGCGAGCAGACGGGGTGGACCCTGCCCGAGACCGTCACGCTCGTCGCGGTGCGCGCACCGGCCGGACTCGACCGGATCAGCGCGGACCACGACGTCCTGATCGACCCGGGAGATCCTCAGCCGCACCTGCTGGTTCCCGGGGCCTTCAGCGAAGCGCGCAGGGAGATGCTCGCCCGGACGATCCCGGGCGGCGGCGCGGCGGTCGGGCTGACCGTGCCGACCGCGCTCGCGGCCGACTCGATCCGCTGGGCCCGCCGTGTGCTCGAACTGGTCGACGCGGGGGTCATCGACGACGCACCGGTCATCCTCTGCGAGGACCACCTCATCACGCTGTGGCTCCTCTCCGACCCCGTCCTCCTCGACCAGCTCGCCGAGCGCGAGCTGGCCCCGGTGTCCGGCATCAGCACCACACGGCGCGAGCGGCTGATCGAGACGCTGCGGATCTGGCTCGACACCCGGGGGACCGCTGCCCAGATGGGCGAGCTGCTGGATGTCCATCCCCAGACGGTCCGGTACCGGATGCGCAGCCTGGAGGCCATCTTCGGCGAGCAGCTGACCGATCCGGAGAGCCGCTTCTCCACCGAAGCGGTGCTGCGCGCGCTGCGGTTACGCGCCCGGGGCGGCCAGGCACTCAGCTGAAGCCGCACCACCACACACATGACGGGAAGTCAACTTACCTTCTGGTAAAGCGAAATAGACGGTCAGTCCCAAACGGTTGCGACACGGAGACGTTCTCAACGAGAAACCAGGAACTGCGTCCCGTTACATAAGGAGGAGCGGTGGCCCACCGGCCGCCGCGGAGCACCACCTCCTGGCCAACCATCCGAGAGGGAAACCCCGATGACCGCCTCGCACCTCCTCGTCCCCGTGCCGATCCCGGACCGGGTCGCCGAGCTGATCGGTTCCTGCACGCCGCCGCACATCCTCCAGGCGGAGTTCGACGCCGTCTGCGCCGCCCGCGAGGTGCGCAGGTTCCGCGGACCGACGCTCGGCGTCGAGGACCAGGCCGACCGCGAGCAGGCCCTGTCCGAGCTGGCGTGGGCCAACAAGGTGCTGTCCGCCTATCACCCCCGTCTCCCGGTCCGTCCGGACAGCGCCTGGTGACGCTTGCGAAGCGGCGGCTGCCCCCTTACCTTACCCAGAAGTAAGTTTACTCTGGAGTAAGGATTTGGCGTGGCCGACAACAGCAGCGGCAACCTCACCGGTGAACTGTCCGGGCTCGACTTCGCCGCCGTCTCCCCCGAGGAGTTCGCGCGGATCGTGAAGGGCCTGTCCGCCCAGCAGCTGGGCGAGGTCATGCGCGGCGACCTGCGCACCCGGGTGCTGAGCGAGGTCTTCGGCAGGATGCGGCAGCAGTTCCGCCCGGAAGCGGCCGGCGGGCTGACGGCTCTGATCCGCTGGAAGATCACCGGCGAGACGGACGAGGTCTACGAGACCGCGATAGCCGACGGCGCCTGCACCGTGAGCGCGGGCCGCTCCGACGGTGACCCCCGTACGACGCTCGTGATGGGCGACGCCGAATTCCTCAAACTGGTCTCGGGCAACGGCAATCCCGTGACGATGTTCATGATGCGCAAGCTGAAGGTCGCCGGTGACGTCGGTCTGGCCTCCGGGCTCACCCGCTACTTCGACATCCCGAAGGCCTGAGCCATGAGCCACTTCTCCCTCGCCCTGACCGAGGAACAGCAGGACCTGCGCAACTGGGTGCACGGCTTCGCCGCCCAGGTGGTGCGCCCCGCGGCCGCCGAATGGGACGCCCGGGAAGAGACCCCGTGGCCCGTCATCCAGGAGGCCGCCAAGATCGGTCTGTACGGATTCGAGTCCCTCGCCGACATGTACGGGGACCCCAGCGGTCTCTCCCTCCAGATAGCCAACGAGGAGCTGTTCTGGGGGGACGCAGGCATCGGCATGGCGCTCTTCGGCACCTCGCTCGCAGTCGCGGGGATCTTCGCCTCCGGCACGCCCGACCAGCTCGCCGAGTGGGTCCCGCAGTGTTACGGCGACGAGGACGACCCGAAGGTGGCCGCGTTCTGCGTCTCCGAGCCCCAGGCCGGCTCGGACGTCTCCGCGATGACGACCAGGGCCCGTTACGACGAGGCCAGGGACGAGTGGGTGCTCTCCGGCCAGAAGGCGTGGATCACCAACGGCGGCATCGCCGAGATCCATGTGGTGGTCGCGTCCGTCGACCCTTCGCTGGGCGCCCGGGGGCAGGCGGCGTTCATCGTGCCGCCCGGCACCGAGGGCCTGGCGGCGAGCCGCACCATCAAGAAGCTCGGCCTGCGCGCCTCGCACACCGCCGACGTCTTCCTCGACGACGTACGCGTCCCGGGGCACTGTCTGCTCGGCGGGAAGGAGAAGCTCGACGCGCGGCTCGCCCGCGCCCGCGAGGGCGGCACGGCGAAGGGCCAGGCGGCCATGGCGACCTTCGAGGTCAGCCGCCCCACGGTGGGGGCGCAGGCGCTGGGCATCGCGCGGGCGGCGTACGAGTACGCGCTGGAGTACGCCGGGGAACGCGAGGCGTTCGGCCGCCCCATCATCGAGAACCAGTCGATCGCGTTCGCGCTGGCCGACATCCGTACCGAGATCGAGGCCGTACGCCTGCTGATCTGGCAGGCCGCGTGGATGGCGCGGAACGACCGGACCTTCGACGCCGGGCAGGGGTCCATGTCCAAGCTCCGCGCGGGCGAGCTCGCGGTCTCCGCCACGGAGAAGGCCGTCCAGATCCTCGGCGGCGCCGGCTACAGCAGGGAGCACCCGGTGGAGCGGATGTACCGCGACGCCAAGATCTACACGATCTTCGAGGGGACGAGCGAGATCCAGCGCCTGGTCATCGCCCGCGCCATATCGGGGCGGCACATCCGCTGACGCACCGGGCCGGCCCCCGGCAGACGGGGGTGGGCCCGGGGGCGTCCGGCGGCCCTCAGACTCCGGCCGGGGTGAACCGTACGAGCAGCGATGCCGGGCCCCGGGTGAAGACGCCCTCCTCGACCGGGCTGAAGCCTTCCGCGAGCCGCAGGTCCGGCATCGCGTCCAGCAGTTGGTTCACGCCCGTCTCGACCTCGGCCCTGGCCAGCAGCGCGCCCACGCAGAAGTGCCGGCCGAGCGCGAACGCCAGATGGTCGGCCGCCGCGGAGAACGCCGTGGTGCTGGTCAGGTCGTCGCGGAAGAGGTCGAAGCGGTCAGGTTCGGCGTAGCGGGCCTCGTCCCGGTTGGCCGAGCCGATGAGGCAGGTGACGGTGGCACCGGCCGGGACGGTGCCACCGGAGAGCTCCACCTCTCCTGCGGTCTGGCGCATGATCATGTGGACCGGAGGGGTGTAGCGCAGCGTCTCGGCGAAGGCCCGGTCGATCAGGGACCGGTCCCGGCGCACGGCGTCCAGCTGCTCGGGGTTGGCCAGCAGATTGGCGAAGACCGAGGCGATGGCCTTGTCGGTCGTCTCCCCGCCGGCCGCGAGCAACAGGCTGCAGAACGCCTTGATGTCCTCGTCACTCATGCGTACGCCGTCCACCTCGGCGGCGCAGAGCGCGGAGAGCAGGTCGTCGCCGGGCTTCTCGCGCCGCTGCTGGATGACCGGGATCATGTACTCGGCGAACTCCTGGCGGGTGCGCTCCCCCGCCGCCGTCACCTCGGGGTCGCCCGCCAGGTTCCCGAGGAAGGCGATGACGTTGGTGTACCAGCCGTGGAAGCGCTGGTGGTCCTCCCTGTCCAGGCCGAGCATGTCGGCGATGACCAGGACGGGGAAGCGGGTCGCGAAGGCGGCGACGAGATCGGCCTCGCCCGTGTGCCGGAAGGCGTCGATGAGCTCGCGGGCGTTGCGCTCGATCACGGGCAGGAACTTCTCCTGGAGGTCCGCGCCGCGGAAGGCCGGGGCCACCAGGGCGCGCCTGACGGCATGCTCCCTGCCGCTGAGCTGGAGGATCGTCCTGCCGTGGACGGGCTCCAGCTGCCAGTCGTAGTTCTCGGTGGTGAATTCCTGGGCCCTGTCCTTGAAGACGCGCTCGACGTCCTCGTAGCGGGAGACCAGGTAACTCCCCGTGGCCTCGTGGTGGATCAGTGGGGCGCTCTCACGCATCGTCCGGTAGGCCCCGTAGGGATCGGCTGCGAAGGCGGGCGAGAGAATATCGGGAGGTGAGGACGCCTGGGACACGTGTGACTCCTGTGGGGCAGAGACCAAGGTGCTTCATGACAGTGAACGGGCAACACCAGCAAGGCTATTGACCGGCAGCCCGATCCCGAACCCCCTGGGAGTATTCCTTGAACGCCGTCTCCGGCGCACCACGCCCTTCTCTCCTCTTCGTCACCGATCTCGCCTACGAGGCACGCGGCCGGCGCTACTGCGACGAGGACATCTTCCTCACGTCCCGGCTGCGGGAGGCCTTCGACGTCGCGCTCTGTCACCCCCGGGACGCGGCGGCGCTCCTCGACGGCTTCGACGCGGTCGTCGTACGCAACAGCGGTCCGGTGCTGCACTACCAGGAGGCCTACGACGCGTTCCGGGCCCGGGCGCGGGAAGCGGGGGTGCGGGTCTACAACACGCTCGACGGGCGCGCGGACATGGCGGGCAAGCAGTATCTCGTCGATCTGAGCCGTGCCGGGTTCCCCGTGATCCCCACGGTGGACCGCGCCGAGGACCTGGGGCTGCTCCCCCGGGCCGCCGGATATGTGGTCAAGCCCAAGCTCGGGGCGGACTCCGTGGGCCTGCGGTTCACCGAGGAGCCGGAGCTTCCCGAGGGCGCCGACGGCACCCTGCTCGTCCAGCCCCGGATCGACTTCAGCTACGAGGTGTCCTTCTACTTCGTCGACCACGACTTCCAGTACGCCCTGCACGCGCCCGACCCCGAGCGGCGCTGGGTGCTCGAACCGTACGCGCCGGGCCCCGGGGACCTGGAATTCGCGCGCCGCTTCGTGGAGTGGAACACCCTCTCCCACGGTATCCAGCGGGTGGACGCCTGCCGGGCGCCGGAGGGCGAGCTGCTGCTCGTGGAGCTGGAGGACCTCAACCCGTATCTCTCCCTCGACCGCGTCCCCGAGGACGTGCGCGACAACTTCGTGGCCCGGATGACGGACTCCGTGCGGGCCCTTCTGGCCTGACCCGTCCGGCCGTCCCCCGGATGCGTGGGGCGGGGCCGGGTGTGACGGTGCGAAGGTGACGACTGCAAGCGATACCGCCCCCGCCCCGCGGAGTGCCGCAGCGCCGCCCGTCCTCGACCCCCGGCGCCGGAACATCGTGTTCGTCACGATCGTGCTGGGCATCCTGCTGGCGGCCCTGGACCAGACGATCGTGGGCACGGCGCTCCCCACGATCGTCTCGGACCTCGGCGGCGCGGAACACATGTCGTGGGTGGTGACGGCCTATCTGCTGGCGGAGACCGTGGCGACGGTGCTGGTCGGCAAGTTCGGCGACCTCTTCGGGCGGAAACTGATCTTCCAGATCTCCGCGGTCATCTTCATCACCGGCTCGTTCCTCTGCGGTCTCGCGTCGAACATGCTCCTCCTGATCATCTGGCGGGGTGTGCAGGGCATCGGTGCGGGCGGGCTGATGGTGACGTCCATGGCGCTGATCGCCGATGTCATCCCGCTGCGCGACCGGGGCAAGTACCAGGGGGCGATCGGCGCCGTCTTCGGTGTCGCCACGGTCGTCGGACCGCTGCTGGGCGGACTGTTCACCGACCATCTGACCTGGCGCTGGGCGTTCTACGTCAATGTGCCGATCGCGATCGTGGTGGTCATCGCCGCCGCCCGGACCATCCCCTCCGTGCGGGCTGCCGGCCGCCCGGTCATCGACTACCTGGGCATCGCGCTGATCGCGGCCGGCGCCAGCGCGCTGATCCTCGGGACGAGCTGGGGCGGCAACGAGTACGCCTGGGGCTCACCGGTCATCATCGGCCTGTTCGTCGGCGGCCTCGTCGCCCTGGCGCTCTTCTGCGTGGTGGAGCTCCGGGCGAAGGAACCGATGCTGCCGATGCGGCTCTTCCGCAATCCGGTGTTCGCCGTCTGCTCCGTCCTGAGCTTCATCGTGGGCTTCGCCATGCTCGGCGCGATGATCTACCTGCCGACGTATCTGCAGTACGTCGACGGGGACTCGGCCACGCTCTCCGGTGTACGGACCCTGCCCCTCGTGCTGGGCCTGCTGGCCGCCTCGATCTTCAGCGGCAACGTGGTGAGCAAGACCGGTCACTACCGCTTCTTCCCCGTCATCGGCTCCCTGGTAATGGCGGCGGGTCTCTATCTCCTGTCCCGCATGGGCCCGGGCAGCGGGGTCTGGCTGGAATCGCTGTACATGCTGGTGCTGGGCATCGGCATCGGCCTGTCGATGCAGGTGCTGACGATCGCCGTGCAGAACACCGTCGACTACGCGGACCTGGGCACCGCGACGTCCGGCGTGACCTTCTTCCGTACGCTCGGCAGCTCGTTCGGCACGGCGGTGTTCGGCACCATCTACGCCAACGCGCTGCGGCCGAATCTGACGCACGGCGTCGAGGAGGCCGCGCGGGCGGGCGGCGACCCGGCGACGCTCGCGCGGGCCGCTCAGAGCCCGCAGGCGGTGCACGCGCTGCCGGCGGAGCAGACCGCGCCCCTGGCCCAGGCCTACGCGGACACCCTGCACACGGTCTTCCTGTGGACGGTGCCGGTGGCCCTGCTGGGCTTCGTCGTCTCGCTCTTCCTGAAGCAGGTGAAGCTGCGCGACAGCGCCCGGGCGGGTTCGACCGACATGGGCGAGGGCTTCGCCCAGCCGAGCACCGGGGACGCGGAGAAGGTGCTCGAATCCGCCGTGGCACGAATCCTCCACGGGGCCGGTCCGGACACCGCCCGGCGGATCGTGGCCCGGTCCGACACCCGCCTCGACATGGCGGGGGCCTGGGCCGTGATGCAGGTCGACCTCTTCACCCGGATGGTGGGCCACGCGGGGCTCAGGCTGATCGCCGCCCGCCACCGCATCCCGCCCGAGGTCCTGGTGCCGGTCTTCGACCGGATGATCGAGGAGGGCTACCTCACGGGGGACGGCCACCTCTTCACCCATACGGCGGCGGGCGCGCGGGAGGCGGCGACCATCTCGGACGCGTGGGGCCGCTGGCTCAACGAACGGCTGGCCGAGGACGGCGCCAGGCCCGACGACCGGCAGCTGCGGGCGGCGGTCGACGTGATCGCCAAGCGGCTGCTCGCGGAGGACCTGGCCCAGCAGCTGGCCCCGCCCGAGCCGGCCGTGGCCGCGGTCTGATCCCGCCGGGCCGGGCCCTACTCGGCGAAGACCGCCTCCTCGTACACCCACGCGCCCTCGTGGCGGACGAAGCGGCTCTTCTCGTGGAGCGAGCCCGGCCCGCCGCCGTCGGTGTAGTGGGCGCGGAAGGTGACCGTGCCGGTGGTGTGGAAGGCGCTGCCCTCGGTGGCCGCCAGGATCTCCAGCCGGACCCAACGCGTCGCCGGGTCGAGGTCGAGGGTCTGCGGGCGGGTCGCCGGATGCCAGGTGCGCAGCAGGTATCCGGCGTCCCGGACGGCGAAGGCCGCGTACCGCGAACGCATCAGCGCCTCGCAGGTCGGGGCCGCCGCCGCACCCGAGTGGAACCGGCCGCAGCACTCGGCGTAGGCGGCGGGCAGACCGCACGGGCACGGTGATTCCGGGGTGGTCCGGCCCGGTGCCGCGGAGGCCGGGACGCGCGGGCGGGAGGTACGTCGTGACATGCCCCCATTGTCGCCCGCCCCCGTGGTCGGAGGTGGGCCGGGTCCGGGGATCAGCGCTTGCGCGCCACGCCCGCGTAGCCCGGGATGGGGTCGACGCCCGCGACGTCGATCACCTCGCCGAGCTCCGGACGCCAGTCGGCGGAGAGCGAGACGCCCGGCTCGAGGAGTTCGAGGCCGTGGAAGAACGCGGTGAGCTCGGCGCGCGAGCGGGGCCGCAGGGTCATCCCCCGGGCCTTGTACATTTCGCGGGCCTTGGCGGCGCCCTCGGGGTCGAAGTCGCCCGTGGTGTGCGAGAGCACCAGGTAGCTGCCGGACGGCAGGCGCTCCACGAGCCGGTCGACCAGTTCGGCGGCGCCGTCCTCGTCGTCCACGAAGTGGAGCAGCGCGAGGAGGGAGAGCGCGATGGGCTGGTCGAAGTCGAGGATCTTGCCCGCCGCTTCCAGGATCACGTCGGGCCGCCGGGCGTCTGCCTGGATGTATTCGGTGGCGCCCTCGGGGGTGGAGCGCAGCAGTGCGGAGGCGTGGGCGAGCACGATCGGGTCGTTGTCGCAGTAGACGACGCGGGCGTCCGGGGCGGTCCGCTGGGCGATCTGGTGGAGGTTGGGCTCGGTGGGGATGCCGGAGCCGATGTCGAGGAACTGGCGTACGCCGCTCTCCGCGAGCCAGCGGGTGGCTCGGTGCATGAAGGCCCGGTTGACCCGGGCCATGTCCCGGCCCCGGGAGTCCAGCGCGAGGAGCTGCTTGGCCATCTGTTCGTCGACCGGGTAGTTGTCCTTTCCGCCGAGGAACCAGTCGTACATCCGTGCCGGATGCGGCTTGCTCGTGTCGATCTCGACGTTCTGGGGGTCCTGCCCGGTCATGACGCACTCCGTTGGTCGTGGTGTTCGGCGAACAGCGTGTGGAGCGAGGAGGTGTGGCGGTGTGTCAGGTGAGGAGGAAGTCGGCCTGGCCGGCCTTGGCACCCTGGATGAAGGCGGCGATCTCGCCGTTGGAGTAGATGAGCGCGGGGCCGTCCGGGTCGGCGGACTGGCGTACCGCCACTCGGCCGTCCGCCAGCTTCATGGCCTCGATGCAGTTGCCCCCGTTACCACCGCTCCACGGCTTGTACCAGCCTTCGGTGCCGAGGTCGGCGGCCGGCATGCCGTTGTATATGTGGTTCATCACAACTCCTTGCGGAAGTCCCGGAGGATTTCCTTCGTGCCTTGTGCAGTTGCGGCCTGAGCCGCCATTCGGTCCATGACCTCGAGATAGGAAGCCACCTCGGGGCGCGCGTCGAAGTAGACGGCGCCCGTGAGGTACTCGCTGTAGACCATGTCCGGGAGTTCGGGGACCGCGAAGCGGAAGAGGACGAACGGGCCGTAGGTACCCGGGTGGTGACCGGTCGAGAACTCCGCGATCTGGAGGGTCACATGAGGCATCTCGGTCGCTTCGAGCAGCCGGTCGATCTGCGCTCTCATGACCTCGGAGCCGCCGACCGGACGGCGCAGGACCGTCTCGTCCATCACCACCCACAGCTTCGGCGCCTCGGCCTTGGTGAGCAGCGACTGACGCTCCATCCGCAGCGCCACATGGCGCTCGATGTCCGCCGGCCTGGTCTGGCCGACGGCGCCGGTGCGCAGGACGGAGCGGGCGTAGTCCTCCGTCTGCAGCAGGCCGGGGATGAAGTGCGGCTCGTACATGCGCAGGAGGCTCGCGGCGCCCTCCAGGCTGACGTACATGCTGAACCAGTCGGGCAGCACGTCGTG
Organism: Streptomyces sp. NPDC002125; assembly: GCF_053593715.1. Classification (NCBI taxonomy): domain Bacteria; kingdom Bacillati; phylum Actinomycetota; class Actinomycetes; order Kitasatosporales; family Streptomycetaceae; genus Streptomyces; species Streptomyces sp. NPDC002125. The sequence goes on along the minus strand of NZ_JBSFDD010000027.1, from coordinate 26,496 downwards.
GAAGCGCTGCCACCAGCCGGGCTTGTTGGCCTCTTCGGCGAGCACGACGAACGCGTCGGTCTCGTCCTCGCTGATCCCGTACGCCTTCAGGAGGAGCTGGACGTAGGGAATCTTCAGCCCGACCTCGGCCGTCTCCATCCTGCGTATGGTGCCGGGGGCGACACGGAGCACCTTCGCCGCCTGATCGCGGCTCAGGCCGACGCGCTCCCGCAGATCCTGCAGGCGCTTGCCGAGAACGACCTGGCCCACGGTCGGGGCGGACCGCGGTTCGCTCACTTCAGACCTCCAGATGCGCTGTGTGCGAGCAGTGTGCCATGTGCCCGGCTCCAAGGACACAGCCACTCTGAATTTTTCAGAGTGCCCCTTGCCAAGTGTTCATGTCAGGGGGAGAGTTGGTGACCGAACCAAGTTCGCGTAGTCGCGCCCGGCCGTTTCGGGACGGTGCGAAGCGTGACACAGCCCCCACTGTGAGGAATCGGTCGTGGCACCTGGCAGTGCGCTCATCCCCCGGCTCTTGGACCTCAGTCCCGGGACGGAAGCGCTCCGTTACTGCTTCGCGCTGCCGGCGCATCCCGAGTCGGTCGCCGGTGCCCGGCGCCTCACGCGGGAGCGGCTGGCGGACTGGCGGGTGAGCGGCGATGCCCACGACGCTGCGGTTCTGACCGTCTCCGAGCTGGTCACCAACGCCGTCGTGCACACCGCCAGTTACCGTGTCGTCTGCGAGCTCAGGTGCGACGCGGACCGATTGCGCATATCCGTCCAGGACCAGGGCCATCAGCCCGGCGGCCCCCGGATGTCTCCCACGGCCGACGGGGAACACGGACGCGGACTGCTGCTCGTCGACTCCATGAGCGCCGCCTGGGGTTCCCTGGACGCGGGGAACGGCTCGGGTCGCATCGTATGGGCGGAACTGCCGTACGACATGGAGCGGACATGCTGAAGAACGCCCTGTCCCAGCTGCTCGGCACGCGCCGGGCCCGCTCCGTGGAGGAGGACGGGCCAGGTGGCCGCGTCCGGCTGCCGCTGCCACCCGCGCTGTCGGCGAGCCTCGGATACGACGCGGTGGGCGTGCCCGCGCGCTACGGGTTCCGCCTGATGTCGCATCTGCCGCGCGCCGGATGCGTGTTCGCCGACGCCGACCAGTGGTGGTGGATCGTCCCCTCGGGTTCGGATCTCGATCTGGACTGGCCCGAGCAGTCGTCGTACGCCACCGGGGCGTACGTCCCCGCCGGGCGCCCTCGGCTGATCCACGCTCCGGACAGCCGCACGCCCTATACGCCGCCCATCCCGCTCTTCCTCATGGTCTGCCAGGTCACCGGTGTCGTGCCGTCCTGGGACCCGGCCGGCCGGCCGAGGGCCGTGCCCGCTCCCTGACCCGAGGCCCTCGGCGGCACCTCCCGAGGGCGTTGTCAGTGGCCGGTTCTAGTCTGGCCCCATTGATCCACAAACCCGCTGCGGAGCGGGGGTCGGGTAAGGGGGGCAGGCCTGTGCGCCGCTGGGAGTTCGTTGAGGGCAGTGCGTCGAAGTTCTGGGAGACCGGGGCGGAGGGCACCGTGGTGACCGTGCGGTACGGCCGGTGCGGAAGCGACGGGCGGACGCAGTCGAAGGAGTATCCGTCGGCTGAGGCGGCCGAGGCCCAGGTGCTGAAGACGATCGCCGAGAAGGAGCGCAAGGGGTATCGCGAGGTGGGGGCGTCCGGGAGCACGCCTGCCGCTTCCGTCCCCGCTGCCGGCTCCGTCCCCGCCGCCTCGCCCGCCCCCGAGGAGTCCGGGACGCTCCCGGACGAGGACACCTTCGTGCTGCCTGCCGCCTGGCAGCGGGCGCTCCATCCCCGGCGCGGCGGCGTGCGGCGTGCCCCGGGCAGGGTGCGCCGCGAGGAGCTAGACACACTGGAGCGCAGGGAAGCCGAGGAGACGGGCTGGATCCAGCAGTTCATGGACGCGCCCCGCAGCGACGACGCGCTCGTGGCCGCGCTGCGCACCCACCGGGCGGGGGCGCACTCGCCGACCGGCGCGGCGGTGCTGGCGTCGGTCGTCGCGGTGCCGCCGACGTCCGGGTGGGCGGATCTGTGGATCGCCCGGCACGGGCTGCCGTTCGCCGCACGTGCCGCCGTGGAGTACTTCCTGGTCGAGGCGCACTGGATGCAGTCCGGTGCGCAACGCTCCGATCCCTGGCTGGAGGCGCGCACCGCGCCCCTCACCACGCATCTGTACAGCCATCTGGGCTCGCACGGCCCGGTCGGCGACCGCGTCCGGGCGCTGATCGCCGCTGCCGACGAGGAGACGTACCGCGCGACGGTCGCCGCGCTCGCGGAGTCCCGCACGGACACCCCGCGCAAGGTCATCGCCTCGTACCTCGCGCCGAGCAAGACCGCCTGGGTCGACGAGCTCTGCTCGGACCCCGAGGCGACCGGCTCCAGGGACCACACCATCGGAGTGATGCTCCTCTGCTCGCTCCGTTCCGCCGATCAGCTGGAGGCGCTCAGCGACCCCCCGGGCGTGCACGAGAGCGTCGCGCTGACCGCGACGGTGGCGGAGGGCGTCGGCACGGCCGTCGCCCCGCTGCTGGCCCAGGGCCTCCAGCCCAGCTACTACGCGGACACGACGAAGAAGGCAGCCGCTGCCCTGGCCGAGATCCCGACGGACGAGGCACTGCGCCTGCTGCTCCGCCACGCGGACTCCAAGCACACCCGCGCCGCCCTCTTCGAAGCGATGCGGCGCTATCCCGTGCGCGCCCTGCGTCTGCTCGCCGAGGAGGTCCGCGACAAGGACGAGCAGGGGGCCAAGGACGCGCGCCGATGGCTGTTGAGCCATGTTGCCGCGCACCCCGCGCTGGTGTCCTCGGTGCTGCCGACGCTCGGGGACGATCTCGTGGCGGTGATCGATCCGCTGCTCAACCCCGTGGACCGTGTCCCCGACACCGACGCGAGCGCCCTGCCCTCCGTGCTGACGTCCCCGCCGTGGACCCGGCCGCGGGCGACGGCCGCGCCCGTCGTCGTGACGGGGCTGACCGCTGATCACGCGCCGTCGGTGGACTGGCTGCCCGGGGAGCGGGACGCCTGGGCGGCGTCCTCCAGCTGGTACACCGAGGCGCACGGCAGCGGTGACTGGGAGAGGGACATCGCCGGGCTGTGGCAGGGTCTGACCGGATCGAGCCTGCAGTCCGCCTGGGTCTACATCAACGCGCCGGAGGAGCTGGTGGCCGAGGCGCTCGCCGTCTGGGATCCGACCGACATCTACGACGGCCTGGACACCCTCAGGCCGGTCGTCGCGCGTTTCGGGCTCGACGCCCTGCCGCTGCTGCTGCGGGCCGTGCCCCGCCAGCCGGGCTCGCTCGCCCCGCTGCTGCTGCCGTTCGTCGACGTGTCCGTCGCCCGGCACATGGCGAGCTGGACGCTGCGGCTGAAGTCGACGGCGGCGACGGCGCGTTCCTGGTTCCGGCGGCACGGTGTCACGGCCGCCGCGTTCCTCGTTCCGGACGCCGTGGGCAAGGCAGGGGCCGCCCGCCGGGCCGCCGAGCAGGCCCTCGTCCTGATCGCCTCCCTGCACGGGCCCGACACGGTGCGGAAGGCGGCCGCGACGTACGGCGAGCCGGCGGCGGAGGCGGTGGGTGTGCTGCTGGCCGTTGACCCGCTGGAGCTCGCCCTGCCCTCGACGGTGCCTCAGCTTCCCGGCTGGGCCCAGCCGCTGCTGCTGCCGCAGATCGCGGCACGGGCCGGGGGCGCACTGCCGGAGGACTCGGTGCGCCATGCCCTGACCATGCTGGCCATGTCCAGGCCCGGAGACCCGTATCCGGGCCTCACCGCGGTCACGGACGTGGCGGAGGCCGGCTCGCTCGCCGAGTTCGTGTGGGCGCTGTTCGAGCGGTGGAGGGAGGCCGACCAGCCGGCGAAGGAGGCATGGGCGCTGCACGCCCTGGGGCTGCTGGGCGACGACGGGACGGTCCGGCGGCTCACCCCTGTCATCCGTGCCTGGCCGGGAGAGGCCGCGCACCACCGGGCCGTCGAGGGGCTGGACGTGCTGGCAGAGATCGGCACGGATGTGGCGCTGCTGCATCTGCACGGCATCGCACAGCGGGTGAAGTTCAAGGGCCTCAAGGCGCGCGCCCAGGAGAAGATCGCCGAGGTCGCCGCAGGACTGGGGCTGTCCGGCGAGCAGCTGTCCGACAGGCTCGTCCCGGACTTCGGCCTGGACGCGAGCGGTTCGACGGTCGTCGACTACGGTACGCGCACCTTCACGGTCGGATTCGACGAGCAGTTGCGGCCGTTCGTCCTGGACGGTGAGGGGAAGCGCCGCAAGGACCTGCCCGTGCCCGGCGCGAAGGACGACGCGGAGCTGGCTCCGGCCGAGCGCAAGCGGTTCATGGCGCTGAAGAAGGATGTGCGCACGATCGCGTCCGACCAGGTGCGCCGGTTCGAGGCCGCGATGGTGACGGGGCGTTCCTGGACGGCGCAGGAGTTCCGCGAGCTGTTCGTGGGACATCCGCTGCTGTGGCACCTGGTGCGCCGTCTGGTGTGGCTGAGCGAGACGGACGGGGTGCGCACGGCGTTCCGGGTCGCGGAGGACCGTACGTTCGCCGATGCCGAGGACGATGCCTTCGCTCTGCCCGACGGGGCGACCGTGTACCTCGCGCACCCGCTGCACCTGGGGGCCGGGCTCGCCGCATGGTCGGAGGTGTTCGCGGACTACGAGATCCTCCAGCCGTTCCCCCAGCTGGGCCGCGCGGTGGCGGCACTGGGCCCGGAGGAGGCCGACAGCTACCGGCTGCCGCGGTTCGAGGGGCTCAAGGTGACGACGGGCAAGGTGCTGGGGCTCCAGCGGCGCGGGTGGGAGCGCGGCGTGCCCCAGGACGCCGGGGTGGAGCGCTGGATCTCCAAGCGGCTCGGCGACAAGGAGTACCTGGTGATCGCGCTGGACACCGGCATCGCCGTGGGCGTGGTCGACATGTTCCCCGACCAGACCCTGGAGACGGTCTGGCTCGCCTCCGCTCCGGGCGACCACTACCCCGCGAGGCACGGCTACCCTCTGCGCTTCTCCGGCCTGGACCCGGTCGTCGTGTCCGAACTGCTCGCCGATCTCGCCGAACTCACCGAGGGCGTGGCCGCGTGAGCGGGCTGGTGGACACGACGAGGCACTGACCAGGGCCTTCGGGGCACCGGCCCTGGCCGCCGCCCGCCGCACGTTCGAGCGCGGTTACGGTGCGCGCGTGCACCACCCCACCTCCGACCGCCCGGAGCCCTGGGTGGAACTCCCCACGTGCACCGTGCGCTTCCCGGTTCCCGGTTCCCGGTGAGATCGCCTACGCCCTGACGGACGCCGCCGCAGCACTGCGCGGCGAGGTGGTGGCCCTCGCCGTGTGGGCCTTCCGCGCCGCCACCGAGGAGGGCGGGCAGGACACCGTCCAGGTCGGCGGTCCTCCCACGGCCCGTACCGCCGCCGGAGGTTCACCCGCGCTGGACCACGCGGCATCCCTGGCCGACGAGTTGCTGATGACGGGAGTCGTCCACGCGAGCCCGGTGCTCGCCGGTGCGCTGACCCGTGCCGCCGAGGCGCTCACCGCCGGATCCCTGCACTGGCCGGCCGGCGCCGTCGCCGAACTCGCGGAACGGCTCACCGCCTACACCACCCGCAGCGCCGACCACCGCCCCGAGCTCGTCGCGGAGCTGCTCACCGAGATCCATGCCCGGCGCAGGGCCGCCGCGCTGCCGTCGGTCCTCGGGGTGCGGGAGCCCGGCGACACACCGCTGCGCCGCGTGCGGCTCACCGCGCTCGGCTGCCGGGTCCGCACGACCGCTGCCGGAGCCGCCGCAGAGGTGTACTTCGCGCATCCGGGAGCAGCCGCCGTCCTCGTGCTCCACAAGCAATGGGCCGCCGCCGACGGACAGGAGCTGACGGGCCACCGGCTGTCCGCGCGCCGTCACCTCGGTACGACACTGAGCAGGCTGGCCACGGGCAATCCGGTCAGTGAGAGCGCCCGGCGCACCGCGAGCCGAGCGCTGACGATCTCCGGCAACAGAGTGGGCGCCACGAGCGTCACCCCGGCCGGCGCCTCCTGGACCGAGCTGCCCGGCTCCCTCCTGGTCCGCGATCTGAGGGCACTGGCCCGGGCCTGCGGCCTGGCGCGTGCCGCGGCCCTGCTCCGGGCCTTCCTGGAGGCGACGGGCGCGCCCGGCTCCGCCGGGTCCGCCGCCTGGCTGGAGGCCCAGCTGCACATCCTGGTCAGCCGTGAACTCCTGGACGTGGGAAGCGGCTGACGGTCACGGCCGGTCCAGGTAGGCGAGCCCGGGGTGGACCTTGGTGTAGCCGTCGACCAGCCGGCGGGCCACCGAGACGGAGTCGACCAGCGGGTGCAGGGCGAAGGCCCGCACGGCCGCCGCCCGGGAGCCGGTCTCCGCGGCCTCCAGCACGGCGCGTTCCACGGCCTTCACCGCGGTGACCAGCCCGACGGCGTGGTACGGGAGCGGATCGACGGTCACCGGGTGCGCGCCGTCGGCGTCGACCATGCAGGGCACCTCGATGACGGCGTCCTCGTCGAGCACCCGGAGGGTGCCCCTGTTGCGGACGTTGAGGATCAGCGAGGTGCGTTCGTTGCGGGCCACGGCCCTCATGAGGGCGAGGGCAACCTGCTCGTAGCCGCCGGACTCCAGGTCGCTCTCCTCGCGCTCGCCCGCCCCTGCCACGTCCCTGTTCTCCGCCATGTACGTGGCTTCGCGTTCGGCGCGCGTACGGTCCCAGGTGGCCAGCGGCGGGGCGGCCGGGTCCTTCATACGGGCGTAGAAGCCCTCCTGCTGCTCGCGGAGAAAGGCGCCCCGGGTCTGTTCGGCCTCCTGGTAGGCGCGGACGGCTTCCCGGTTGAAGTAGTAGTAGTGCAGGTACTCGTTGGGGACCGACCCGAGCGAGCGCAGCCAGTCCGGGCCGAAGAGCCTGCCCTCCTCGAACGAGCCGAGCAGCTCCGGGTCGGCCAGCAGGCGCGGGAGTTCGTCGCGGCCTCCGACGTGCAGACCGCGCACCCAGCCGAGGTGGTTGAGCCCCACGTAGTCGATCCGCGCCCGGTCGGGGTCCGCGCCGAGGACGCGGGCGATCCGGCGGCCCAGTCCCACGGGCGAGTCGCAGATGCCGATGACGCGGTCGCCGAGGTGCCGGGACATCGCCTCCGTGACCAGCCCCGCCGGGTTGGTGAAGTTGATGACCCATGCGTCGGGTGCGAGCCGCGCGACGCGCCGGGCGAGGTCCACCGCTACGGGTACGGTGCGCAGCCCGTAGGCGATACCTCCGGCCCCGACCGTCTCCTGGCCGAGGACGCCCTCGTCCAGCGCGACCCGCTCGTCGGCCGCCCGGCCTTCGAGTCCCCCGACCCGGATCGCGGAGAAGACGAAGTCCGCTCCCCGCAGGGCCTCGTCGAGATCCGTCGTGGCGAGGACGGCGGGCGCGTCACCGATGCCCCCGGCCTGTTCGACGAGGACCCGGGCGACCGCGGTGAGCCGGTCGGCGTCCGTGTCGTACAGGGTCACCCGTGTCACGCGGCCTTCGGCGTGGTCGCCGAGCAGCGCCCCGTACACGAGAGGGACCCGGAATCCGCCACCGCCAAGAATTGTCAGCTTCACGCTGCTCGATGGTACGGGGCACGCGGCCGGGTGCCCTGGACCCGGAGGACCAGGGCACCCGGCACGGCGTCCGGTGTCAGTGTCCGTTCCACCAGCGCACCACGGCCTGCCAGAGCTTCGGCGGCCTGCTCCGCTGCGCCGGGACGGCCACAGGGGTGTCGGACGGCGCGTGCGGGGCGGCGGCCTGCGCCCCGCCCGGTGCGTAGCCGGCCGGTACGGTCCCCGCGGGCCGCGGCATCGCGGGCGAGGCCACCTCCCAGTCGGCCTGCGACCGGGCACGGGAGACCGCGGGCAGCGGTTCGGCGTCGATCTCCTGTTCAGGGCTCGGGGCAAAGCTCGCGGGCAGCTCCACCAGGTGCCGTGAAACGAAGTTCCCGACCCAGCTCAACTGGCTCTCTTCCACGCTGAGTTCGAGGTCGGGAAGGCGCATCAGCAGGGCGTCGACACCGACGTCCGCGATGGCGCGGCCGATGTCCTGGCCCGGGCACTCGTGGGGGCCGCTGCTGAATGCCAGATGCGCGCGGTTGCCCTCCATGCTGGCGGTGAGGTCGGGCCGCACGGCGGGGTCGGTGTTGGCGGGGGCGATGCCCACGATCAGGGCGTCACCGGCCTTGATCTGCTGCCCGCCGAGCTCGGTGTCGCCCACCGCCCAGCGGCCGAGGACCGAGGTGAACGGCGGCTCGTCCCAGAGCGTCTGCTCGACCGCCTCGGGGACGGTCATGTGCCCGCCGCTGAGCCGGGCGCGGAACCTGGGGTCGGTGAGGACCATGCGCAGCACGTTGGCGATCAGGTTGGTGGTGGTCTCGTAGGCGACGATCAGCACCACCCGCAGGTGCTCGCTGACCTCCTTGTCGGTGAGGCCGGCGGGATGTTCGACCAGCCAGGTGGCGAAGTCCTCGCCGGGCACCTTCCGGCGTCGCTCCACCAGCCGGTCCAGCGCGCCGATCACGTAGGCGTTGCTCGCGACGGCGGTCTCCGACCCCCGGGTCATGTCACGGGCGGCCTGCACCAGGCGGTCGTTGTACTCCTCCGGCATGCCGATGATCGCGCACATCACCATCATCGGGAGTCGCTCGGCGAACTGGCTGACCAGTTCGGTGCGGCCCTCCTTGCAGAAGTCGTTGACGAGCCGGTTGCTGTACCGGTTGATGTGGCGGCGCACCCCGCGGGTGTCGATGCGCGCCATGCTGTCGGTGACCGCTCCGCGCAGCCGTTCGTGGGTGGCGCCCTCGGCGAAGGAACACACGGGCTGCCAGGTGAAGACCGGGGCGAGCGGGTGGTCCGGGGCCACGGTGCCCTCCTGCAGGGCGCGCCAGCGGCGCGAGTCGCGGGAGAACTGCGAGGGGGTACGGGTCATGTGGAGGTTCTCGCTGTGCCCGAGCACCAACCAGGCGGGAACGTCCCCGTGCATCAGGACGGGCGCCACCGTCCCGTGTTCGGCGCGCAGCTTCTCGTACAGTCCGGCGGGGTCGGCCTCGGCCTCGGGGCCGAAGAGACGGCGCAGGCCGCCGGGGCCCGTACCCGTGGCGTGCGCGGGGCATTGCGGGGGTGGCACCGGACCTGTGGCCGATCCGGGTTCGTACGGGAAGGGGGTTGTCACAGTGGCTCCAGGAATATGGCGTACGCGAGACGGGCACGTGGGGGACAGGGCCCGTTCGGAGACGGATGTGTGCCGGTGGTCAGGCGAGCGGCACGGCGAGGCGGTGCAGATAGCGCATCAGGGTCATCAGCACGTCGCGGCTGGAGGTGCGCAGCCGGGCGTCGCAGTCGATCATCGGGACCTCGTCCGGCAGATCGAGGGCGCTGCGCAGTGCCTCGACGGGGTGATGGGGTGCGTCGGGGAAGGTGTTGACGGCGACGACGAAGGGCACCCCGCGCTCCTCCAGCCTGCCGATGACGTCGAAGCTGACCTGGAGCCGCCGGGTGTCGATCAGGACGACGGCTCCGAGTGCTCCTTCGAACAGCCCGTTCCACAGGAACCAGAAGCGTTCCTGGCCGGGGGTGCCGAACAGATAGAGGATCAGTTCGTCGCTGAGGCTGATCCGGCCGAAGTCCATGGCGACGGTGGTGGAGGTCTTCGTCTCCACGCCCACGTTGTCGTCCACGCCGACACCGGCCTGGGTCATGGTCTCTTCGGTCGTCAGGGGCCGGATCTCGCTGACCGAGCCGACCATGGTCGTCTTGCCGACCCCGAACCCTCCGACGACGACGACCTTCACCGCGGCCGTGGCCGTACTGGGAAGGACGTCCTCGCTGCGGGGGCCCGTGATCGTGTCAGAGCTTCTGAAGTCCATGCATCACCGCTTCGAGGAGGGACCGGTCCGGGAGCGCGGCGCGGACGATGGGCGCGCGCGATTCGATCAGTTCGGTCGCCAGGAGTTCTGTCAGGAGCGAGGTGACCACGCTGAAGGGCAGGCTCAGATAGGCCGAGATCTCGGCCACGGACAGCGGCGCCTTGCAGAGCCGCAGGATCGCGGCCTGCTCGGGCTGGACCGTGGGCGACGGTTCGGCCTGCGCCACCACCATCGTGACGAGGTCGAGTGCCGCTCTCTCGCCGTCGGTGTCACCGGTGATCACATACAGCCGTTCCGGGTCGCTCAATTCCGGGTCGGCCTTGCGGCGTTCTCGTCGGGGAGGGCTCATCCGGCCTGCCCGTCGTGGCGCGGAGGACTCGTCAGATGCGCCCCGATGCGGACGACCATGTCGCGCATACGGGCTCCGACGAGGCCGGCGTCGACCGTCTCCCCGGCCAGCACCGCGAGGTAGGCGCCGGTTCCGGCCGCCATCAGGTAGAAGAACCCTCCGGTGACCTCGATGACGACGAGCTTCATCAGGCCGTCGCTGTAGGGGATTTCGGTGGCGACGGCCGCCGCCAGGCTCTGCAGCCCGGCGCAGGCGGCGGCGAGGCGGTCGGCGACGTCGGGGTCACCGCCGTGGCGGGCGATGCGCAGTCCGTCGGCGGAGAGCACCACGATCTGGTGGATGCTCGGTACGTCGTCGGCCAGTTCCTTGAGCATCCAGTCCATGTTTCCCCGTTGCTGGATCACTTCTGGTCTCCCTTGTCCCACGCGTCGTCAGAGTCTTCGCCGTTGTCCTGGTCCTTGGGCACACCGTTGACCGCCTGGGTGAATGCCTCCAGCCAGAGACCGGGAGGTGCCGTGTCGCCGCCGTGTCCGTTGCGCGCGGCGGGGGGCTCGGCGGCCGGCGCGGACTGCTGCGGGAGGTTGTGCGAGCCGAGCGGTGCGCGGCCCCGGCTTCGGCGCTGCGGAAGCCCGCCCGCGGTCCACTCGGTGACCACGATCTCGTCGTCCCCCATGGCGGCCGCCGGGGTGGCGGGCCGTGCGGCGGATGCCGCCGGTGCGGGGACGGGGGCGGCCGGAGCGGCGACCGACGGGACGGGCCCGGTCGCGGCGGGACGCACCTTGTGCTTGCCGCGCGGGGGCACGACGTGCTTCATCTGCGACATGTCGAGCGAGCTCTGGGGCCGCGAGGTGGCGCCGATGCCGTGTGCGATGCCGGGAGCGGGCCCGGTGGTGATCATGTCGCGGGGTACGACGAGCACGGCGCGGACACCGCCGTACGCGGACTGCCGCAGGGATACCTGGAGTTGGTACATCCGGGCGAGCCTGCCGACCACGGCCATGCCGAGGCGCGGGGACTCCCCCAGGTCGTTCATGTTGATGCCTGCCTGAGCCTGGGCGAGCATGTTCTCGGCCCGCGCACGCGCCTCCTCGCTGAGGCTGACTCCGCCGTCCTCGATCTCGATGGCGATGCCGGTCTGCACCTCGACGGCGGTGACGTGCACCCGCGTCTGGGGCGGCGAGTAGCGGGTCGCGTTGTCGAGGAGTTCGGCACAGGCGTGGATCAGCGGTTCGACGGCCGTGCCGACGATGGCGACCTTGGCGATCGAGTGCAGGTCGACGCGCTGGTACTCGAGGATGCGGGACATCGCGCCGCGCAGCACGCTGAAGAGCGGTACGGCCTTGGGCCACTGACGGCTGGGGCGGGCGCCGCCGAGCACGGCGATGGAGTCGGCGAGCCGGCCGATCAGCGCGGTGCCGTGGTCGATGCGGAGCAGGTCGTCGAAGACCTCGGGGTTGCGCCCGTGGTGGTCCTCCATCTCCCGGAGCTCACTGGCCTGTCGGTGGACGATGGCCTGGACGCGGCGGGCGACACTGACGAAGGCGCGCTGCGCGGAGTCACGCATCGCCTCCTCGTTGTCGATGATGTCGAGGACCTGGAGGACCAGGGCGCGCTGCGCCTTGGGGAGGTTGCGGTAGGTCTCGTCGGCGTCGACGATGTCGCGCATCACCTCCTGCGGCGAGTTGCTGGCACGCAGCCTGCGGATCGCGGCGGGCAGGAGCTCCTTGGTGAGCCGTACGGTCTCCTGGTCGTGCGAGGCGATGCGGTGTTCCAGGAACGCGATGCGCTGTTCGTACTGCGCGCGCTGGACGTGCGTCGCCCGGCGGCGGCGGTTGAGCACGACGGCGAGCGTGGCGACCACGACGGTGGCGATCGCACCGCACAGGACGACTGCCACCCGCGTGTCCCCGGTGACCGGCACCGCGCCGGCGGTGGTGGCTCCGGCCATCAGCACAACGGGCAGGAGTGCGGCGCGGATTACCGGGATGTCTCTGTTGGTCGGCGGTGATTCAACACGGACCATCTAAACCCTCTGGCGGTTGATTCGGGAGGTATACGCACTTGTTCGGACAGTTATGAACGAGTGCGCGAATTCATATCAACTCGACTTCACTGCGCGTGAGCCTAGCCAGATCAGATCAGTGCTTCGGCACATTCGCCCAACCCCCTGCGCGAGCACGCCGGCGGTAATACACTCGCCAGTTTTCGCACTCACCGCCGTCAGACGTGCGCGAGGAGTGACATCCACAGGGAATCAGCCCAAACCGGACTACTTTGTCCTGCTGATAAGGACAAGATCCCAGAAAGGCACGCTGGAGCAGCCCGCGAATTTCCAGCGACAAAGCCGAATAATCCGATCAGTTGAGCGAAAACCTTCCGCAGATACGAATACCCCTGTCCCGCAGAACAGGACAGGGGTACATGTGATCGAATCGGATCGAAAAGGAGCAGATCCTTGAGCGACGGACGGGTGTACGCATGCGCCTGCGCCCGGCCGTCACGATGCGGCGCCGTGGTCGAACTCCCGCCCGACCCGCCGGAAGCGGCGGTTCACCACCCCCATGACCATGACGGAGAGTGAGATCGCTCGTCAGGCTCGGCGCCTCGCCGAAGGGAGCGACGGTGCGTCAGCGGCGGCCTCCGCCGAGGCGGCCCTCCAGCTGTACCAGCAGCTCGCCGAGCTGTTCGCTGAGCCCGCCGCGCGTCTCGTCGTCCAGCCCGGAGAGCACCGACCGCTCGTAGGCGAGCTGCTCGGGCAGCAGCCGGTCGACCAGCTCGCGCCCCTCGTCGGTCAGCCCGACATGGGCGACCCTGCGGTCGCGGGCGTCACTGCGGCGTCCGATCAGACCGGCTTCCTGGAGGGCGCGCAGGCGCTTGGTGACGGCGGCACCGGAGGAGAAGGTCTCACGGGCCAGCTCACCCGGGGTCAGCTCGCGGTCGGTGCGCCGCATCGCGCCGAGCAGATCGAATTCCGCCCGGGTCAGTCCGGCGGCCCGCAGCGGGGCGTCCTCGGCCTGCTGGAGAAGGGCCGCGCAGCGGTTGATTCGGCCGATGAGCTCCATCGGTCCGGTGTCCAGTCCCGGCTTGACGGCCTGCCACTGCCGTACCACCGAGGCCACGATGTCGTCGGTCACACCGCTCCGTTCGCCGGGGGCAGGGTGATCAGCCCCTGCCGTTGTGCTGTCGCCGCGAGCGTACGGTGTCCTGCCTGCTCAGCGGCGAGCAGCTCTTCCTCCGGCAGGGCGCGCTGCCACCATTCGCCGGACGCGACATCACTGGCGTCGCGCAGTTCCACCAGCGCGGCGGTGAGCCGCCTGCGCGCGGTTTCGAGCGCCAGGGGGTCCGCCTCGGGGTCGGCGACGGCCCGTTCGGCGCGCTCCCGGGCGTCCCCCGCCGCGGCGAGGGCCTGCTCCACACGGCCGGAAGCGCGCCGATTGGTGACGGCGACGGCGGCGAGGAAGCCGACGGCGACACCCACCAGGGTGTCCAGGGCACGGTCGGTGATGAGCTGACCCGCCGGCTGGAAGCCGCCGAATTCCAGGATCAGCAGGGCCATCGGGGTGACGGCGATGGAACCGAGCCAGTAGTTGCGGGTGATGAGGGCCTCGGCGGCGAAGCTGAAGAACAGGACGCACAGCACGAGGGCCAGCGGGCCGATACGGGCGACCGGGATGACCGCGGCGAAGACCAGGACGCCGAGGAGGTTGCCGACGGTCCGCTGCACGGCCCTGCTCCAGGAGAGGGCGAGATTGGGCTGGTAGACGGAGGCCGCGGTGACGATGGCCCAGTACGGGTGGCCCACGCCGAGCGCCCAGGAGGCATAGCCGGCCAGGGCGGTCCCGAGGAGGGTGCGGAAGGCGACGGGCAGCACGGGCGAGCCGGGGCCGAGTGCGCGCAGCAGCCTGCGCCGCGCCTCGCGCCTGCCGCGCCGCATGCGCTGACCGGCCCGTTCGGCGTCGATCCCGAAGAGCTGCTCGACGGTGCCGGGCGCGGGCGGCGGGCTGGGGACGGGGCCGCGCGCCCGGGTCTCCTTCGCCCATCGGCGCAGCTGCTCGGGGTCGACGCCGCGGACGGGGCCGTCGACCGCCGTGGTGGCGAGCGCGCGCTCGGCATGGACGACGAGCCTCTCCAGTCCCTGGCGTACGGGGGTGGGCCGGCCTGAGGCGAGGAGCGCCTGCCAGGCGGCCTGAACCGCTGCCGCGGCGGCGTGCCGGGTCCGGTGACCGGGTTCCGCCGCGTACGCCGCTGCCGCGTCGAGGGCGCGGGCGGTGGCGAGGCGCTCGGGCCCCTCCCTGCGCCAGAGGGCCGGCCCCGCCGTGACCAGCCAGGAGAAGGCGCCCGCGGCCAGCATCAGCGCCATGTGCCCGGGCACCTGCCCCAGCTCCTGCGGGACGAAGAGCGCGGCCGATGTGACGAACGCGAAGATCACGTTGCCGGGAGGGCCGATGCGGGTGGCGTCGCAGAAGGTCTTCTGCACGGCGGCGAGCAGCGCTCCGACCGCGATCAGGACAGCGGTCGAGTCGGTGAGCGACGCCGTGACCAGGGCGACGGCGAAACCCGCGGCCATGCCGAGGATCACCCGGAGGACGGTGTGGGCCCGTCGGGCGTACGGCAGGTTGTGCCCGTACAGCGCGCAGAGCGAGCCGGCCATCGTGTACATCACGAGGTCGAGCCGGTCGAGCGAGTACAGCAGCAGATTCGGGACCGCCGAGGCGACCACCACGCTCAGCGCGGGCTTGTACCAGGTCTCCGCGGGGCTCCTCAGCCGCAGGACGCCAGTGACCGGCAGTTTGTGGACGGATGGCTTCCGGGGTCGCATGGCTGTATCACTCACCCATTTACCTTAACAGGTGTTACACCTGTAAAACACTTGGATCGTGCGCGGCTCCGCCTCCGGTAGCCGCCGCTTCCACGCCGCTCTAGCGTGCTGGACAACAGCGTAGGAAGGCGTGCACAGGCGCGCGCATCGGGAGGAAACGGGATGAAGCTCATGAAGCCGGTGCCGGGAGGGCCCTGCTGGGTCGAGCTCAGCACGCCGGACGTGCCGGGCGCCCAGGCCTTCTACGCGGCGGTCTTCGGGTGGCGGTCCGAGACCGACCCCCGCCCCGAGGCCGGCGGCTACACAATGGCGCGCATCGGCGAGGACGCGGTCGCCGCCCTGACCCCCGTCTACCGCCCGGACCAGCCGCCGTCCTGGACGGTCTCCTTCGCCACCGAGGACGCGGACGCGTCGGCGGAGGCGGTGCGCGCGGCCGGCGGCACCGTGCTGATGGGGCCGATGGACGTCTTCGACCAGGGCAGGTTCGCCGTGGCCGCCGATCCGTCGGGGGCGGCGTTCTGCCTCTGGCAGGCACGCGCCTTCCCGGGCGCGGGGCGCTTCAACTCCCCCGGCGCCCTGGGCTGGACCGAACTGCGCACCTCCGACCCACAGGGAGCGCTCGCCTTCTATCCGGCCGTGTTCGGCTGGACGGTCGACGCGTCGGAGCACTTCACCCACTGGGGCGTGGAGGGGGCGGCCTTCGGCGGTCTCAAGGAGCAGTCACCCGACGAGGCCGAGGAGACCGGGCCGCACTGGCTGCCCTACTTCACGGTCACCGACACGGAGACCACCGCCGCCACGGTGCTGAGCGCGGGCGGCGAGCAGCTCGCACCGCCGAGGCACGTCCCCGGCGGCCCCTGGGTCGCCGTCGTCCGCGACCCCCGGGGCGCGCGCTTCGGCCTCCGCACTCCCTGAGGGCTGTCCCGTCAGGGACGAGGGGGCAGCCCCTGGAGCGCCTCCTCCGGACGAAGGTCCACGGGTGCCACCTCGAACCTCCCGGCCCGGCCCGCCGTCACCTGGCCTCCTCCGGCACCCGGAAGGTCTCGGCGGCGTCCGACACCCGGTGCATCAGGTCGAAGAGCGTCCGCCGCTCGTCCGCGGAGAGCGGGCCGAGGAAGACCTGGTTCATCCGGACCGTGCGCAGGGCGAGCTTCCGGTGGGTGTCCGCGCCCTCCTCCGTGAGGCGCAGCAGGGAGCGCCGGCCGTCCTGGGGGTCGCGCACCTTGTCGAGCAGCCCCCGGCGCAGCAGCCGGCTGACGACCTCGGCGATGGTGGACCGGTCCAGGCCGACCCGCTCCCCCACCGTGCGCTGGTCGAGGCCGGGTTCGGCGGTCAGCGCGTTGAGCACGGCGAACTGGGGCGAGGTGGTCTCCTGCGAGACCATCGCGTTCCAGAGCAGGTGGTGCGCCTGCTGGAGACGCCGGGCCAGGTGCCCGGGGTGGGTGCTCAGGTCGACCGCCTGCACGGCACGCCCTCTCTGTCGGCCGCCGGCCGACGGTGTCGCCGGCCGACGGATCACCGTGGGCCGGGCGCCCCGTCGGCCCCGGATCGCTGTGGGCCGGACCCTCCGCCGGCCAGGATGTCGAAGATACACAGTGCACTGAGGGTCTTGACCGTGACAGCGACCTCTGGATAGCTTCACGGACATCGCATTTACTCAGTGTACTGAGCATTATCAGCTTTCACGGAGCCGTGACATGACCGCACGTGACCTTCCCGCCCAGCCCCTGCCCGACGGACTGACCCAGCAGGAGATCGACACGGAGGTGGCCAAGGCGCAGGCCGCCGCGGTGCCGGGTGCCTCCCATCCGCCGCGCGACTATCCCCCGTACCGCAGCAGCCACTACCGCCACCCGCACCGCTCGCTCATACCCCTGCGCGACCCGGAGGCGGTCGAGCTCTCCGGGCCCGCGTTCGGGGTCACCGATGTGACCGCGCTGGACCGGGACCTCACCGCACAGCACCACGGCGAGCCGCTCGGTGAGCGCATCACCGTGACCGGCCGCGTGCTGGACCGGGCCGGCCGGCCCGTGCGCGGACAGCTGGTCGAGGTGTGGCAGGCAAACGCCTCGGGGCGGTACGCCCACCAGCTCGACCAGCACCCGGCGCCGCTCGACCCGAACTTCACCGGTTTCGGACGCTGCCTCACCGATGACGACGGCGGCTACTCGTTCACGACCGTCAAGCCGGGTGCCTATCCGTGGCGCAACCACACCAACGCCTGGCGCCCCGCGCACATCCACTTCTCGCTGTTCGGCACGTCGTTCAGCCAGCGGCTCGTCACCCAGATGTACTTCCCGGGTGATCCGCTCCTCCCGTACGACCCGGTGATCCGCTCCGTCACGGACCAGGCCGCGCGCGAGCGGCTGGTCTGCGCGTACGACCACGATCTGTCCGTTCCCGAGACGTCCCTCGGCTACCGCTGGGACATCGTCCTCGACGGCCCGTGCGCCACCTGGACCGAGGAAGAAGGCGACGCCTGATGTCCCACGCACCGACTCCCTCCCAGACCGTGGGTCCCTTCTACGGTTACGCCCTGCCCTTCCCCGGCGGCGGCGAGGTCGCCCCGGCGGGCCACCCCGACACGATCACCGTCCACGGCTACGTCCTCGACGGCCAGGGCGTCCCCGTGCCCGACGCGATCGTCGAGACCTGGCAGCCCGCGCCCGACGGATCGCGCACCGGCCTCCCCGGTTCACTGCGCCACGACCCCTCGTCGGGGAAGGTGATCGGGCGCAACGGCGTGGACTTCACCGGCTTCGGCCGGGCGCCGACGGACGCGGACGGCCGATGGGTCGTACGCACCCTGCCGCCGGGTGGCGCCCCCTACATCTGTGCCGCCGTCTTCGCCCGCGGTCTGGTCCACCACCTCTTCACCCGGGTGTACCTCCCCGACCTGCTGGACGGGGCGGCCGGGGCCGGCGACCCGCTGCTGGAGTCGCTGGACGCCGAGCGCCGCGCCACACTGGTCGCGACGCGCACGGACCCCCGCACCTACCGCTTCGACATCCGTCTCCAGGGCGACGGCGAGACGGTCTTCCTGGAGTTCAGCTGATGCACGAGAGCGACGCCGGCCTTCTCGCCCCCGGGCGGGCCGGCTCCGCGGCCGAGGCCGCCACCGGCGACCACGCCTTTCTCCAGGCGCTCCTGGACGCCGAGGCGGCTCTCGCGCGGGCCCAGTCCGCCTGCGGGCTGGCTCCCGCGGGGGCCGGGCGGGCGGTCACCGGGGCGGCGGAGGCCGAGCGGTTCGACGTACGCGATCTGGCGCTGCGGGCGCGGTCCGGCGGCAATCCGGTGATCCCCCTGGTCGCCGCGCTGTCGGGGGCGGTCGACGAGGAGGCCCGGCCGTATGTGCACCGGGGCGCCACCAGCCAGGACATCCTGGACACCGCGGCGATGCTGGTCGCGTCCAGAACCCTGTCGTCCGTCCTGGCCGACCTGGACCGGACCGCCGGCGCGCTGGCCCGGCTGGCGGCCGAGCACCGCGACACGCCGATGCCCGGCCGCACCCTGACCCAGCACGCCGTGCCGACCACCTTCGGCCTCAAGGCCGCGGGCTGGCGGTCCTCGGTGCTGGACGCGCGGGACCGGCTGCGTGCGGTACGGGACTCGCTGCCCGCCCAGCTCGGCGGCGCGGCGGGCACGCTGGCCGCCTTCGCCACGGATGCCTCCGGGACCGGTGGGGACACAGGCGGGCTCGGGCTCGTCGCGGCCTACGCGCGGGAACTGGGCCTGGCCGAACCGCTGCTGCCCTGGCACACCCTGCGTACCCCCGTCGCCGACCTGGCAGGTGCGCTCGCCCTCACCGCGGGCGTGCTCGGCAAGACGGCGGCCGATGTGCTCACGCTCTCCCGTACGGAGATCGCCGAGCTCGCGGAGGGCTCCGGCGGCGGCTCGTCCGCCATGCCGCACAAGGCCAACCCGGTGCGCGCCACCCTGATCGCCGCCGCCGCGCGCCGCGCGCCCTTCGCGGCGGCCACGCTCTACGGCTCGCTCGCCGCCGAGGACGAACGGCCCGCCGGGGCCTGGCACGCCGAATGGGAGCCGCTGCGCGACCTGCTGCGCCTGGTCGGCGGCGCCGCCCGGGACGCGGCGGAGCTCGCGGAGGGGCTCCGGGTCTTCCCCGAAACGATGCGGAGCCATCTGGGACTGACCGGCGGCCTGATCGTCTCGGAGCGGCTGGCCGCCGTCGCCGCCGCCCGGGTGGGCCGCGCACGCGCCAAGGAGATCCTCACCGAGGCCGCGGCGCGCTCCCGGGACGAGGGCACGACCCTCGCCGGGATCCTCGCGGCGGAGCCCGCCTTCGAGGGCCTCGATCTCGAAGAACTGACCGACCCCGCCCGGTACACCGGCTGCGCCGGGCCCTTCACCGACCGCGCTCTGGAGCGCCGATGACCACGACACCCGCCCGTCTCCTCCACCACCGCGCCGAAGGTCCGGCGAGCGCTCCCGCGCTCCTGCTCGGCCCGTCGCTCGGTACGTCCACCGCCCTCTGGGACGGGGTCGCCCCCGAACTCTCCGCCGCCCACCGGGTCGTGCGGTGGGACCTGCCGGGGCACGGGGGCTCGCCCGCCGGTCTGATCGCCCCCGGGGCGGCCGTCGCCGATCTCGGGGCCCTGGTGCTGGAGCTCGCCGACTCGCTGTCCCTGGAGCAGTTCTCGTACGCCGGGGTCTCGCTGGGCGGCGCGGTGGGCCTCTGGCTCGCCGCCCACCACCCCGAGCGCGTCGACCGCCTGGCGGTCGTCTGCTCCTCCGCCCACTTCGGCGACCCGGGCCCCTGGCGGGAGCGCGCCGCGCTGGTGCGCGCCGAAGGGCTCGGGAAGGTCGCGGAGAGCGCGGCCGGCCGCTGGTTCACGCCCGGGTTCACCGAACCCCGGCTGCTCGACGACCTCCTGGGCACCGACCCCGCCGCGTACGCCGCGTGCTGCGACGCGCTGGCGGACTTCGACCTGCGGGACGCGCTCTCCGACGTGCGGGCGCCGACGCTGGTCGTCGCGGGCCGCGAGGACCCGGCGACGCCTCCCGCGCACGCACGGGAGATCGCCGACGGAATCCCGGGCGCGGCCCTCACCGAGCTGCCGCACGCCTCGCACCTGGCGCCGGCGGAACGCCCGGCGGCCGTGCGGGAGGCGCTGCGCGCCCACTTCGCGCCCCGGGAGCGCGGCAGCGGCACCGTCGTACGCCGCGAGGTCCTGGGCGATGCCCACGTCGACCGGGCCCAGGCCGCGACCTCGGAGTTCACCGCGCCGTTCCAGGACTTCATCTCCCGCTACGCCTGGGGCGAGATCTGGACCGACCCGACGCTGTCCCGGCGCGAGCGCAGCCTCATCACGCTGACCGCCCTGGTCGCGCACGGCCATTACGGCGAGCTGGCGATGCATGTCCGCGCGGCCGTACGCAACGGCCTCAGCCCCCAGGAGATCGGCGCGGCGCTCCTGCAGACGGGGGTCTACTGCGGGGTCCCCGCGGCCAACTCCGCGTTCTCGGTGGCCGAGCGGGTGCTCTCCGAGATGGCGGAGAGCGAGCCGGAGAAGGCGGAGTAGACGCCGGTACGGGGCGGCGTCCGGCAGGGCCGGGCGCCGCCCCGTACGCGTGCGCGAGAGATACCGGCCCGGGGCTCAGCCGAAGCCGCGGGCGTCCTGCTTGAGGGCGGTGTCCACGGTCAGGGCCGTCGCCACGACGAGGCTCAGCAGCGGCTCGGGCAGCTGGTAGTGGATCTGGAGCACGTAGTTGTCGGCCGTGGTGAACATCGTCTTCGCCAGGCCCTCCCAGGTCTTGGTGATCCGGGCGATCTCGGCGTCGTTGTGGTCGACGATGGCGAAGTTCCAGGCGCGCCAGTTCTCCGCCTTGATCGCTCCGACCTGCCGGCCGTCGGCCATCATGGCGAAATTGATCTTGCCGATGGCGTTCTGCTGCACGATCTCGCCGACGGGCTGTCCGTCCGGGCGCTGCACGACGACCCGCGACTTGATGAACTTCGCCGGGCGGGTCAGCAGCAGCTGCGGCTGACCGTAGGCGTCGCGGATCTCCAGCCGGTGGGTGAGGTACTGGTCGATGCTGGACACGAACCTGAGCACCTTGCGCGCGGTGCTCTGGCCGACCTGGACGACCGAACCGACGGTGTTGCCCTGCTGGTCGAAGACGCTGTACTCGTTGGTGAGCTCGATCAGCTTGGCCTTCTGGTTCACGACCAGGACCTGCTGGTCGAAGAGCGAGCCGGCGCCGGGCACGCCCTGCTGGGGAGCCGCCTGCTGAGGAGCGAACTGCTGCTGCGGCACCACGGGCTGCGGCTGCGCCGCCTGGACCGGAGCCTGGGCCTGCGCCGGGGCCTGAGCCTGAGCGGCCTGGGGCTGAGCCGCGGGCTGGGCCTGGGCGGTCTGGGCCGGGTGGGTGTGTTCGGTCCACCTGGAGCCGTCCCAGTAGCGCAGCAGCTGGGGTGCGCCATGCGGATCGGGATGCCAGCCCGCAGGTACGTTCGATTGCGTCGTCACCGCGGCACACTATCCTGCCAAGCTGTGGGCCGGACTCATTGAACATTCACACACCATTACGATGGCGGCGATGACCGGAGAGAGCGGGCGGACGACACGGCGGCGGGGCACGAACAGCCTGCCCGTCGCCCTGGCATGGGCGCTGATGCTCCTGGCCGTGTTCCTCTGCTGCTCGCACACCGCCACCGCCGCGCCCCGCGACGACGCCTCCTCCCGGACCGAGGTCCGGGCCTTCACCCCTGTGCCGTCGGCGGTCGTGTCCGTCGTCGTGGCCGACTCACCGGCCGAGCGCGGGGTCGGCAGCTCCTGTCACGGCACGACGGACCACTCGTCGGCCGTGGTCCTGCCCGGGCACGCCGCTCCCGTGGCGCTGCCCTGCGGCTCGGCCGCGCCCCGTGCCGCTCCGCCCACCGGCGCGGCGCCCATCCGGGGGCCCTGCAACGACGGCGTGGACGCCGTCGACCGTCTGCGTCTTCAGGTCCAGCGGATCTAGAGGCCGGATCTCCGCCCTCCCGCGCCGTGAGAGCGCCTCAGGCGGCACGTCCGTATGCCCTCTTCCCCGCGTAGCGCACGTTCCGCGCACGCCATCCGCCGAATCCGAGGACCTGAGACATGGCTTCCGCCAAGAACCAGAACAGCTCTGCCGCCGCTCGCCGCGCCAAGCTCGACGAGGCCCGCCGCAAGGAGCGGGCCCGCGAGCGCCGCAGCCGCATCATCACCATCACCGCTGCCGTCGTCGTGCTCGCCGGCCTCGTCGCGGGGGGCGGCTATCTGATGTCGGCCGCCGACGAGCAGGACAAGGCCGAGGAACAGGCGAAGACCTCCCCCGTCACCGGCGAGAAGTCCTGGGACAAGCTGACCCAGAACCACGTCGAGAAGGCCGTCGACTACCCGATGAACCCGCCCGTCGGCGGTGACCACAACCCGGTCTGGATGAACTGCGACGCCGACGTCTACACCGAGGCGATACCGAACGAGAACGCCGTCCACTCCCTGGAGCACGGCGCCGTCTGGGTCACGTACAACGAGAAGGCGAAGGACGCCGACGTCGAGGCGCTCGCCGAGCGCGTGTCCAAGACGCCCTACTCGCTGATGAGCCCCGTGGCCGACCAGAAGGACCCGCTGATGCTCAGCGCCTGGGGCAAGCAGCTCACGGTGAAGAGCGCCACGGACGCACGGGTCGCGCAGTTCTTCACCAAGTACGTCCAGGGAGCGCAGACCCCTGAGCCGGGCGCCGCCTGCTCGGGCGGGATCGCCAAGTGACCTCGACGGCGCGCTCCTCCCGGTCACTGGTGTGGGCGGGGGCCGTGGTGTTCGTGGTGGCGGTGGGGCTGGTGCTGCTGATGGTCGTACGGCCGTCGGAGGCCTCCCCCTCCGGCTCGGGGACGTCCGGCTCCGGGACCTCCGCGACCGCCCCGGCCGAGAGCTCGGCCGATGTGGGCTTCGCCCGGGACATGTCGGTCCACCACCAGCAGGCGGTGGAGATGGCGTTCATCGTCCGGGACCGCACGGACGACGAGGCCGTGCGACGGCTCGCGTACGACATCATCAACACCCAGGCCAACCAGCGGGGCATGATGCTGGGCTGGCTGGAGTCGTGGGGCAGGCCCAAGAGCTCGGACCGGGCGCCGATGGAGTGGATGGGCCACCCCGCCACCCCGGACGACGGAGCGCTCATGCCGGGCATGGCAACCGACACCCAGCTGGACCGGCTGCGCGCCGCCAAGGGCAGGGATGCCGAGGTGCTGTTCCTGCGGCTGATGACCGTCCACCACCGCGCGGGCGCCGACATGGCGCGGGCGGCGGCCGGTTCGGCGCGGACGGACGAGATCAGCGACCTGGCGGCGGGCATGGCCCGCGCCCAGGAGTCCGAGATCACGCTCATGGCGGACATGCTGGAGGCCCGGGGCGCGAAGCCCTGATCCCCACCGGCGCGCGAGGGTGCCCGGGTCCGGTGGCGGCCGTCACCGGACCCGGGCCCTCGACACCGCGAATTCACCTGCCGCCCACGTCCTTCTCATGGGCGTGACACCGTAGGCCCGCCCCGCCGCCCGACACTTCCTGACGAGTCATGGACATGTCCCTCTCACGACAGGAAGCATCTGTGCGCACGCACCGCTCGCCTCGCCTGGCGGCCTCCGCCCTCCTCGGTACGGCACTGATCACCCTCGTCCCGCTGTCCCCCGCCCACGCGCGGTCCCTGCCGTCCGTCGGTGCGACGTCGGAGACGGCGGCGCTGTACGACGACGAGGCGGGGGACAACGCCAACGCCGACGACCCGGCGATCTGGCGCAACGACGCCGACCCCGGCCGGAGCCTGGTCGTCGCCACCGCCAAGGAGGGCGGGCTCCGGGTCTACGGCCTGGACGCGTCCCTGGTCCAGTCCCTCCCGGCACCCGCGGCGGCCTCGGAGGACGACGCCCCGGGCCGGTTCAACAACGTCGACCTGCTCACCGGGCTCGGCACCCCGACGGGCCGCGCCGACGTCGCCGTGGTGAGCGACCGGGGCAACGACCGCCTCCGGATCTACCGCGTCGACCCCTCGCAGCCGGGCGGTCCGCTCAAGGACGTCACCGACCCCGCCGCGGCCCCGGTCTTCTCGTCGGACCAGGCCGAGATCAACGAGCAGCGGACGGTGTACGGGCTCGCCACCTGGCAGGACCGGTCGACCGGGCGCTCGTACGCGCTCGTCAGCCGCCGCAACACCACCGACCTCGCGCTGCTGGAACTCCGGCCGACGGCTGCGGGCACGGTGGGTTACAGCCTCGTCCGCACGCTCTCCCTGCCCTCGTCGTTCCGGCTCCCGGACGGCACCTCGTGGACGCCGTGCGGTGAGCCGGGCGAGCTGCCGCAGGTCGAGGGCATGGTCGTCGACCCGGAGAACGGCACCCTCTACGCGGGCCAGGAGGACGTCGGCATCTGGCGTCTGCCGGCCGGGCTGAAGGGCCGCCCGGTCCTGGTGGACAAGGTCAGGGAGTACGGCGTCCCCGGGACGTACGACCCGGAGACCGAGGAGTGCGCGCCGGGCACGGACCCGGGCTTCGGCGGCAAGCGGCTGGCGGCCGACGTGGAGGGGCTGACCCTTCTCCAGGAGTCCGGCGGTGACGGCTACCTCCTCGCGTCCGGCCAGGGTGACAACAGCTTCGCCCTGTACGACCGCGAGGTCTCCGAGGACAACGAGTACGAGGGCGGCTTCCGGGTCACCGCCGTCTCGGCCGACCTCGACGGCAGCGAGGAGTGCGACGGTGCCGCCGTGCTCGACGAGCCGCTGGGCTCCCGCTATCCGCGCGGTCTCCTGGTGGTCCAGGACGGACACGAGACCTCGGCGGCGGGCGGCGGGGAGGGCAGGGAGGCGACCGGCTTCAAGTTCGTCGACCTGGGCGTGGTGAAGGACGCGGCGGACCTCTAGGGGCCCCGTGCGGGCCGGGCCGGGCTCGCGCGCCCCGGTGACGCACATCGCCACCACCGCGGGACCGGCCCCGACGGGCATCACATAGGCTCGTCGACGATATGAAGAGCTACCTCGCGCCCCTGGGGTCCAAGGCCGACAAGGACACCGTGCGACGCCACAATCTGAGCCTCGTGCTGCGTGCCGTACGGGACGAGGGCGAGGCCGGCGAGGCGACCCGGGCCGGGGTGTCGGCCCGGGTCGGACTCACCAGGGCCGCGGTGTCCTCCCTGGTCGAGCAGCTGCTGGACAGCGGTTTCGTCACGGAGTCGGGCAAGACGTTCAGCGGGCAGGCCGGGCGCCCCGGTACGGCCCTGAAGGTGGCCCGCACCGGGCCCGCCGGGCTCGGCGTCGAGGTCAACATCGACTATGTGTCGGTGTGCGTCGTGGACCTGGCGGGCACCGGACGGGTCCGGCAGACCGAGCACCTGGACAACCGCGGCGCGCCCCCGGAAGAGGTGCTGGCCAGGGCCGCGGCGATCGCCGCCCGGACCCTGGACTCGGCGCGGGAGCAGGATCTCCGCCCGGTCGGTACGGCCCTCGCGCTGCCGGGACTCGTGTCGGGCGGCTCGGTGCGCCAGGCGCCCAACCTGGGCTGGAACCAGGTCGCGGCCGAGGAACTGTTCGCCGACGCCCTCGCCGCCCAGCGGCCGGGCACGGGTCCGCTGCCGGTGCGTTCGGAGAACGAGGCGAATCTCGCGGCGCTGGCCGAGCTGTGGTTCGGCGGGCTCGACACGGTCCGCAGCTTTCTCTATCTGACGGGCGAGATCGGTGTCGGTGGCGCCCTGGTGCTCGACGGGGAACTGCTGCGCGGCGCGCACGGTTTCGCCGGGGAGATCGGCCATGTGGTGGTGGACCCGGCGGGCCCGGAGTGCCGGTGCGGGTCGCGCGGCTGCCTGGAGCAGTACGCGGGCCAGTCGGCCCTGCTGCGGGCCGCGGGCATCGACGAGGCGGCGGGCGGGGCGGCCGCCGTGATGGAGCTGGAGCGGCGCGCCCAGGCGGGCGACCCCGTGACGCTGGCGGCGGTGGCCGAGGCGGGCCGGATGCTGGGGCAGGTGCTGTCCGGCGCGGTGAATCTCTTCGACCCGGACGCGGTGGTGCTCGGCGGGATGTACCGGGGTCTGATGCCGTGGCTCTCGCCGCCCGCCGACGAGGAACTGACGGGCCGTGTGGTGTCCGGGCTCTGGACGCGGGGCGGCGGAAGGCTGCGCGCGTCGTCCGTCGCGGGTGACGCGGCTCGGGGCGCCGCGGCGCTGGTGGTCCAGGACGTGCTGGCCGACCCGGCCGCCTACGCCCGGCCCGCGTCGCTGAGCTGACGGACGGCCGATAATGCCGGGCGGGCTCCGCTCCCCGCCGTCGAACGGCGAGGGGCGGAGCCCGCATATCTCCGGTCACCCGGGGGTGGGTCAGCGGACGCCGAGGAGGTGTTCCATGGCGAGCTGGTCGAGGGCTTCGAAGGCCATGGAGCGTTCGGCGGCGGTGGTGGCGTCGA